>NZ_BAAAFX010000002.1:0-478891 GCF_039523755.1 Tatumella terrea | reverse complement strand
ACCGAATCGCTTCAGTCCCTGTCACGCCGCTGCGCATCGCGCTTTGCCGTGTCAGTGGGAGCGCATTATAGGGAGATAATTTTTTCTGACAAGGGTTTATTTCAAATAAATTATCGTTCGCTGAAACTTCACACAATCTGTACTATTTCCAGGCTATTTCGCTGCATTTTTGATAAAAGCAGGTAACTCAGCCAGGCTGTTGAGTACAACATCAGCCGTTTCTTGCGCTGTTTCATCAATAGGCTGCCCGCTACGAACCAGAATTTTATGTCCGACACCTGCCGCCTGAGCTGCCAGCATATCTTCCCGCTTATCACCCACCATATAAGATGCGGCCATATCGATATTCAGCTGCTCCTGTCCGGAAAGTAACATGCCAGGTTTCGGCTTGCGGCAATCGCAGACCTGAGTATATTCCGCAACACTCCCTTCAGGATGGTGTGGACAGAAGTAGATACCATCCAGTTCAACATCGCGATCAGCCAGTGACCAATCCATCCATTCGGTCAGTTGCATGAACTGATCTTCTGTATACTTACCACGGGCAATCCCTGACTGGTTCGTCACCACCACCAGCGCATATCCCATTGTCTTCAATTCCTGCATGGCTTTGATAACACCATCGATAAATTGGAAGTCGTCGATCTGATGTACGAAACCATGGTCAATATTGATAGTACCGTCTCTGTCCAGAAAAATGGCCGGAATTTTATTTGTCACACAATGACTCCTCTGATTAACTGGCCGCATTATCGCATGATCCGCGGTGTCAGTGCATTAAAAGCCGGCCGGGACCGCGGCAACGTTCAGTTACCCTTAAAGAACAGTGTCGGGTTTGGACTGGCTATCCCCCCGTAAAATCACGGTACTGTCTCTTATCAGATTTCTTTCATTTATATGGCAAAGCAGCCCCGGGCTTCTGCATTCAGATTTCTTTCATCTATATGGCAAAGCTGTCCCGGGCTTCTGCATAAAGCGTTGACATCAGTTTTCATCAAGATGTATCCATACATATCAACGAGATAAACATATACTACCGTCCCGGGAAGTTTTACCCGCAATAATCGATGGCACAATAACTACCTACAGAAAACTGATCAGCTGCTGCTGCCCCAATGCCGGTCAGAAAGATACCCGGTAAGGGTCCATCTGCATCTATATCTCCATCTATACCTGCATCACCTGCATCTGTAAAAATGACCAGCACTGTAAACAGTGACACTATCCATCGGTTGATAGGATAATTATTTTATTACTCCTATACATTGGTAACTATCTGACCAACTTATTGCCATGATAAGGTGTTAATCAAAATAAAAATATAGTTGTGATTAACATCACCCCCTGTAAAAACCAAATCCGCTAGCCTTATTTATTAATTGTTGAAAAATGAACTTTCACCATGAGCTTACAATATAAAAAAACCATCAATTACCTTCCCGGAAGTAAATATGAAGTAACGATATAGAAGCGCACTCTGAAATGACCTGAATATAGCAAAATGAAAAACACGCTTTCACTGTCAACGAAATCTATTGTCCATCACTGGAAAGCATCCGGTGTCACTGACCTTCCTGGTTACTCTACACATATAGCCCAGGCGGCTAAAATGCATACCATCATGAAACGAGTTGGCTATGCAGGTATCGTTTTTAGTGGATTAGGCTCAATAAATAAAATTTACAAAAGCTGTTCCTCAGGCAGAGAAAATGAATGTAAAAAAACCACTTTTACCGAAATCGGTAGCTTTTCTTTGGGGTTGCGGGTGGTTTTCTTCCCATTCCGCTATATGTGGCATTAAGCTTTTCACCGGTGGGTATCATCGCCTGCTCAGTTATCATCAGTCTGGCTGGAAGCACTGTAGGGTCAATGTTCGGAAAATATATTGGTAACAAGATCTACAAGGTGACTAATGATCAGTAAACTCCCGATAGACCTGCTGTTATTATTAGGTCTTACCGCATTACTCGTATTAATGGCGCTTATTTCTTATAGTTATGCTTTTTTTGTCGTTCGTCCCATAGATAAAGAAATAACTAAGCTGTTCTACCAACGTTTTGGCTGCTACCCGCCAAGCGTTGAACTTTACTTTTCTCTCCCAAAGATAAAATTTTTTTACTTCAGAAATTATTCTTATTACCAGATACTACTCAAAGAGAAAAACCAGAAATTTCTCATCAAACAGGGTATTACCTGCGAACAGTATGATTTTATTCGCGCTCTTCCATCAAACTTAACCGCTCCGTTGTTAAAAGAAATAACATTAAGTTCTACAACTGGCCTTACTACGCTTCTTTTATTCGTATCTGCTTTCATTAGCATGGTTTTCAACTGACCTTGCCCGCACGATGACTCCCGCCCTGTCTGAGGGAGGACCTGTGATATTGAAGCCTCCCTTACCTTGAGCAATCCCCGACAGAGTTTTGACACCTATCAGACGGCTATCACATATGCGAAATGGCGATAAGACTTTCATTGATTTAGACGTCTGGATGCCTTAACATCCTTTCCATTACAGACATTGTCACTGCTGAAATGTCTTACAGCTACCGTAATATCTTATAAAAAATCGAATACATAGATGATTAAATTAGAAAACATCAGCAAAGTGTTCACCCAGGGAACACAGACAATTACCGCATTGTCTGACGTCAGTCTGCATGTCCCTGCCGGACAAATTTACGGGGTGATCGGTGCCTCCGGCGCCGGGAAAAGTACACTGATCCGCTGCGTCAACCTGCTGGAACGTCCCACATCCGGCCGGGTACTGGTGGATAATCAGGACCTGACGGCATTCTCTGAAAAACAGCTAACGCTGGCACGCCGTCAGATTGGCATGATTTTCCAGCATTTTAACCTGTTAAATTCCCGCACGGTTTTCGGCAACGTGGCATTACCGCTGGAACTGGAAAATCGTCCGCGTGAAGAAATCAAACAGAAAGTCACCGCTCTGCTGGAGCTTGTCGGACTGGGTGATAAGCATGATTCCCGTCCCGGCAATCTGTCAGGAGGACAGAAACAACGTGTCGCCATTGCCAGAGCCCTGGCCTGTGACCCGAAAGTCCTGCTCTGCGATGAAGCCACCAGTGCCCTGGACCCGGCCACGACCCGTTCTATTCTCGAACTACTGAAAGATATCAACCGGCGGCTCGGACTGACCATCATGCTGATTACGCATGAGATGGATGTCGTTAAACGCATCTGTGATCAGGTTGCAATCATCAGTCAGGGGCAGCTCATTGAGAAAGATCAGGTCAGTGAGGTGTTCTCTCATCCGAAAACCCCGCTGGCACAGCAATTTATTCAGTCGACCCTGCATCTGGATATTCCTGAGGATTATCAACAGCGCCTCAGTCAGACTACCGGTGAAGGCAAAATCCCTTTGCTGCGCCTCGAATTTACCGGCGATTCGGTGGATGCCCCTCTGCTGTCTGAAGTTGCCCGCCGTTTCAGTGTGGATTGCAATATCATCAGCGCTCAGATGGATTATGCCGGCGGAGTTAAATTCGGCATTATGCTGACCGAAATGGCCGGCGAGAGTAAAGACAGCAGCGATGCCATCCAATGGCTACGCGAACAACATGTTAAAGCAGAGGTATTAGGGTATGTCTGACGCCATGATTTGGTTACTGGCTGGCGGTGTCTGGGAAACACTGATCATGACCTTTGTCTCAGGTTTCTTCGGGTTCGTTCTCGGACTGCCGGTCGGGGTATTATTGTATATCACCCGTCCGGGACAGATTATGGCAAATAAGTCGCTGTATCGGGCTATCTCTGCCATCGTCAACATCTTCCGGTCCATCCCGTTCATTATTCTGCTGGTCTGGATGATCCCTTTTACCCGTATCCTGGTTGGAACATCGATAGGCTTACAGGCGGCGATCGTACCGCTGACCATCGGCGCGGCACCCTTTATTGCCCGTATGGTGGAAAATACCTTGCTTGAACTCCCGGCAGGGCTGATTGAGGCTTCCCGTGCGATGGGGGCGACGCCGATGCAAATTATTCGCAAGGTGCTGTTACCGGAAGCATTACCGGGATTAATCAACGCTGCCACCATAACCCTGATCACACTGGTTGGTTACTCTGCGATGGGGGGTGCCGTCGGTGCCGGCGGGCTGGGTCAGATCGGTATCCAGTACGGTTATATCGGTTATGACGCGTTTGTGATGAATTCGGTATTAGTATTACTGGTGATTCTGGTGTATTTAATTCAGTTCTGTGGCGACCGAATTGTTCGTGCCGTTTCCCGGAAATAAGTAATTTATATAATTTTAATTAAGGAAGAGAAGATGACCTTTACCTTTAAGAAAATCGCCGCTGCAGGGGCTCTGATTGGTGTGATCGCACTGTCAGGCTGCGGTCAGAAAAATAAAGAAGATGAAAACCACATCAAAGTGGGTGTTATTGCCGGTGCCGAACAGCAGGTTGCTGAAGTCGCTAAAAAAGTGGCAAAAGAAAAATACGGTCTGGATGTTGAGCTGGTGACCTTTAACGATTATGTGCTACCTAATGAAGCGCTGAGCAAAGGGGATATTGATGCGAATGCCTTCCAGCATAAACCGTATCTTGACCAGCAAATCAAAGATCGCGGTTACAAACTGGTGGCAGTAGCCAATACCTTTGTTTACCCGATTGCCGGTTATTCCAAGAAAATCAAATCCATTGACCAGCTGAAAGACGGTGATCAAATCGCTATCCCTAATGACCCGACTAACCTCGGCCGTTCCTTGCTGCTGCTGCAGAAAACCGGTCTTATTAAGCTGAAGGACGGTGTCGGACTGCTGCCGACCACTCTGGATATTACCGAAAACCCGAAACACCTTAAAATTGTTGAACTGGAAGCGCCTCAGTTACCACGTTCTCTGGATGACAGCAAAATCGCGCTGGCCATCATCAATACCACTTATGCCAGCCAGATTGGTCTGACACCGCAGAAAGACGGGATCTTCGTTGAAGGTAAAGACTCACCTTATGTGAACCTGATCGTGACTCGTGAAGATAACAAAGATGCACAGAACGTGAAAAACTTCGTTAAAGCGTATCAGTCTGATGAAGTTGCAGACGCTGCGAATAAAATCTTTAACGGCGGTGCGGTTAAAGGCTGGTAAAATCAGACCGGCAATGACCAGGGCGGCAGAGATGCCGCCCTTTTTTATTTCTGCACGCGGTGACTTGTTATTTTCCTACGCTCTTGTTTCAATACCCGCTGTTTATATTTTATGAGGGTTATCCAATGCGTCTGTTTCCGCTTTGCGTGTTTGCGTTAATGCTGACAGGCTGTTCCGTTCATCATGAACCTCCTGCTCGTCAGCCGCTTACATCAGCAAAACACAGTGAGCCGGCACGCAATAAGTATGCCCATCGAGCCACAACGGTGCAGATTTATACCTCCCCGACAGAATTGCTGAGTAAGCCGTTCCGGGACCTGGGGGAAGTCTCCGGCGAAGATTGCCAGTCCGGCAGCCAGGACTCTCCGGCGAATATCAATACAGCACGCAAACGTATGCAGATCAAAGCCTCGGAATTAAAAGCCAATGCTGTCCTGCTGCACCAGTGTGCTGTCGTGACTACGACCGCAGGATGTTACCGTCAGGCGGTATGTCAGGGATCGGCACTGCAAGTCTCGGCCCAATGAGTGAATTTACCTTCAATACCCTCGGGGTCATCCGTTCCCCGTGGAAAGAGAAGTTCGCCGTTCCCCGCCAGCCGGGCCTGGTAACCCGGGAAGGGGGGGAGTTGCATTTACTGCCGCCTTATAATCAGAACGATGCCGTACGGGGCCTGGAGCAGTTCAGTCATTTATGGGTCATTTTCGTTTTTCACCAGACGATGCAGCAGGGGTGGCGTCCTACCGTTCGCCCTCCCCGCCTTGGCGGAAATGAACGCATGGGCGTTTTTGCGACCCGCTCCACCTTTCGCCCGAATCCGATAGGTATGTCGCTCGTTTCCCTGGAAGGGATCCGCACCGCAAACCAGCAGGTTGTACTGGAGTTAGGCAGTCTGGATCTGGTCGATGGCACGCCGGTGATTGATATCAAGCCTTATCTGCCTTTTGCCGAAGCAGTACCCGATGCCCGTGCCGGATATGCCCAGCAGGCGCCGGTGGCTGATATGCCGGTGACATTTACCGCAGAAGCCAGACAGCAACTGTCTCTGCTGGCGGAGCAGTATCCCCGGCTGGAGCAATTTTTATCTGAGGTGCTTGCACAGGATCCGCGACCGGCTTACCGGAAACATAGCGATGACAACCGGGATTATGCCGCACGCCTGCTCGACTTTAATGTCCGCTGGCGTATTACCGGCAACGGGAATGAAGTCTTTGCCATTGAGCCGGGTTAAATCACGCTTTTTGCCAACGCAACTCACTGGTACACTAGCCGCCAGCCTGTAATTATCACTTTTCGATCTTCCGTTTAACTGGAATATTTATTAATGCGTACTTCTAAATACATGCTCTCCACCCTGAAGGAGACTCCTTCTGATGCTGAAGTTATCAGCCATCAGTTAATGTTACGTGCCGGCATGATCCGTAAGCTGGCATCAGGGCTGTATACCTGGCTGCCCACCGGCTTACGGGTAATGAAAAAGGTCGAAAAAATTGTCCGTGAAGAGATGGATAATGCCGGTGCCGTTGAAATCAGCATGCCGGTCGTGCAGCCTGCCGATTTATGGGAAGAAAGCGGACGCTGGGAGCAGTATGGCCCGGAACTGCTGCGCATTAAAGATCGTAACGAACGTCCGTTTGTTCTGGGTCCTACCCATGAAGAGGTCATCACCGACCTGATCCGTAATGAACTGAGTTCCTACAAACAGTTACCTCTGAACCTGTACCAGATCCAGACAAAATTCCGTGATGAAGTGCGTCCCCGGTTTGGTGTGATGCGTTCACGTGAGTTTGTAATGAAAGACGCCTACTCCTTCCATACTTCTCAGGCATCCCTGCAGGAAACGTATGATGCGATGTATCAGGCGTACAGTCAGAGCTTCAGCCGTATGGGACTGGATTTCCGAGCTGTGCAGGCTGATACCGGCTCGATCGGTGGCAGCGCATCACATGAATTCCAGGTACTGGCGAAAAACGGCGAAGATGATGTTATTTTCTCTGACAGCTCGGATTACGCGGCTAACATTGAGCTGGCCGAAGCCGTTGCTCCGGAAGGTGAACGCCCTGCGGCTACGCAGGAGATGACTCAGGTCGATACCCCTGATGCGAAAACTATCGCCGAGCTGGTAGAGCAATTCAGTCTCCCGGTCGAAAAAACCGTGAAAACATTGCTGGTTAAAGCGACCGAAGAGAGCGGACATCCGCTGGTTGCCCTGCTGGTCCGTGGGGATCATCAACTGAACGAAGTTAAAGCCGAAAAGCTGGACGTCGTTGCCGCCCCCCTCTGCTTTGCAACCGACGAAGAAATCCGTCAGGTTATCGGTGCCGGCGCAGGTTCTCTGGGCCCGGTCGGACTGACGATCCCTGTAATTGCTGACCGTACCGTCGCGAAAATGAGTGATTTCAGTGCCGGGGCAAACATTGATGGCAAACACTGGTTTGGTATCAACTGGGGCCGTGACCTGCCGGAAGCCCGTGTTGCGGATATCCGTAATGTCGTGGAAGGTGATCGCAGCCCGGATGGCCAGGGTATCCTGCAGATTAAGCGCGGTATCGAAGTGGGCCATATCTTCCAGCTGGGCACAAAATATTCTGAAGCATTGAAAGCCACCGTTCAGGGCGAAGAGGGTCGTAATCAGACCCTGACCATGGGCTGCTATGGTATCGGTATTACCCGTGTGGTGGCCGCCGCTATCGAGCAGAACCATGATGAGCGCGGTATTATCTGGCCGGACGCATTAGCGCCTTTCCAGGTCGCTATTCTGCCGATGAATATGCATAAATCCTTCCGGGTACAGCAACTGGCTGAAGCGTTATATGATCAGTTACGCGCTCAGGGTATTGAAGTGATCCTCGATGACCGTAAGGAACGTCCGGGTGTGATGTTTGCAGATATGGAACTGATCGGCGTACCTCATACCATTGTTATCGGTGACCGTAACCTGGATAACGGTGAGATTGAGTATAAACACCGCCGTGATGCAGAAAAGAAAATGATCAAATCCGATGAGATCGTCAGTTACCTGACCGCCCGCATCCCGAACTGATTATTTTCCCTTCCGGAAAGCCCGCTTTGATTAAAAACACACAACACTGTTGTGTGTTTTTTTTCACCTGAAAAAAGCTTCAGCTGCGTCAGACAAGCTGTTATTTTGAAAGGCAGACTTTTTCCCCGGGAACAGGGATCCTCATGAAGATTATCACGACCGATAACCCCGATACCTGCAGGGACGGATTAATTGCACTGCTCACCGATAGTGTAAACAGCGGCGCGTCAGTCGGCTTTATCCGCCCGCTGGAAGCAAAGGAAGCGGAGAATTACTGGATAAGTATTGAGTCATCACTGAAAGAAGGTTCCCGGAGATTACTGGTCGCTTTGCACCAGGAACAGGTAGCCGGTGCGATTCAGATATCCTTTTGCGGGAAGAAAAACGGGCTGCACCGGGCTGATATCGAAAAGCTGATGGTGCATACCGCTTACCGGCGGCAGGGCATAGCCCGCCAGTTACTGAACGCTGTTGAGACACTGGCCCGGAATAGCGGCCGGACGCTGCTGGTACTGGATACCCGTACCGGCGATACCGCCTCCCTGCTCTATCAGCAATCCGGCTATCAGCAAGCCGGGACAATCCCTCAGTTTGTGATAAATCATGACGGTGAATTGGAAAGTACGACCTATTACTACAAATTACTGACGGAATAACCTCCCGGCCGGGCTGCCTTTAGCCTAAATCCCGTACCTTGCCCCGCAGGTTTTTAGTGGCCGAATTACGTGATTTCGATTGCAGTCGCCTGATGCGGGAAGCCCGTGTCGGACGGGTCGCTTTCCGGGGGGCCTCTTCATGGATCAGCTCGCGGATAAGATCAACCAGCCGTTCAATGGCGGCCGTCCGGTTTTTATCCTGACTGCGGAAAGACTGGGATTTGATCACCACGATCCCATCCGCCGTGATCAGATGATGGTTTACCTGTAACAGCTTCTGCTGAACCGGCTCCGGAAGCTGTGAGGCTTTGATATCGAAGCGCAGATGGACTGCCGTCGACGCTTTATTCACATGCTGTCCGCCCGCTCCCTGCGCCCGGATGGCACTCAGCCGGATATCCTCAGGGTCCAGGGTAATTCCGCGGCCGATGTCGATCATTTTGCTGCCTGCCATTGGGTTAAACGTAATTCAGTATTCCGGTCACCCCCGGAAAGCCAGATCATCTCTTCCTGCAAGGTGACCTGCAGATTCATATTCCGGTCAGCAAACTCACTCAGGCTGGCCAGTTGCTGATCATCGATAAACCAGAGAGTGAGATTACCGATCGCTGCCAGCTTATCGCTGTTTTGCTGCCACCAGACTCTGGCTGCCCGCTCGCTGTAAGCAAAGAGAACCACCTGGTCAGCCACCGCTGAGGCTTTTTTCAGGCGGCGTTCCTCGGGTAACCCCAGTTCAATCCAGAGCCTGACCGAGCCGTAATCATGATGCAGCCAGATCTCCGGTTCTTCGTCGGCTGACAGCCCTTTGGTAAATTGTAATCGTTCGTCAGCATAAATAACCCAGGCAAGTAACCGCAACATCATACGCTCGCGGGTTTCAGAAGGATGCCGGGCCAGCGTAAGCTGAACATCTGAAAAATATTGCCGGTCGAGATCGGCAATATTCACCGATGCTTTATAGATAGTCGCTTTTAAGGCCATTGCCCCTCCTGTACAGAATTCACCTATTGTAGCGGAAAGGCGGGGGTGATATGAAACGGGATTATACTTTCTGCTGATATCCTGAAGCTGTGTCAGAACTTGCTATCGGCGTGACGGAAGACTAGGCTGGTCAATAAAATACAGATAAGCGGCGATGCTGAAAGGAGGATTTGCAGAGGGTGATTGTCTGTGAGGTAATGCACACACGCTATGCAGAAGCTATCAGTCGCCCGCGAAACCGGGTACTGGTGCTCAGTTCGGCAGTTCATCCTCCGGTCCGGTGTACGCCGGGAAGAGGAGTGATGGGCTAATCAGGGATTATGCGGTATTAACCGCTAAGCAATCACGGTGAGCGACTATGTCAATGAACGATACGTATCAACCCATCAACTGCGATGATTATGACAACCTTGAACTCGCCTGCCAGCACCATCTGGTACTCATGATTGAGCTGAAAAACGGCGAAACATTGCAGGCGAAAGCCAGCGACCTGTTATCCCGCAAAAATGTGGAATACCTGATTGTGGATGAAAATAATCTCTCCCGTGAGCTACGCCTGGACAGTATTGTCAGTTTCAGCCACCCGGAAATCGGTACCGTCACCATCAGCGAAAGCTAAGCCAATTCACAGGCAGCCTGCGGGCTGCCCTCTCTCCGGCCTGACTTATCCTTCAGGCCCGTCCTGTCCAGTTCAGCCACCAGCAGTGCGAATCAGGTAAATCTTTGGGATCCGCGTACCGGGTAACAAAAACGCCCGGAGCACAGACCGGCTCATCGTTATAAAAGAGGATCGGCGTTATTTCACGGCGCCACGGGGGGACACCACATTCCTGCCAGATTTTTTTCAGACTTCTGCCACGATCCCGCCCGACAATATAGAGCTTTCCTTGTACGCTGAATCTCACCGATAACTGCTCATCGGCCGCTGGCCGGCGTAATTTAATGCCCTGTTCTGCCGTAGCTAAACAGCCCAGACCGGCCGGTAAAGGCAACGGAGTGTGTCTGTCGGCCCAGTGAAGGTGCGTCTGACGCTGCCCTGCAGTTACCCTCACCCACCACAGGTGCTGGTCATAACGCCTCAGTTCCCCTTCCCCCAGGCTCAGCCGGGGATTTGCATCGTCACGGCTCAGGGCGACCTCCCGCCACAGACGAGCCAGCGCATCTCGTGACGGCATAGGCGCTCCGCAATGCATCAGCCAGCGTCGTAATACTGCCGCTCGTTTGACGGCACTGAAACCGGCTAAGGGGGCGACAGGCAGTGCATTTTCATGCGTGAGCAGATGAGCAAGCTCAGGTCGTAATAATTCATCCAGCAGAGCTTCCTGTTCACCACAGAGTTCAGCACTGCGGGTGACCGCGGCAGTGAAATGCGGCCAGCGTTGTTCAAGCTGAGGGAGGATCTGCAGACGCAGAAAATTACGGTCATAGGCGGGATCCTGATTACTGTCATCTTCGACCCACTGCAACTGATGATGAGCAGCATACGCAGCCAGTTGCTGACGGGTAAACGAAAGCAACGGTCTGATTAATACCTCTGAGCAAAAGCGGAGTACCGGCGGCATGGCTGACAACCCGGCGGGGCCACTGCCCCGTTTCAGCGCCAGTAATAACGTTTCACATTGATCATCCTGGTGATGCGCGGTGACCAGTGCTTCCCCGGCCTGCAGTAGCTCAGAAAATGCCGCATAGCGGGCTTCCCGGGCGGCAGCTTCTGTTCCCCGGCCTTCCGTATGCAGTGTCACTTTTCTGATCAGCAAGGGGACTCCCAGCTCATCACAGACCTGCTGGCAATGTTGTTGCCAGTCATCGGCATACCGGCTGATACCATGATGGATATGGACCGCCCGCAGGGTAATTCCCCGGGTCTCACGCAAGCCGGCAAGCATATGGAGCAGTACCGCAGAGTCCATACCGCCACTGAAAGCCACCAGTAAGTGGTCATAGCCTTGCAGGGATAACGTTTCAGGTAACACTATTTTCTGGCTCATGATCCATGACATTTACAGCATTGAGAATAACCGGCACGTTAGCGGGAAAGATACCTGCATTCAAGTGACAGAGAGAATAAATGGCGTTGACGGAGAGTCACGATGCCCGAGCGGTATATTCCCCACTGAAGCCGGAGATCAGCGTTCCTGACCTCAACGAAATACGGCTAAGAGTATTCACGTGTGGATGCTGAGCGGTTACCCGTTCCCCGCACAGTACTTTCCCTGCAGGGATCACCGCGGGGCGTGATCCGCGACTATAACTGATAAAGCTCAAGCGGTAGCCCGTCAGGGTCGAAGAAAAAGGTAAATGACTTGCCGGTCAATTCATCGGTCCGGATCGGTTCACAGCTTACGCCCTGTTGTTCCAGTGCACTCACCGTTTGCCGGAGATCTTCTACGCTGAACGCCAGGTGACGTAAACCGGTGGCTTCCGGATAGTTCGGCCGGGCCGCAGGAGAAGGGAAAGAGAACAGTTCAATGATGTACTGCCCCTCCAGTGCCAAATCGGCTTTCCAGGAGTCTCTTTCCGCACGATAAATCTCCCGGAGTAACGTCAGTCCCAATAGAGTGCAGTAAAAATGCCGGCTCCGCTGATAATCGGAAGCGATAATAGCAATATGATGAATTCCTTTAAGTCCCGGCAGCATTTTTTCTCCGTGAAAGCAGGGATATCGACAGGCCAGGCTACCCGGGTTACTCTCCCGGAACAAGACTCTCCGGGGCAGACAGAAGAAAAATTTCCCGCCACCGCCGATAGTTTTTCAAAGACACGCCAGTAAGACCGGCTTAACCCTGGCGAACAGGCGGGTGCACGCCATCGGATATTTTTATTCCGGGTGACTGACGGCCCGTCAGCAGGTTTCACGGATAAGCGGTCGGACATTCAACTGCCTTTTAACCGTGGCTGCGGGCTGAACGCGTTCCCCGTCGCGCCTGATGGGTGCCTGAAACAAAAAAGGCCGCCCTCAGGCGACCTTCTCTGTCATCGATGATGATCAGGCATAACCGTAATTCATTAAACGCTGATAACGGCGGTTAAGCAGTTCATCTCCGGTTAATGCATCCAGTTCCGCCAGGTCTGCCAGCAGTTGCTGTTTCAGTGACTGTGCCATCGTTTCCGGATGACGGTGTGCGCCGCCCAGAGGTTCAGGGATCACAGTATCAATCAGTTCCAGCTCTTTCAGACGTGAAGCGACAATTCCCATCGCATCGGCGGCCAGAGGGGCTTTATCTGCACTCTTCCACAGGATGGAGGCACAGCCTTCCGGAGAGATAACAGAATAGGTGCTGTACTGCAGCATATTCACTTTATCACCCACGCCGATCGCCAGAGCTCCGCCTGAACCACCTTCACCGATAACGGTACAGATCACCGGGACGGTCAGCCCCGACATTTCACGTAGGTTACGGGCAATGGCCTCAGACTGGCCACGCTCTTCCGCACCTACGCCCGGGTAAGCTCCCGGCGTGTCGATAAAGGTCAGTACCGGCATTTTAAAGCGTTCGGCCATTTCCATCAGGCGCAGCGCTTTACGATAACCTTCCGGTGCCGGCATACCAAAGTTACGACGAATTTTCTCTTTGGTTTCACGGCCTTTCTGATGACCAATAATCATCACCGGACGCCCTTCTAACCGGGCAATTCCGCCAATGATAGCTTTATCATCGGCATAAGCACGGTCTCCGGCCAGTTCATCAAAATCTTCAAAGGCATGACGAACATAATCCAGGGTATAAGGACGCATCGGATGACGGGCAAGCTGTGCCACCTGCCAGGCCCCCAGGTCAGAGAAAATTTTACGCGTCAGTTCTACGCTTTTCTCACGCAGACGCTGAATTTCCTCGTCCAGATTAATGTCATGTTTTTCATCCTGACGACCAATGGATTTCAGCGAATCAATTTTCGCTTCAAGTTCTGCAATTGGTTGTTCAAAATCCAGGTAATTAAGACTCATAATGTTCCTGTTTTAGTCAAACTCCAGTTCCACCTGCTCCGACCCTATCAATAAACGTAAATCGTTGAGCAGACGATCACTGGGCGAGATTCGCCACGATGCACCAAAGCGCAACCTTGCCCGAGCATCCTCTCTCTGATAGTAGAGATGTACCGGAATGGTCCCCGAACGATACGGCTCCAGGGACTGACGGAGACGGTTTAAAAGCTGGTCATCAATTTGCCTGTCCGTCAGCGAGATAGCAAGACCGCGAGCATATTTTTCACGCGCTTCATCGATATCCATGATTTCCCTGGCAGTCATTTTAAGCCCGCCACTGAAATCATCAAAGCTGACCTGTCCGCTGACGATCAGAATACGATCTTTTTCCAGCAAATGCTGGTATTTATCAAGGGCATCAGTAAACAGCATAACCTCCAGACGCCCTGAACGGTCATCAAGAGTACAGATGCCAATACGGTTACCACGCTTGGTCACCATAACACGCGCCGCCAAAACCAACCCGGCAGCGACGGTTATCTTACCACGATCTGTCGGGTGCATATCTTTAAGACGTGTCCCCCCGGCATAACGCTCGATTTCTTTCAGATACTGAGTGATCGGGTGCCCGGTCAGATATAGCCCCAGCGTCTCCCGTTCGCCGTCCAGGCGAACCTGTTCCGGCCACGGTAATACACTGGCATATGACTGTTCGACCTGCTCCGGCTCGTCTGCCAGCACACCGAACATATCGGCCTGGCCTATGGCCTCGGCTTTAGCATGCTGATCGGCAGCCTTCAGCGCATCGTTCAGTGAGCTCATCAATGCCGCCCGATGAGGTCCTAACCGATCAAAGGCCCCGGACATTATCAGTTTTTCCATCACCCGGCGATTTATTTTTTTAATATCGGTTCTGGCACACAGGTCGAATAGCTCTCTGAAATATCCGCCATTGTTTCGTGCTTCGAGGATCGCTTCTATCGGACCTTCGCCGACACCTTTGATAGCGCCGATACCATAAACTATCTCGCCCTCATCATTCACATGGAACGGGTACAGGCCGGAGTTAATATCCGGGGGTAATACTTTCAGCCCCATTCGCCAGCATTCATCCACCAGCCCGACGACTTTTTCGGTGTTATCCATATCCGCAGTCATCACCGCCGCCATAAATTCCGCCGGATAATGTGCTTTCAGCCACAGGGTCTGATAGGAAACCAGTGCGTAGGCCGCAGAGTGGGATTTGTTAAACCCATACCCGGCGAACTTTTCCACCAGGTCAAAGATTTTCATCGACAGCTCGCCATCGATGCCCATACGCTCCGCGCCGTCACGAAATACCGAGCGCTGCTTGGCCATCTCTTCCGGTTTCTTTTTACCCATGGCACGGCGCAGCATATCTGCTCCACCGAGGGTATACCCTGCCAGTACCTGGGCTATCTGCATGACCTGTTCCTGGTAGAGGATAATACCATAGGTCGGCTCAAGCACCGGTTGCAGCGACTCATGTTGCCACTGAATATCCGGATAGGAAATAGCTTCACGTCCGTGCTTACGGTCGATAAAGTTATCGACCATTCCTGACTGCAAGGGTCCCGGACGGAACAATGCCACCAGGGCTATCATATCTTCAAAGCAGTCAGGCTTCAGGCGTTTAATCAGGTCTTTCATACCGCGGGATTCAAGCTGGAAAACCGCGGTGGTTTCCGCCCGCTGCAGCATATCAAAACTTTTCTTATCTTCCAGCGGGATCGACGCAATATCGATAGGCGGTTCGCCTTGTTTTTCCCGCCGGGCATTGATCATCTCTAATGCCCAGTTAATGATCGTCAGGGTACGCAGACCAAGGAAGTCAAACTTTACCAGCCCTGCATATTCGACATCATTTTTATCAAACTGGGTGACCGGATGCTGACCGAGCTCATCACAATACAGCGGGGCAAAATCAGTAATTTTGGTCGGCGCGATGACCACGCCCCCGGCATGTTTACCGGCGTTACGGGTCACCCCCTCCAGCTTACGGGCCATATCGATAAGGGCTTTGACTTCCTCATCGGCTTCGTAAATCTCAGGAAGCTGGGGTTCTGCGACAAACGCTTTTTCCAGGGTCATGCCGGGATCCGGCGGTACCAGTTTGGAAATACGATCAACAAACCCGTAAGGATGTCCCAGAACGCGTCCGACATCACGGATAACCGCTTTCGCCGCCATGGTACCGAAGGTGATGATCTGTGAAACGGCTTCACGGCCATACATCTCCGCCACGTGGTCGATGACCAGGTCCCTTTTTTCCATGCAAAAATCGACGTCAAAGTCGGGCATAGAAACACGTTCCGGGTTCAGGAAACGTTCGAACAGCAGGTCAAATTCCAGCGGGTCGAGATCGGTAATTTTCAGTGCATAAGCGACTAAGGAGCCGGCACCGGACCCCCTGCCTGGCCCTACCGGTACACCGTTATCCTTGGACCACTGGATAAACTCCATCACTATCAGGAAGTATCCGGGGAACCCCATCTGGTTAATCACGTCCAGCTCTATCTGCAGGCGTTCGTCATAGGCCGGGCGCTTTGCACTCCGCACCTGCGGATCAGGAAACAGGAACTCCAGTCGCTCTTCCAACCCCTGGCGGGAACTGACCACCAGGAAGTCCTCCGTGCTCATGTCTCCGGTCGGGAATTGCGGCAGGAAATATTCCCCCAGACGCACCGTGACGTTACAGCGGCGGGCGATTTCGACACTGTTCTCCAGGGCTTCCGGGATATCGGCGAACAGCGCACACATCTCGTCTTCACTGCGCAAATATTGTTGCGCGCTGTACAGACGGGGGCGCTTAGGATCGTCCAGTGTATAACCATCGTGGATAGCGACACGGATTTCATGCGCATCAAAATCGGTTTCACTCAGAAAGCAGACATCATTCGTCGCAACAACAGGGATCTCCTGTTCCCGGGCTAATTCAATCGCCCGATGCAGATACTCTTCTTCCTCCGGACGCCCGGTGCGGTGTAATTCGAGATAATAACGATCAGGGAAATACTGCTGATAAAATGCCAGACACTCGTGGACCAATGCATTATTACCGCGCAGCAGGCTGCGTCCGACATCGCCTTTACGCCCGCCGGAAAGCAGGATCAAACCGTCGTTCAGCTCCATCAGCCAGTCACGATCAATGGTGGGGCCTTGCAGGCCGTATCCCCGTTGATAGGCTTTGGAGATCAGTAAGGTCAGGTTCTGATAACCGGTATTATCACTGGCCAGTACGGTCAGAAAAGTGAGCTCATCCCCCGTCAGATCACTGGCAACACGGAAGTCCGCGCCGATAATCGGTTTTATACCGGCGCCATGCGCTGAACCGTAAAATTTCACCAGCCCGCAAAGGTTCGTGAAATCAGTGATGGCCAGCGCCGGCATGTTCAGTGAAGCCGCTTTTTTGACCAACGCCCCCGTTTTCGCCAGTCCATCGATCATGGAGTAGTCGCTATGTACGTGCAGATGAATAAAACGGGGTTCAGCCATATGGGTTCCGGGATTACGATGTAAACTGTCTGAAGGTTATTTTCCGGCGACCAGAGTGGCCTCTGTCACTCGCCGGACCGGGGCAAAACTGCGACGATGAAAAGGCGTCGCGCCTAATAACGCCAGTTTTTCCAGATGGTAAGGTGTCGGGTAGCCTTTATGCTTAGCAAAGCCATACTCCGGAAACAGCGTATCCAGCTCTGCCATTTCACGGTCGCGGGTGACTTTAGCCAGGATAGAGGCCGCACTGATTTCTGCCACCAGACTATCCCCTTTGACCACCGACTGCGCTGCCATCGGTAATACGGGGCAACGGTTACCATCAATCAGGACCATATCCGGCCGGACACTGAGTCCGGCAACAGCACGCTGCATCGCCAGCAGGGTAGCATGCAGGATATTCAGCTGGTCGATCTCTTCAGGCTCAGCCCGTCCAAGACTCCAGCATAACGCTTTCTCTTTAATTTCGTCGTACAGCGCTAAGCGGCGCTTTTCGGTCAGTTTCTTGGAATCTGCCAGCCCCTGAATGGGCTGCGCGGGATCCAGTATCACCGCAGCGGTCACCACGGCACCCACCAGCGGCCCGCGCCCGACTTCATCCACACCGGCAATACAGTGTGCCTGCGGGTAGATAAACGAATTCATTGTGTTAACTCCAGCACAGCCTGTGCTGCCTGTTCATCCGCGTTCCAGCGGATCTGTTGATGCATTTCAGCAAACGTTTCCAGCAGTGCCGTTCGCTCGGGACCCTGATGAAGCAGCGGATCCAGCGCACGGGCGAGCAGTTCAGGCTGACATTCATCCTGCAGCAACTCCCGCACCAGTTCTTTTCCGGCTAACAGATTCGGTAACGACACCCATTCTGTTTTTACCAGCCGCTTCGCCAGCCAGAAAGTGAAAGGTTTCATACGATACCCTACCACCATCGGACACTTCGCCAGCATACACTCGAGGGCAGCCGTGCCGGAGGCCAGAATAGCCGCATCACTGGCTATCATGACATCACGAGCCTGCCCTTCCGTCAGATGTAACACCAGTTCGGGGGCAACCTCAGCTTTAATCTCTTCAAATTGCGCGCGACGTCGGGCATTGACCATCGGAACCACAATCTCCAGTGCCGGATAGGTCTGCCGCAGCATTTGCGCGGCTTTCAGGAAATCGGCGCTCAGCATCTCAACTTCGGCTTTTCTGCTGCCCGGTAAGAGTGCCAGGCAGAGGGCGTCAGGAGGGAGAGACAAACGTGCACGGGCCGCTTGTTTATCCGGTTGCAGCGGAATGCTGTCGGCCATTGTATGACCAATAAAACGGCAAGGCACCTGAAACTTATCGTAGAAGGCTTTTTCAAAGGGCAGAAAGGCCAGCACCAGATCGGTGTTACGACCGATTTTAAATACCCGCTTCTGCCGCCATGCCCACACTGACGGGCTGACATAGTGAATGGTCCGGATACCTGCACGCTTCAGGCGCCCTTCCAGCGGAATATTGAAATCCGGCGCATCGATGCCGACAAAGACATCGGGCCGGAGCGCGGTGAGTCGTTGGGTCAGATCCCGGCGGATTTTCAGCAGACGGGGAAGACGCCCCAGGACTTCAACAATCCCCATCACGGCCAGCTCTTCCATTTCATACCATGCTTCACACCCTTCCGCCTGCATCAGGGGACCGGCGACACCCACAAAGCGGATATCAGGATGTTTTGCTTTAAGAGCCCGGATAAGGCCTGCACCAAGAATATCGCCGGAGGTTTCCCCGGCGATAAGTGCAACAGTCAGTGGACGCATCGCCATTCGTTACCGGATAAGCCCACGGGTAGAACGGGCGAAGAAATCATAGAAAGGCTGGACTTCAGTATGGGCCTTCGCAAGGGCTTCAATCTCTGGCTTCACTTCATCCAGGGTCTTGCCACTGCGATACAGAAGCTTGTAAGCATTACGAATAGCGTGCAGAGCTTCTTTACTAAAACCACGGCGTTTCAGACCTTCAATATTGATACCGAACGGTGTGGCGTGGTTCCCCTGTGCAATCACATAAGGAGGAACATCCTGAGCCACTCCGGAACAACCGCCGACCATGACATGCGCACCGATAGTGCACCACTGATGGACTGCCGTCATCCCGCCAATAATCGCAAAATCATCAACCGTCACATGCCCGGCAAGTGTTGCATTGTTCGCAAAGATACAGCGGTTACCAATCTGACAGTCATGAGCGATGTGAGTATTCACCATCAACAGGTTATCGCTGCCGACAACCGTCACACCGCCACCCTGAGCCGTTCCGCGATGAATGGTCACACTCTCACGAATACGGTTGCGATCGCCGATGACAACCCGGGTCTCTTCTTTCGCGTATTTCAGATCCTGGTTCACTTCACCAATAGAGGCAAACTGATAGATCTCGTTCTCTTTACCAATGCGGGTATGTCCGTTAATGACAATATGAGAGTTCAGGACAGTGCCTTCACCAATCTCAACATTGGGTCCGATGACGCAGAACGGTCCGATGCGAACCCCGGGTCCGATAATTGCGCCTTCTTCAATGACAGAAGAAGGATGGATGCTGGCGGTTTTATCAATCACGTTATGACTCCCGGCTACGGGCACACATCATTGTTGCTTCACAAACAACCTTGCCATCTACAGTAGCAACGCCGCTGAAGCGCGTCAAACCACGACGGGTTTTTTCAAAAGTCACTTCCATCACCATCTGGTCTCCCGGGACGACAGGACGCTTGAAACGTGCGTTATCGATACCTGCGAAGTAGTACAGCTCGCCGGGTTCCAGTTTTCCTACGCTTTTGAACGCCAGGATACCGGTGGCCTGAGCCATCGCTTCCAGAATTAACACACCAGGAAAAATTGGCTTACCCGGGAAATGCCCCTGGAAAAAAGGCTCATTCACAGTCACGTTTTTAACGGCCCGCAAATATTTGTGTGGTTCAAAATCCAGAACACGATCAACCAGCAAAAACGGATAGCGGTGTGGCAGCAGTTCCAGAATCTCTTCAATTTGCAGAGTATGTATTTCAGTAGTCAAAATACTCTTCCTGTCCTAAAAATCTGTGATCAATAATAACACGACCTGCATGTTCAATTGATACATCGCAGGTCGCAAATATAAAAAGTGTCGGGCCAGCGCGAAGAACCATGAAACCCGGGGAGTAACTCCGGGAGATTCCGTGACGCTTACCGGTTAAGTTATGGTTAGTTATCTTTACCGGTTTTACGCTCGATAGCTTTCAGGCGTTTGTTCATATCATCGATATTCATGACCAGGGCCGCGGTCTTACGCCAGGCTTTATTTGCCTGCAGCGGTATCCCTGAAGAATAGACGCCCGGTTCAGTGATAGGTCGCATGACCATCCCCATTCCGGTGACCGTTACTTTATCACAAATTTCCATATGACCATTGATTACACTGGCGCCACCAATCATACAGTAACGGCCAATTTTCAGGCTTCCCGCCATAATCACACCACCAGCAACCGCCGTATTGTCGCCAATTATGACATTGTGCGCAATCTGGCATTGGTTATCGATGATAACTCCGTTACCAATTTGGGTATTATCCAGCGCGCCGCGGTCAATCGTCGTACAGGCACCAATCTCTACGCGGTCGCCGATGATCACCGAGCCCAGTTGCGGGATCTTCACCCAATTGCCACGATCATTGGCATAACCGAAGCCATCAGCACCGATCACCGTTCCTGACTGCACCAGACAATTTTCGCCGATAACCACTTCATGATAAACAGAAACGTTAGCCCACAGGCGCGTACCTGCCCCGATCCGCGTCTTTTTACCGACAAAACAACCTGCCCCGATCACGACATTATCACCCAGTTCTGCACCGGATTCGATAACAGCATTCGCCCCGATAGCCACATTAGTCCCCAGACGGGCCTGTGGAGAGACCACGGCGCCCGGGCCAATATTCTCGGCAGGCGAAGGTGTCGTATCCAGAATCTGCGCCATCCGCGCATAGGTAAGGTAGGGGTCTTTCACGACCAGTGCTGCGCTTGGGCACCACTCCAGATCCGCTTCCGTCAGCACCACAGCATCGGCTTTACAATGCGCGAGCTGCTCGCGGTAACGACTGTTGGCCAGGAAAGTTATTTTGCCGCCTGTGGCGGACTGCATAGAAGCAATGCCGGAGATGGCGATATCGCCATCTCCGTGCAATTCTGCATCTAACTGCTGCGCTAAATCAGCCAGTCGAATAGATGACATCAATTATTTAACCTGTTTCAGCACGTCAGCAGTAATGTCTTTAGCATCTGCAGCATACGCTACAGCGTTAGAGTCAATCACAACGTCATACCCTTCACTGCCAGCGACTTTCTTCACTGCATCCTGAATACGGCTCAGTAATTTATTACGCTCTTCAGTCTGGCGACGACGATTGTCCTGTTCAAAAGCCTGAGCTTTTTCAGAGAAGCTTTCACGCTGAGCCATAAGATCTTTTTCGGTACGGGCACGATCGCTCGCTTTCATCGTCGAGGCATTACGCTGAAAGTTCTGCATCTGAGCCTGCAGCGCGCGTTCCTGAGTCTGCAAATCAGTTGCACGACCCTTGAACTCGTTTTCCAGCTGGCGGGCAACAGTGGCACGCTGTGGCATTTGCTGGAAAATGCTGGACACGTTGACTACTGCAATTTTGTCAGCGGCCTGCGCTGCTACAGAAGAAGCAGCCAGAGCGAGACCAAGACCTGCGGCACATAACAACTTTTTCACTATAAACTCCTTACCATCACCGTTTGTGTCTTCAAGACACTGTTTTTGCTAACGACAGGGGTGTTAAACACCCCTGTCTTGCAACTTTTTTACCTGGTCCGGGTCACCCGTTACCATGTATTACCGATATTGAACTGGAACTGCTCTGCCTTGTCACCGGTATATTTCTTAACTGGCTGGGCATATGAGAACACCAGTGGCCCCAGAGGTGACATCCACTGCAGTGAAACACCGCTGGATACACGTATATCGCCAGGCTTGCTGTAATCAGGGATCCCTAATGCTTCGGTTTCTGACGTATTTTGCCAGTTAGTATCCCATACCGTACCCGCATCAACAAACACGGAAGTCCGCAGAGAATTCGCATATTTCTCACTGACAAACGGCGTTGGCGTAATCAGCTCAAGGCTGGCAACGGCCATCGCGTTACCGCCAACCGCATCATCAGATGAACAGACTTTGCCGGAAGACGTTCCGCAGTTCGAATCCGTACCGTATTTATAGTAGATGGCTTTCGGCCCGATGGTATTCGAGCGGAAACCACGCACGGTACTTGAGCCGCCGGCATAGAAGTTCTCATAGAACGGCATTTCTTTCCCGCCCAGACCATCACCATAGCCCAGACGCCCCCTGCCTAATACCACCCAGGTACGATCCTGGTTCAGTGGTACGTACTGCTGAGAGTCCAGCGTCATTTTGTAGTAGCTGTTATCTGAGCCCGGGATCGTGATTTTACCGTTCAGGTTGGTCCGGTTACCGGCGGTCGGGAAGAATCCGCGATCCAGGGTGTTATAGGTCCAGCCATAGTTAAAGGTGAAATCGTCCGTTGAATAATTACTGTCATCGTTATCCGTTGGCAGATGTTTACCCATGGAGTCAAAATAACGCCACATCGCCACCTGAGGCTGCATGTCAGACAGGTCATTGTGCACATAACCTAAACCAACACGAAGGGTATTATTCTCATTTACCGGGAAGCCCAGTGTGCCGTCTGTACCATAACTGCGGTTCGTATAATCGGACAGGTCGGCATCATCAGCCTTAAAGTCGTTATAGAACACACGTCCGCCGAGGCTGACGCCATCCACGGTAAAGTACGGGTCGGTCATCGAAAGTTCGGCGTAGGTCTGGTAATCGTTTTTGGTACCACTGATCCCGACCGTATTCCCTGTCCCCATCCAGTTATCCTGGGTGACACCGACCTGGAAGCTGACACCACTTTCAGTACCGTAGCCCACACCGATATTAAAGGTACCGGTATTGCGCTCTTTGACGTTATAAATAACATCAACCTGATCCGGTGAGCCAGGGACACGCTGTGTATCGACATCCACGCTCTCGAAATAACCGGTACGGTTCAGACGTTCTTTGCCCTGATCGACCAGGTTACTGCCCAGCCACGCCCCTTCCATCTGACGCATTTCACGGCGCAGGACAGAATCTTTGGACGTATCATTGCCGCGGAAAATAATCTTACGGACATAATAACGATTTCCGGCATCCACACTGACGTGCAGTTTTACCGTCTTATCTTTATCGTTGATTTCCGGTTGAGTCATCACCCGCGGATACGCGTAACCATAGTTACCTAACAGCTTCTTAATGCTGTCTTCGATAGCCGTGACCTTCGCGCCACTGTATAACTCACCCGGCGGGATCTTCGCCAGATTTTCGATCTCGGCAGAATGTCCTGCCATATCACCGTTCACGACCACACCGGCAATCTTGTACTGACTGCCTTCGGTGATGTTCACCGTAATGTAAATGCCTTTTTTGTCCGGCGTCAGGCTGACCTGGGTCGAATCAATATTAAAGCGGGCATAGCCACGGTCCAGATAGAAACTCCGTAAGGTTTCCAAATCACCGGCCAGCTTCTGCTTCTGATACTTACGATCCGCGACCACGTTCCACCATGGCACTTCATCACGTAACTGGAAGCGGGAGATCAACTCATCAGAACTGAAGGCTTTATTACCGACAATGTTAATTTGCTGAATCTTCGCCGACACCCCTTCCGTAAAGACCAGTTTCAGATCAACACGGTTACGTGGCAGAGGCGTGACTATCGCTTTCACACTGGCGGAGTATTTACCCACGCTGTAGTAGAAATCTTCCAGACCCTTTTCGATTGAGGAGATGGTAGTACGATCCAGCGCATCACCTACACGGACGCCGGAGGCTTCCAGGTTCTGTTTCAGCTGATCGTCTTTTACCGATTTATTTCCGGAGAAAGTGATACTGGCAATCGTCGGACGTTCTTTCACCTGAACAATCAGATCACCGCCTTCACGCAGCACCTGAACATCGTCGAAGTTACCGGTTGCGAAAAGTGAACGGATAGTATTTCTGATATCATCATCATTCACCGTATCGCCAACACGAACAGGCATGCTAAGCAAGGCCGCCCCGACGGCAACTCGCTGCAGCCCTTCGAAATGAATATCTTTCACCACGAAATTGTCTGCACCGTACACGGTGGCGCTGCTGAACAGCAGCGACGCTATGAGCAACTTTTTCATCGCCATCGTTATTATGCGTGTTCCTAACACATCCCCGTTCGCAGAATTCGGTTATCTACAAACGTGAGAAATCATTGAAAAGTGCAAGACCCATTAATAACACCAGCGCAATCGAGCCAATGCGATAACTGAAGTCCTGAACTCGCTCAGACACTGGTCCACCTTTGATCTTTTCAATCAACAGGAAAAGCAAATGCCCACCATCTAACACCGGTAACGGGACAAGGTTAATTATCCCCAGATTGACACTAATCAACGCCAAAAACATCAAATAGTATATCATTCCGTATTCTGCCGATATCCCTGCGCCTTGCGCTATAGAAATCGGCCCGCTGAGATTTTTCAGCTTAATATCACCGGTTACTAATTTCCCCAGCATCGACGCTGTCAGTTTCACCAGCTGCCAGGTTTTTACCCCTGCTTCGCCTATGGCGACGACAGGTCCGTATTGCCGTAAGGTCTTATATTGATCAGCAAGAGGCTGAACGCGCGGGATAACCCCGGCGAATCCTTCTTCTTTCTGACCCACTGTTTTCACCGACGGTGTCAGTATTAACGTCCGGAGCCGCCCTTCACGTTCAACGTCTAACGCTAAAGGTTTTCCGGGATTATCTCTGACCCCGGCCACAAACCTTTGCCAGTTCACCACAGGCTCACCGTCGACTTTAACGATCCTGTCTCCGGCTTGCAAACCTGCCTGTGCCGCAGGTGAATTTTTTTGCACCTCTGCAAGGGTGGTTTCAATCACCGGACCTTTAGGGACAATCCCTAAAGATAACACGGGATCCTGCTTTTCCGGGTCAAAGACCCAGTGATGCAGGTCCAGATGTTTTTCAACGGTGACGGATTGCCCGAATGTTTCGAGGGTAACATTGACGCCACTGTCGCCAATTTTCCCCATCAATGCCATACGGACAGCATCCCAGTCAGGCGTTTCGATACCATCTATCGCTTTAAGTTCCATTCCGGGCTGAATTTGAGCGTGTTGAGCAATCGAATTGTTGATTATTTCGCCAGTGACCGGTTTTATGCCTGGCACACCGTGCATAAAAACCAGCCAGTAGGCAAACAGCGCGAAGATAAAGTTAGCGACAGGGCCAGCAGCCACGATGGCCGCTCGCTGAGAGAGAGTTTTGCGGGTAAATGCTTCATGCAGCCTGGCGGCAGGAACCTCCCCTGCCCGCTCATCCAGCATTTTAACGTATCCCCCGAGCGGGATTAGCGCGAGTACATACTCCGTGCCCTGTTTATCTTTTTTACGCCATAGGGCAGGGCCAAAGCCGATAGAGAAACGCTCGACCCAGACACCACAACGCCGTGCCACCCAAAAATGGCCGAATTCGTGGACGGTAATCAAAATCCCCAGTGCCACTACGAATGCGCCAAGACTCCAGAGTATGCTGCCCATCACGACACATCCTTAAGCTACATGGAAAACCAAAAGCAATAAACAGGCAAAAACAGGGATCGCGGCGGTCAGGCTGTCGATTCTGTCAAGGATGCCGCCATGCCCCGGGATCAGATTACCGCTGTCTTTGATGCCGGCTTCACGCTTAAACATGCTTTCGGTGAGATCACCCAGCACAGACGCCAGCGTAGCAATAATGGCGCAAATCAGCAAAGTACGACTATCTACCGTCAGGGGAGCCAGCAGGGAAAATACCCAGGCAATCACCGCAGAAGAAATCAGGCCACCGGCAAAGCCTTCCCAGGTTTTCCCGGGAGACACTTTCGGTGCCAGTTTATGACGACCAAAGAGTTTCCCGAACATGTAAGCCCCGGAATCCGCTCCCCAGACCAGTAACATGACAAACAACAGCCACCAGGCCCCGGCGAAGTGATCACTGTTATAGTGATACTGCCGTAGCGCGACCATTCCCCAAAAGAAAGGAACCAGCGTCAGCGCACCGAAAGCCAGTCGCAGAAATCGGGATTGCCGCCACAGAGAAGCGGAGGCCGGATAGAACAGAACCAGCACCAGGGCAACGGTCCACCAGCTCAGAGAAACCCAGAGGGAGAGCGCCACCGGAGGTTGATAGATGTCACTCTGGTAAGATGGCAGAGAAAATATCATCAATGAAAGCAGCAGACCAAACAGTACGGCAACCCATACCCGTGGTCCGGTTTGCTTAAACCCTGCAAACTGCGCCCATTCCCAGGCGGCCAGCATGCAGATAACCAGAACGATAATTTTGAAACCGATCGGCGGTAACCAAAATAATGCAATGATTACCAGCGGTATCAGTATCATCGCGGTAATCAAACGTGACTTTAACAAAGGTTACCCCCGGTCCATTTATGCGCCATCGGGTGCTGCGCCGCCAAAACGGCGCTCTCGTTGAGAGAAGGCATCCAGCGCACCCTGAAATACTTGTTCATCGAAATCGGGCCAGAGAACATCACTAAAATAAAACTCTGCGTAAGCAACCTGCCACAGCAGAAAATTACTAATCCGATGCTCTCCCCCAGTCCTTATCACTAAATCAACCGGAGACAGATGGCATAAGCAGAGCTGCTCTCCCAGCATTTCTTCCGTGATATCTTCAGGGCATAACTGCCCCTGCTGTACTCTGCTCGCCAGTTGCCGGACACCGTCAATAATATCCCAGCGGCCGCCATAGTTTGCAGCAATATTCAGCGTCAGACCGGTATTCTGAGCGGTCAGTGACTCCGCATTACGGATACGCTCCTGAATTCGCGGACTAAAACGTTGCATATCACCGATGATTTTCAGGCGAACGTTGTTTTTATGCAGGCTTTTCACTTCGCTGTCGAGCGCCCAGACGAAGAGTTCCATTAATGCAGAAACCTCCGGCTCAGGACGGTTCCAGTTTTCACTACTGAATGCATACAGGGTCAGTGCTTCCATCTCACAGGTGACAGCAAATTTTACTGCGCGCCTGACAGCTTTCGCACCGGCCCGGTGTCCCGATATACGTAACTTTCCCTGGTTTTTCGCCCAGCGCCCGTTGCCATCCATGATGATAGCAACATGCCGCGGCAGCGCCCTGTATGTGTCAGGAGTGTTTTGTTGATATAGGGACGACATAATGCGTATTAAATTCCTTTCATCAGAGAGCCAGATATCTCTGAATACTTTCTGCCCGCAAAAATCTTTCACCCTGGGAAACGGGTAAAAGCCCTCACACGCATCTTAAATATCAGCGTGTGACTATACCATTTTCGCCTGATTCGGACAAATAGCAGCTAAACAAACCGGTGATTACAACGTCGCCAGCAGATTGCCCGCAATCCGCCGGGCCTGCTTATCGATCTCCATAACCGCCTCCACGCAGTCAGGGTCCGTAAACTGTACGGTCTCCAGCACCTGATGGTTGAGGACGGCAATATCTGTAAAGCGGATATGCCCGTTAAGGAATGCCTCGACAGCTATCTCATTGGCCGCATTCAGCGCCGTGGTCGATGCCTGACCTGCAGCACACGCGTCTATTGCCAGCTTCAGGCAAGGATAACGTTGGTAGTCCGGCGCCAGGAATGTCAGGGCTCCGATGCTGGTGAAATCCAGGGGTTCCACCGGGGTCGGTATTCTGTCAGGCCATGCCATAGAATGTGCGATAGGTGTGCGCATATCAGGAGAACCTAACTGGGCCAGTACACTGCCATCACAATAACGTACCATTGAATGGATAACAGACTGCGGGTGAATAACCACTTCCATTTGCGAATCAGTCGCATTGAAAAGCCAGCGAGCTTCAATGTATTCAAGACCTTTATTCATCATAGTGGCCGAATCAACCGATATTTTTCTGCCCATTGACCAGTTCGGATGGGCACATGCCTGCGCCGGGGTCATTGCGGATAATCCGGTCAGCGGCACATCACGAAACGGGCCACCGGAGCCGGTCAGAATAACGGAATCAACACCACTATTACGCAGGTCAGCGTACCCTAATTGCTGTTGTATAACAGCAGGCAAACTCTGAAAAATGGCATTGTGTTCACTGTCGACCGGCATCAGGCAAGCCCCGGAACGCCGGACTTCCTCCATAAATAACCGGCCACAAGTCACCAGCGATTCTTTATTCGCCAGCAATACCCTTTTTCCGGCACGTATGGCAGAAAGTGTCGGCAACAAACCAGAGGCACCGACAATGGCTGCCATCACCTGATCCACTTCCGGCAATGCCGCCAGTTCACAGGCAGCCTGAACGCCGGAGAGCACTTCAGTATCAACCTTCAATGCTTTCAGTCGTTCACGCAATTCACAGGCGGCTTCTTCCGTCGCCATTGCGGCATAAGCTGGCCTGAATTCACTGCACTGGGTCGCCATTAACGCGGCATTATTTCCCGCAACAAGGGCAGTCACCTGATATTGTTCAGGGTTTTCCCGTACCACCGACAAGGTACTGGTTCCGATAGAACCGGTCGACCCGAGTAACGTCAGACGCTTCATCAATATATCCATCAAAAAATTAAGGGGTAAAACAGGATTTCGGGCGGCGCGTTTAGCAATGTAAAACGCCGCGAAAGAAAGCCATGATGATGTCTTTCTCCGCGGCGTTTACCGGCAACAGCACTGAGATTAAAACTCCATTAACTCCGTTTCTTTCTCAGTTAATGCAGCGTCCACTTTTTTGATTGAAGCATCGGTCATCTTCTGGATGTCATCCTGTGCACGACGCTCATCATCTTCACTGATTTCTTTGTCTTTCAGTAATGCTTTAACTTTATCGTTCGCATCACGACGGACATTACGTACCGACACACGCCCCTGCTCTGCTTCACCGCGAACGATTTTAATCAGATCTTTACGGCGTTCTTCGGTCAGAGGAGGCAGAGGGACACGAATATCCGTACCGGCTGAACTTGGGTTTAATCCTAAGTCTGAGGCCATGATCGCTTTTTCTACCGCAGGACCTAAAGAACGATCAAACACGTTAAGTTTCAGTGTGCGTGAGTCTTCAACCGTTACGTTAGCCAGCTGGCGTAAAGGCGTTGGCGTACCATAATACTCGACAACAATGCCATCCAGCAGTGAAGGAGAGGCACGTCCGGTACGCACTTTGCCGATCGTATTTTTAAAGGCTTCTACGCATTTTTCCATGCGTACTTCAGCATCTTTTTTAATATCGTTAATCACAATAAAAACCCTTGGATTCGTTTTGACCTGATGTTTCTGCTCCTGGTTTGAGCAGAACGGGGCCTGTCATCATCAGCCAGACTTCGCCGATAAATCACCAGCGTTGGTCAGAATATACCTTATTTTAAATTATGCCGACAGGGTTTACTGCCCGATCAGAGTGCCTTCTTTCTCACCCATCACCACGCGACGTAATGCACCCGGCTTATTCATATTGAATACACGGATAGGTAAGTTATGATCGCGAGCCAGAGTAAAGGCGGCAAGGTCCATCACCTTTAATTCACGCTCAAGCACATCCTGATAGCTTAATTTTTCGTGTAACGTGGCATCAGGGTTGGTCACCGGGTCTGCAGAGTATACGCCGTCAACTTTCGTGGCTTTTAATACCACATCTGCCTCGATTTCAATACCGCGCAGACAAGCTGCAGAATCCGTGGTAAAGAACGGGTTACCGGTTCCGGCAGAGAAGATAACCACACGGTTATTACGTAGCAGACTGATAGCCTCTGCCCAGCTATAGTTATCACAGACACCATTCAGAGGAATGGCCGACATCAGACGGGCATTCACATAGGCACGGTGTAATGCATCACGCATCGCCAGACCGTTCATCACTGTGGCTAACATCCCCATATGGTCACCAACAACACGGTTCATACCGGCTTTTGCCAGTCCGGCACCCCGAAACAGGTTACCGCCGCCAATCACGACGCCGACCTGTATGCCCAACTCAACCAGCTCTTTTACTTCCTGCGCCATACGGTCAAGAATGCTGGCATCAATGCCAAAACCTTCAGCACCCTGCAGGGCTTCGCCGCTCAGTTTCAGAAGGATACGTTGATATACCGGTTTTGCGTTGGTCGCCATGATCATTAATTCCTGGAGCATGAGTGAATAAAGAAGAGAGAAATCGCGTCTATAATCCGCTCTGTTTTCTCGAAATACTATAGGGATGAGGCTGAAAATTTGCCCGCCGGGGTTACATCAGCAGGCAAAAAAGAACCGCCGTTCTGGCGGTTCCTGTAGAGCATTAAGACTGTTTGGACATTGCTGCAACTTCAGCAGCAAAATCAGACTCAACTTTCTCGATACCTTCACCCACTTCAAAGCGGATAAAGTTAATGACGTCAGCACCTTTTTCTTTCAGCAGCTGACCGACAGTTTTTGATGGATCCATAACAAAGTTCTGGCCAGTCAGTGACACTTCACCGGTGAACTTGTTCATGCGACCAGAAACCATTTTTTCTGCGATTTCACGCGGCTTACCGGACTGCATCGCAATGTCCAGCTGGATCTGGTGCTCACGAGCAACAACGTCCGCAGGAACATCTTCAGGCTTCACATATTCCGGCTTGCTTGCAGCAACGTGCATTGCAATGTGCTTAACCAGCTCTTCATCAGCACCGGTAGCAGAAACCAGAACACCGATACGTGCACCGTGCAGGTATGAACCTACAACGTCACCTTCCAGGCGGGCAACACGACGGATATTGATGTTTTCACCGATTTTGGCAACCAGCGCAGTACGCTGCTCTTCAAATTTCGCTTTCAGAACATCAACGTCAGTGATTTTGTCAGCAACAGCGGCAGCCAGAACGTCCTGACCGAATGCCAGGAAGCCAGCATCTTTAGCAACGAAGTCAGTTTCGCAGTTCAGCTCAACGATGATCCCGGCGTTACCTTCAACGTGAGTCAGGATTACACCTTCAGCAGCAACGCGACCAGATTTCTTCGCCGCTTTCGCCTGACCATTTTTACGCATGTTGTCGATAGCCAGTTCGATGTCACCGTTAGCTTCAACCAGTGCTTTTTTACATTCCATCATGCCAGCGCCAGTACGCTCGCGCAGTTCTTTTACCAGAGCAGCGGTAATGTCAGCCATTCTTAAGTCCTCGGTTAACTGTGATCTGTTCATTCCTACCCGCAGGTAAGTTTAAACAGCATCATTTCGCAGGATATTTTACTTCGTCAAGCCGAACAGATTCACGCTCAACGAATTTTAAAATAATAAAAGGGGCCTGAAGCGGCCCCTTGCAGATCACATCTGACGCTAAGGGCTCTTTGACAGAGCAGTCCTTATCAGACGTTTTCTAAAGACACTTCTTCAGCCTGTTCAGCCAGGTCCTGAGAACGACCTTCGCGGACAGCTGCTGCAGCTGCATTCAGGTACAGGCTTACTGCACGGATCGCATCGTCGTTACCAGGGATAACGAAATCAACGCCATCCGGATCAGAGTTAGTATCAACGATAGCAAATACCGGGATACCCAGGTTGTTTGCTTCTTTGATTGCGATGTGCTCGTGGTCAGCATCGATGACGAACAGAGCATCAGGCAGACCGCCCATGTCTTTGATACCGCCCAGGCTGTTTTCCAGCTTAGCCAGTTCACGGCTACGCATCAGAGCTTCTTTCTTGGTCAGTTTATCAAAAGTACCGTCCTGAGACTGAGATTCCAGATCTTTCAGACGTTTGATTGACTGACGAACAGTTTTCCAGTTAGTCAGCATACCGCCTAACCAACGGTGGTTAACAAAGAACTGATCGCAGTTCAGCGCAGATTCTTTGATAGCTTCGCTTGCAGCGCGTTTGGTACCAACGAACAGGATCTTACCTTTACGGGAAGAGATCTTGCTTAACTCAGCCAGAGCGTCGTTAAACATTGGTACAGTCTGCTCAAGGTTGATGATGTGAACTTTGTTACGAGCACCAAAGATGAAAGGTTTCATTTTTGGGTTCCAGTAACGGGTCTGGTGACCAAAGTGAACACCGGCCTTAAGCATATCGCGCATGGAAACAGTAGCCATGATTACCTCTAAAAATAGATGTTGGGGTTGAGCCTCCATGTATCCCATACCACCGACCTGTTAAGGCACCCCGGAGTATGTGTCGATACATGTGTGTTTTGGTCAGTCTGTACCGGTCACGCAATGCGTTCCCCTGTACTCTGCCTTTTCACATAATGAGAATGAAACTATCCGGCCCCCCGTAGCGGGTGAGCCTGGATTCGTCGGCGCGTTTTATACCACAAATCCCCCCTCAGCGGCAATCATTGTTACCGGCAACGGTTAAATTTTCTGCGCCCTGCATAAAACCGGCGACCGGTGATTAACGTTGGCAGCAGTTTTGCTGACTGTTAACATAGTGCACGTATAAATTCTTTCGTTTGCCGGTACTGACTGGCTGCAACTGGACTGATTCAATGGCTATCTCAATTAAAACTCCTGAAGAAATCGAAAAAATGCGGGTCGCCGGCCGTCTGGCCGCTGAAGTGCTGGAAATGATCGCAGCCCATGTAAAACCGGGTATTTCTACCGGAGAACTGGACCGGATTTGCGCTGACTACATTACCGGTGAACAACAGGCCGTCTCGGCTTGCCTCGGTTACCATGGTTTCCCGAAATCGGTATGTATTTCTGTCAACGAAGTGGTCTGTCACGGTATCCCGAGCGATGACCGTCTTCTGAAAGACGGCGATATCGTCAACATCGATGTCACAGTCATCAAAGATGAATACCACGGTGATACTTCAAAAATGTTTATCGTCGGTAAACCGACCATCCTCGGCGAGCGTCTGTGCCGCATCACTCAGGAAAGCCTTTACCTGGCATTAAAAATGGTGAAACCAGGCATCCGTCTGCGTACGCTGGGTCGTGAAATTCAGAAGTTCGTGGAAGCCAACGATTTTTCCGTCGTTCGCGAATACTGCGGCCATGGTATCGGTAAAGGATTCCATGAAGAACCCCAGGTTCTGCACTACGATGCCGATGACAGCGGCGTGGTCTTACAAAAGGGGATGACCTTTACCATTGAACCGATGGTCAACGCCGGGGATTACCGTATCCGCAGCATGAAAGATGGCTGGACCGTGAAAACCAAAGATCGCAGCTTGTCGGCACAATATGAACATACTATTGTGGTGACAGATAATGGCTGTGAGATCCTGACCCTTCGCCAGGAAGAGACGCTCCCTGCGGTACTGGTGAATGAAGGTTAAGACTGACATTTGACTCCCTGAAAGCCGGCTATTGCCGGCTTTTTTATCCAATGAGTAGTGATAATGCGAAGCCACCTGCCAGATGTAATCGACACAAGCAGTACGGATGCCCCGCTGCATTGGTCTGATGATCAATTAACCCGCGAGGCGCTGAAATCCCGCCTCGATATGTTCCAGTCAGCCCTCGGCGATGCTTTCGATGCCGGTACCCCCGTCAGTGAACTGATAGAAGCACGCACCCGGTTTATCGATCATCTGCTCACCCGTCTCTGGCGGTATTTCGGCTTCCACGGCGTAAAAGATACTGCGCTGGTCGCGGTCGGAGGTTATGGTCGTCAGGAGCTGCATCCGCTTTCCGATATTGATGTGCTTATCCTCAGCCGTCATCCTCTGGACGAACAGGGCGCACACCGGGTCAGTGAGTTACTGACACTGCTCTGGGATTTAAAGCTGGAAGTCGGTCAAAGTGTCAGAACACTGGAAGAGTGTCTGCTGGAAGGGCTGTCTGACCTGACGGTGGCGACCAATCTGATCGAGTCACGGATGCTCACCGGGGATGTTTCTCTGTTCCTGGAATTACAAAAAAATATTTTCAGCGAAGGGTTCTGGCCTTCTGCCGACTTTTTTGCGGCAAAGACCGAAGAACAGAAGGCAAGGCACCTTCGCTATCACGGCACCAGCTATAATCTGGAGCCGGATATTAAAAGCAGCCCGGGCGGCCTGCGTGATATCCATACCCTGTTATGGGTTGCCCGTCGTCATTTCGGTGCCACCTCGCTGGACGAAATGGTGGGATTCGGGTTTCTCACCGCGGAAGAGCGCGATGAACTGAATCAGTGTCAGGATTTTTTATGGCGTATCCGCTTTGCCTTGCATCTGACCCTTCCCCGGTATGATAACCGTCTGCTGTTTGACCGACAGCTGGCAGTCGCACAACGTCTGAATTATCAGGGCGAAGGCAATGTGCCGGTAGAAAAAATGATGAAAGATTTCTACCGCGTCACCCGCCACATCGGTGAGCTGAATGAAATGCTCCTGCAGTTATTCGATGAGGCTATTCTGGCTCTGCCCGCCACCGGGAAACCGCTCCCCCTCGATGATGACTTTCAGTTGCGCGGCCATCTGATCGATCTCCGTGATGATGAACTGTTTATCACACAGCCCGCCTCCATTATTCGCTTGTTCAGCGTTATCGTTCGCAATAAAAATATCCACGGCATTTATTCCGCCACATTGCGTTTATTACGGCACGCACTGCAGTCTCTGGATTATTCATTATGTGAGATCCCGGAAGCACGGCAGCGGTTTATGGATATTTTACGTCATCCGGGTGCGGTCAGCCGGGCCTTAGTGCCGATGCACCATCACGGTGTACTGACCGCCTATTTACCTCAATGGAACCTAATAGTCGGCCAGATGCAGTTTGACCTGTTTCACGCCTACACCGTCGATGAGCACACCCTGCGTGTATTACAAAAGCTGGAAAGTTTTGCCAGCGAATCGACCCGTGAAAAGCATCCCCTGTGTGTGGATATCTGGCAGCGCCTGATCCACCCGGAAATCCTGTTAATTGCAGCGCTGTTTCATGATATCGCAAAGGGACGCGGGGGAGATCACTCCATCCTCGGGGCCGAAGATGTCATTGAATTTGCCAGGTTACACGGCTTAAATTCCCGTGATGCCCAGCTGATTTCCTGGCTGGTCAGGCACCATCTGCTGATGTCAGTCACTGCACAGCGCAGAGATATTCAGGACCCCGCGGTGATACGGGAATTTGCCTCGGTAATGCAGAATGAAAAACAACTACGGTTGCTTATCTGTCTGACGGTCGCGGATATCTGCGCCACCAACGAAAGCCTCTGGAACAGCTGGAAACAGAGTCTGTTGCGGGAGCTTTACTTTGCCACCGAGAAACAGCTCCATCGTGGCATGGACAGCAGTCCGGACTTACGGGAACGGGTACGCCATAATCGCCTGCAGGCGTTGGCGCTTTTACGTATGGACAATATTGATGAAACCCGCCTGCATAAAATCTGGAACCGCTGCCGGGCTGACTACTTTCTGCGTCATACCGCCCAGCAGCTGGCCTGGCATGCCCGCCATCTGCTAAAGCATACGCTGGACCAGCCTCTGGTCCTGATCCATCCACAGGCTTCCCGCGGGGGCACCGAGATTTTCATCTGGAGCCCGGATCGTGCTTATCTCTTTGCGACCGTCGCCGGGGAACTGGACCGGCGAAACCTGAGTGTGCATGACGCGCAGATCTTTACTAACCGTGATGGCATGGCGATGGATACGTTTATCGTTCTGGAGCCGGATGGCAGTCCGCTGGCCCCCGATCGCCATGAGGCTATCATTCATGGACTGGTTCAGGCGCTTTCTCAGCCGGAATGGACGCCGCCCCGCCCGCGTCGTCTGTCCCCCCGCTTGCGTCACTTTACGGTCGACACCGAAATACGCTTCCTGGCGGCGCATACCAACCAGCGCACCTACCTGGAGCTGGTCGCTCTTGATTATCCCGGGTTACTGGCACAAATCGGGGGCGTGTTCGCCGATTTGGGGATTTCGTTGCATGGCGCAAGGATCAGTACCATCGGTGAAAGGGTCGAAGATTTATTCATCCTGGCCAACGATGAACGCCGGGCACTGAATGATAAAATGCGCGATAGTTTACAACAACGGTTGACAGAAGCACTGAATCCAAACGATAAAGGGTAATTCACCCTGAGGGCAGCGAACCTTCGGACTGCCCTTTTCCCCTATGGTCTTAACGGGTTACAGAAACAACGTGTAACCGGAAATCATCGGGCAGTTAGTTTTTACCAAACCATTGATGCAGGAAAAAAGAATGCAACATTTACAGAAAATCATCGAAGCCGCATTTGAACGGCGTACCGAAATTACTCCGGCCAGCGTAGATGCTGAAACCCGCGATGCGATCACCGAGGTCATCTCCCTGATTGACAGTGGTAAAGTACGTGTTGCCGAGAAAATTAACGGTGAATGGGTCACTCATCAATGGCTGAAAAAAGCAGTCCTGTTATCGTTCCGTATTCACGATAACGAAGTTATTGAAGGCGCGGAAACCCGCTTCTACGATAAAGTCCCGATGAAATTTGCAGGTTATGACGAAGCCCGTTTCCGTCAGGAAGGGTTCCGTGTTGTTCCTCCGGCGGCCGTTCGCCAGGGAGCATTTATCGCCCGTAACACCGTACTGATGCCATCCTACGTCAACATCGGTGCATACGTCGATGAAGGTACGATGGTGGATACCTGGGCGACCGTAGGCTCCTGCGCGCAGATCGGTAAAAACGTGCACCTGTCCGGTGGCGTCGGTATCGGTGGTGTCCTCGAACCCCTGCAGGCAAACCCGACCATCATCGAAGATAACTGCTTTATCGGCGCCCGCTCAGAGATCGTTGAAGGTGTTATCGTCGAAGAAGGCGCGGTCATTTCTATGGGCGTCTACATTGGTCAGAGCACCAAAATCTATGACCGTGAAACCGGCGAAGTTCACTACGGTCGCGTACCGGCCGGTTCCGTCGTTGTTTCCGGTAACCTGCCGTCTAAAGATGGTAAATACAGCCTTTACTGCGCGGTTATCGTGAAGAAAGTGGATGCGAAAACCCTGGGCAAAGTCGGTATTAACGAATTACTGCGTACCATCGACTAATCGCCTGACCGGCAGCCGCGGGGATCCCGGGGCTGCCGGTCATCTTCCCTATGCTGTGTGCGGAGTGACATGTACATAAGGCTACCGGCAGACGGTGCAGGACTGCCATCCTGACGGTTTCAGACAGTGTCATGATGAGACGGCGATGTCGCGCTAATAATGCCTGCGTTGAGCGGGCAACGTCCCCTGAAGAGGAAAACTGCTATGTACGATAATCTGAAGAGTCTGGGGATCACCCATCCTGAAGAAGTTGACCGTTACAGCCTTCGTCAGGAGGCGAATAACGACATCCTGAAGATCTATTTCCGTAAGGATAAAGGCGAGTTTTTTGCCAAGAGCGTTAAGTTTAAATACCCGCGCCAGCGAAAAACTATCGTTTCTGATCAGACGGCACAGGGCTTCAGGGAAGTTCAGGAAATCAGCCCTAACCTGAGATACGTTATCGACGAACTGGATCAGATCTGCCATCAGGAACAGGAAGATATCGACCTGAAGGTGAAAATTCTTGATGACTTACGTCATCTGGAACTGGTGGTATCAAATAAAATTTCTGAGATTGAAGCCGATCTGGAAAAACTGACCCGTAAATAATTGGCCGGGTTAAGGCATAAAAAAGCCGGTCAGGACGCTGACCGGCTTTTTTTACCTGCGGATGACCGCTTACTGTGCCAGTAAGTACAGGTTGTTGTCACCGCGTTTCACGTTCAGCGCCAGTACCGCCGGTTTACTGTCCAGAATTTTACGCAGTTCGCCGAGGTTACTGATATTCTGCTGATTCACACCCAGAATAATATCGCCTTTTTTCAGCCCGATCGCTGCCGCATGGGTGCCTGGTTTCACACTGTCGATACGGACACCTTTTTGTCCCGCAGCGTCATAATTGCTCAGTTCCGCCCCTTCAATGCCGGTATAGATAGTGGCTGACGGGACTTTATCCTGAGTACTCTGCTGAATGACCACGCTGACAGAAACAGGTTTGCCATCGCGTAATATACCCAGTTCCACTTTACTGCCCACCGGCATCGTGCCGACATCGGCCCGCAGGGCGGCAAAACTGGTCAGCGGTTTGCCATTCAGAGAAATAATCACATCTCCGGCTTTAATACCAGCTTTCGCCGCCGAGGTGTTTGGCAGTACCTGGCTGACAAAGGCACCGCGTTGCGCATTCACTTTCATCGCCTGCGCGATTTCAGAGTTCAGCTCGGTACCCATGATCCCCAGTTCGCCACGCTTAACCTGACCGTACTCGATCATCTGTGACGTCAGGTTTTTCACCATGTTTGAAGGAATGGCAAAGCCGATACCGATATTGCCTCCGTCCGGCGCCAGGATCGCGGTATTAATTCCGATCAGTTCACCGTTCAGGTTAACCAATGCCCCACCGGAGTTCCCCCGGTTAATGGCGGCATCCGTCTGAATAAAGTTTTCATAGTTTTCGACGTTCAGACCACTCCGGCCCAGTGCAGAGACAATCCCGGAGGTCACGGTTTCACCCAGACCGTAAGGGTTACCGATAGCAACGGTATAATCACCGACCTGCAGATTATCGGAGTCGGCAATCTTAATCGCCGTCAGATTTTTAGCATCTTTCAACTGAATCAGGGCAATATCCGTGCGGGGATCTTTGCCAATCACTTTAGCCTCAAAACGACGGCCATCGCTCAGCTGAACCTGGATAGATGAAGCATTTTCCACTACGTGATTGTTGGTGACGACATAGCCTTTATCGGCATTGATAATGACACCGGAACCCAGTGCACGGAACTGCTGTTCCTGAGGGGTCCCCCCGCCGGCACCTGGTGCCTGACAAATCGGTGAATTCTGGAAGGGTGAACCGTCCTGACAGAACGGTGACATATCACCAAAAAATTGCTGAAGCTGCTGACTGTTTTGGGAAGCTTTCACCGGTGCTGTTCCCTCAACACTGATGCTGACTACCGAAGGCATCACCTTCTGAAGCATCGGAGCCAGACTCGGGAGTTGCTGACTGGATGAAGATGCAGATTCCGCCGCAGAAGCAGTCATGGGCGCAAATGCCATTCCAAGGCTCAATGCGAGTGCACTTAATGCTAAAGTGGTTTTTTTCATGTTCTGGCTCTCTGTAGTATTTGCTATTCGGACCATTGCTGTAGTCATCTGTTGAGAGTTATTATTTACCCGTAAGTTCATCGGAAAGCATTTGTTAAAAGTAAATAAATATTCCCGCGATTTACAAAACTCAGACAAAATCAACGGCCATTAAACGGCGGTACTCTTCCCAGGCAAAAAGATCGGTCATCCCGCTGATATAATCCTGTACCAGACGTAACCGGTAATATAGCTCCCATAACTGCCACTCCTGCGCTGAAACCCCGGAAAGTGACGCCATATGGTTCAGATACGCTTTAATATGCTTATCGGAAAGGCGATGAAATAACCGGGTTTCTATCGGATGCCCCGGTAATTCATCATTTTCCGCCAGCTGAGTAAAATTATCGGCACTGAGCAGCATCATCGATTTATAAGCATCGAGCAGCCCCTGAATCACACGGTAGCCCTGTAATTCCAGTTGTTCGACTTCAGAATGATTAAAGACATGCTTACGGGCCACCTGTTTGAACACAGCGAGCAGACGTCCGGCTTCACCCCCATCTTCCAGCAAGGCATGATTAAAATTGCCGTTAAAAATCGCAGGCAGATGCGTAATAAATCGCTTCACGGCCAGAGAAACCAGCACCCGGTGCACATTGACCCGCAGAGACATAAAAAACTGGTCACTCTGACTGCGACGTTTGCCTGAGTGTGCAACGTTCCAGGCATCACCAATGGTGCGGCTGAAGAGATCGTCCGGCTGAACCTCGCCCCAGGCCTCCTGCAGATAGCGGTACAGATTATCGACACTGAAAATAGCCTTTTCAACCGCATCATCCAGGTCAGCAATACAGTAGGAAATGTCATCCGCCGCTTCCATGATGTATGTCAGAGGAAATCGGTGATACTCGTCCATACCGGTGGCTGCGCGTAATTCAGAGACATACTTCTGCTCTGACAGATAAAACCCCGGCTTCTTCATCAGCACGGAAAAAGCGTCAGGTTTCTCTCCGTGCCACCATGCCGGGGCGGTGTATTTCAGAATACAGGCCACCTGCGAGTAACTGAGGTTCAGTTGCAGCAAAGTATGTACCAGACGGATGGCCTGGGCATTCCCTTCAAAATGAGCCAGATCCTGATGGATATCCTGTTGCAGGCGCTCTGTGTCCGGCGATAATCCGTCGCCGGCGGGCAATGCTCCCCCAAGAATTTCCGTCAGATGGGCATTGAACCAGTCATTGATTGCGGCTTCCCCGAAATGCCCGAAAGGGGGGTTACCGACATCGTGCAGCAGGCAAGCCATCTCGACCAGGCTTTCACATCCCCGCTCAAATTCATCCAATCCGCAGGCACTTAGCCCCCCGGGTTGTTGCTTCAGACGCTGCAGAATTTCCCGCACGATGTAGCGCCCGGTCTGCTGGACTTCCAGAGAGTGCGTCAGCCTTGAGCGTACCGCGGCATTGCGTTCCAGAGGAAATACCTGGGTCTTCTGCTGTAATCGTCGCAAAGCCGCCGAATGGATAATCCGCCCCCGGTCACTCTCAAAAAATCGGGTGATCTGCACCTCCCCTTCCGGAGGATGACCTGCCATATAGGGCCTGCTGACACTGATCCTGCGCTTAAAGTTAATCTCCATTTCAGCTCCGGTACGATTCGATAATATTTCCCTGTAATGCCATGATAGACTACGCCATTCATGAAGATGAATTCTATAACATTGGTGAGACAGGCTATGAAAGTAGGAATTATTGGCGCCATGGAGCAGGAAGTGACTCTGCTGCGTGATAAAATTGAAGACAGAAAAACCCTCTCTATCGCAGGCTGCGAAATCTATACAGGGACGCTGAACGGTAACGAAGTGGCTTTGCTGAAATCCGGTATCGGTAAAACGTCAGCCGCCCTGGGCACCACTCTGCTTCTGCAGTTATGCCAGCCAGATGTCGTCATCAATACCGGTTCTGCGGGCGGCCTGGCGCCGTCTCTGAAGGTCGGTGATATCGTCGTTTCCGATGAAGTTCGCTACCATGACGTCGATGTGACTGCTTTTGGTTACGCGCCGGGTCAGATGGCAGGTTGTCCTGAAGGTTTCATCGCTGATGCCGGCCTGAGAGCCGCGGCCGAACAGAGTATCGCTGCGCTGAAACTGCACGCTGTCAGTGGGCTGATTGTCAGTGGCGATGCGTTTATTAATGGTGCTGAACCGCTGGCATATATCCGTGAGACATTCCCGAACGCTATCGGCGTTGAAATGGAAGCCACGGCTATTGGTCATGTCTGCCATCAGTTTAATGTGCCGTTCGTTGTGGTTCGGGCCATTTCTGATGTAGCTGATCAGGAATCTCACCTCAGCTTTGACGAGTTCCTGAATGTCGCCGCACAACAGTCTTCTCTGATGGTGGAAGACCTGGTGGCACGTCTGGCCGCAAACGGCTGATAGCGTCCATGAACCGGCAACCGCTGCCGGTTCTGTTTATGCCTCATCCGGTCTTTTTTTCTGAAGCAGCGGACATCCCGCAGTGACCTGTTTCAGTCCATACGCTCGTCGTCTCACGGGCCAAAAACTTTACAAAAACTCATCTTTCACAGAAAAAACTGACAGCGTTATCCTTTCCTTTGGAAATAACCCCGGCATTAGCATGGGAGGCTTTTGTCCCTTCCGGCGATTAGAGCGTGTCTCGGAAAGACCCGGGGTGAAGGCTGTGAAGGCAATGAAGGTAATAATGGCAGCGAGTCTGTGAAGGCAGTAATGGCGGTGCAGGCGGGCTAAACCGCAGGAGACTATGGCTCCCGCGGAATTTTGGATCAGATACTGAAAGACGAACCACAACCACAGGTGGTTTTAGCATTCGGGTTAGTCACGATGAACCGGGAACCTTCCAGCCCCTCGGTATAATCCACACATCCCCCGACCAGATATTGCAGGCTCATCGGGTCAACCACCAGTGAAACGCCCTGTTTTTCGATGGTCATATCGCCGTCGTTGATTTTATCATCGAAGGTAAAACCATACTGAAATCCGCTGCAACCACCACCGGTAATATACACCCGTAATTTGAGTTCCGGATTGTCTTCGTCAGCGATCAAAAATTTCACTTTATTCGCCGCAGCTTCGGTAAATTCTAACGGTACTGCTGCAATAGCATCGCTCATATCTTACTCCAGTAAACTTCAGGGCCGGAAAAGGCCGCAATGTCCCCATTATCTGTCAGCAAATTTCTGCAATCAAGCACTCTGCTTGACCGTCTGTGCCGAAGCCTGTCCATGCTCTGCTGACTGGCGGGTCAGTGTTCTCGCCAGAAGTGTCGAATAAATGGGCTTACCTCCCAGAAACTGAGCGATCAGGGTGGCCCCCAGACAAGTGATAATCATCGGTAAGATCAGCTGATAATTACCGGTCATCTCCAGCACCAGCACGATGCCGGTTAATGGTGCCCTGACAGAAGCCGCAAACAAGGCTCCCATCCCGGCGATGGCAAAGGTCCCTGTCTGCAGATGATATTCCGGGAATAATGCAGCGGCGGTCATGCCCAGAACGGTGCCCAATAAGGTGCCCAGAGACAGCATCGGTGCAAAAATCCCCCCGGGAGCCCCGGAGCAGAAACTGATCAGCGTTGTCGCCATCCGTAATAAAAAGATAGTTAACAGCATGGCATAGCCATAATGCCCGCTGAAGGCCTGGGGGATCAGCGTCAGTCCTCCTCCGGTCATGGCGGGGAAACAAAGCGTCAGTAAGCCGCAGGAACCCCCGATAATCGCCCCCATCAGAAGAATATTTTTCATTTCTCCTCCGTGCAGACGGGCAAACATGTCCTGCAGGGTGAAGATAAGCTGATTGAAAATAACCCCCAGAATACCAAAAATGATACCGGCGATCAGATAGAGCCAGAGGGTATTGAGGGGAGCATTCGTCAGCCTGCCGACGTTCAATACCGCACTCTCGCCATTAAAAATACGGAAGATGATACAGGCCATGATCACCCCGATAAAAACGGCTTTTATCGAAATCAGACTGTAGCGGAACTGCAGTCTCATCTCTTCGAGAATAAACAAAATTCCCGCCAGCGGGGCGTTAAAAGCAGCGGTCAGCCCCGCGGCGGCACCGGTCGCCAGCAATGTGTGCCGGGCTTCATTCCCTTTCATACGGAAGATATCCAGTACCATCCGCCCGAGATTACCGCCCATTTGTACTGTCGGTCCTTCCCGGCCCAGAACCATACCGGCCCCTAAGGTCCCCATACCGCCGAGAAATTTCACCGGGACGACCCGCCACCAGCGCACCGGCCGTAATTCTTCCATCGCCCCTTCGATTTCCGGGATCCCTGACCCGCCCGCTTCAGGCGCAAAGCGTTTGACCAGCCAGAACCCCCATATCGCCAGCAACGCCGAAATCACCACCGAGGCAATAAACGAGATCCCCCACGGAAGCTCACGGAGAGTTTCCAGACGATAGTGCTGTACCGCACTGATGGCTTTATCGAAGGCGACTCCGACCAGGCCCGCGAGGATCCCGACCAGTGCGGCAAGGATAAGTATGGCAACGGGAGTCTTGTCTTTACGTAACAGCAGTCGTAAATAATCGATTCTGCGTAAGGGGATAACCGGTAATTGCTCAGTTGAAGAAGGTATATTGTCCATATCCGTCTGATGAATAAGCGACCATCGCAGCAGTATACCGTTTAATACGTTTTTTTGGTGCTTAAATGTAGCAATACAATACCCGGGACTTTCGCGGCGCAAGGGTGTTCCCGTAAACTATCCGCTGTAATTATTCAGCGACAACAGGAACCGATGCGATGAGCAAGTCTGAACACCTATACCATGAGGCACAACGTCTTATCCCGGGCGGCGTAAATTCCCCTGTGCGGGCATTTACCGGCGTTGGCGGCACCCCTTTATTTATCGAACACGCCGAAGGGGCCTATTTATATGACGCAGACGGCAAAGCCTACATCGACTACGTCGGTTCATGGGGGCCGATGGTGCTGGGCCATAACAACCCCGGTATCCGCAATGCGGTGATTGAAGCTGCAGGCCGCGGTCTGAGCTTTGGTGCGCCGACCGAAATGGAAGTCCGGATGGCGGAACTGGTCTGTGAACTGGTGCCATCGATGGATATGGTCCGGATGGTGAACTCAGGCACCGAAGCGACCATGAGTGCTATCCGTCTGGCCCGTGGCTATACCGGTCGCGATAAGATAGTCAAGTTTGAAGGCTGCTACCATGGTCATGCCGACCACCTGCTGGTAAAAGCCGGGTCGGGCGCGCTGACGCTCGGACAGCCGAATTCTCCGGGGGTGCCTGCAGATTTCGCTCGTCATACCCTGACCTGTACCTATAACGACCTGGAGTCGGTAAGGGAAGCCTTCCGGCAGTACCCGCAGGAAATCGCCTGCATTATCGTCGAACCGGTGGCCGGGAACATGAACTGTATTCCACCTGCGGAAGGATTCCTGCAGGGGCTGCGGGAAATTTGTGATGAGAACGGCGCATTACTGATCATCGATGAAGTGATGACCGGTTTCAGGGTCGCGCTGGGTGGCGCGCAGGCTTATTATGACGTCACACCGGACCTGACCTGTCTTGGTAAGATTATCGGTGGTGGCATGCCTGTCGGTGCCTTTGGCGGACGCCGTGAAGTGATGGAAGCGCTGGCACCGACCGGCCCGGTATATCAGGCCGGAACGCTTTCAGGTAACCCGTTAGCGATGGCTGCCGGTTTTGCCTGTCTGAGTCAGGTGGCACAACCCGGGACACATTCTACCCTCACCGAACTGACCGATCGCCTGGCCGAAGGCCTGCTGCATGCCGCGCAGGAAGAAAATATCCCGCTGGTGATCAACCATGTCGGCGGAATGTTCGGTATCTTCTTTACTACATTACCTTCCGTCACCTGTTACCAGGACGTCTGCCAGTGTGACACTGAACGCTTTAAGAAATTCTTCCATCTGATGCTGGAAGAAGGGATCTATTTTGCACCGTCAGCGTTCGAAGCCGGGTTTATGTCTCTGGCACACAGTCCGGAAGATATTCAGAAGACCATCGATGCAGCCCGTCGTTGCTTTGCCCGGTTGTAATCCGTTTCAGGACACGAAAAGGCGCCTGTGCGCCTTTTTTATTCTCTGATGCTGCCGGACTCTGAGCGGAAATCCTTCGGTCTGACCGGCAGTAACCTTGCCTGAAAAGTAGTCCTGACCGGCTTCCTCTCTTTATCTCAGAGCAGTGGTTCCCAGAAGGTCTGACCGGCAGTAGCCTTACCTGAAAGGTAGTTCTGACCGGCTTCCTCTCTTTGAGAGAGCGTTTGGCTGAAGATCTGAAGGGGACTCCCCGTCCCGGGTTGAGTTCGCCCGACCGCCTCCGCCAGTCTTTCGCTCACCTCCCGGACATTCTGGCCTCAGCGCCGGTGGATTTTCCCTGGCCCCCTTTTCCTCTCAGTGTCTATTGCTTTGTTGCTCTGCGACAGGTGAATATCAGTGATTACGGGCGGTGATCAGGCCGGAGCGGGGATAAGGTTGCCGGGGTGGCTTTCCGCGGTATTTCGCTGAAGACGAACAACTACCGGATGGCCGCAGAGCGCCGGCGAAAGGTTCAGTACGGGCCTCGTCGACCCCGCCAGAATTAAGGGGCAGGTGATCAGGTGACATCCTGAACCACAGCCACGGATAGCACAGTGGCGGTTAGCATCCCTTCTGACAGCGATTACCGTCACGGACTGTCTGACGCGGCACAGGCCTCAATCATCGGCCCATAAAAAAAGGCGCCGGAGCGCCTTTTTGTGCATAACTACTGTCGGTTACTGCCCGAACATATCCTTAATCCAGCCGGCAACACCGTTACCGCTGCTGTCCTGCTGTTCCTGTTGCTGCTGTTGCTGCAACTGCTGCTGCTGTTGTTGCTGCTGTTGCTGTTGCTGACATAGCGCATTCGGATCAGAGGCCCAGACCGGCAGTGAACGCCAGGTAGTACTGCCGCTGCCACAGATGAAGTTACCCGCCGAGTCAATATTCATCGTGGTCACATCATCCGGCGGTGTCAGATCAAGCGGCGTCGGTGGCTGGTTAGCCAGGTAACGACGATAGATCTGTAATGCCCCACTGGAACCCCACAGTTTCGTTGGCTGGTTGTTATCGCGACCGACCCAGGTCACTGTCACTTCTTTACCATCGATACCGGTAAACCAGCTGTCCACCATGTTGTTGGTCGTCCCGGTTTTACCCGCCAGATGCATCGTCGGGTATTGTGCACCCAATGCATGTGCGGTGCCGCGGTTAACCACCTGCTGCATCGCATACAGCGTCAGGTAAGCCGCTTCCGGTGGCTCCACCCGCTGTGCCTGAGGATAACTCTGGTACAGCACTTTCCCGTCTTCAGAGATCACAGAGCGTACTGCGGACAGTGTTGCACGGTTACCACCACTGGCGATGGACTGGAAAGCCTGTGCCACTTCAACCGGTGTCAGGTTAAGTGCACCCAGCAACATGGCCGGGACCGCGGTGAGCTGATCTTTACCTACCCCGAGTTTCTCCCAGGTATCCACGACATTACCAAGCCCCAGAGACATACCGAGGTTAACGGTCGGGACGTTCATGGAGTGAGTCAGTGCATCGACCAGTAACACCTTACCGCTGAAACGGTGGTCATCGTTTTCCGGACTCCAGATCTGGCCGTTCGGCTGTTTCAGCGACAGTGGCTGGTCAGCAATCCAGCTGTTCAGACGATAGGTCTGAGGCTGAGCCAGGGCGGTCAGATACGTCGCCGGTTTGGCCAGAGAACCTATAGAGCGTCGTGCCTGCATCGCACGGTTATAACCGGCAAACTGCGGATCAGCGCCGCCAACCATGGCACGGACTTCACCGGTGTTCCGGTCAACCACCACCATCGCCGTTTCCAGATCTTTCAATCCGTGCAGTTTTTTCAGCTGCGGGATCCCGTCAATGACCGCTTTTTCCGCCGCATCCTGCGAGATCGGGTCCAGAGTGGTGAAAATCTTCACGCCGGAAAGATCTTTAACCTTATCGCCCAGTTTTTGCTGCAGTTCATTACGGACCATCTGCATAAAGGCCGGCTGAGGTGTAATGACTCCCCCTTTCGGTTGTACCCCGAGCGGACGGGCTGACAGACTGTTATACAGATCTTCATCAATGTACTTTTGCTGCTGCAGTAAACGCAGGACGACATTTCGACGCTCCAGCGCCAGTTTCGGATTACGCCACGGGTTGTACAGTGACGCACCTTTCACCATGCCGACCAGCAGTGCCTGCTGATCCAGGCTCAGTTCATCAACCGGGCGCCCAAAGTAATAGAGGCTCGCCAGCGGGAAACCACGGATCTGATCGTTACCGGCCTGTCCGAGATACACTTCATTCAGGTACAGTTCCAGAATACGATCTTTGCTGTAACGTGAATCCATAATGATTGCCATATAGGCTTCACGGACTTTACGCCACAGGGTGCGTTTGTTGGTCAGGAACAGGTTTTTCACCAGCTGCTGAGTCAGTGTACTTCCGCCCTGGACGGCACGACCGGCAGTGATGTTGGCGACAAATGCACGACCAATCGAATACAGACTGATACCATCATGTTCATAGAAGTGACGATCTTCCGTCGCAATCAGTGTATCCACCAGCTGATTCGGGAACCCTGAGCGCGGCACAAATAACCGCTGTTCACCGTTCGGGGATTGCAGCATGGTAATCAGACGCGGATCCAGCCGGAAATACCCGAAATCACGCCCGGTATCCAGGTTTTTGATTTCGCTCAGCTCACCGTTACTGAACGTCATTTGTGCGTTGATCTGCCCTTCTTTCCCGTCCGGGAAATCAAAAGGACGGCGCAGTAAGTCGATGGTATTTCCTTTTACCGTAAACTCACCCGGCCGGGTAATGCGCGTGACCTGACGGTACTGCGTCCCTTCCAGTAGTTCGAGCATGCCTTTACGGTCAAAACTCATTCCCGGTTCAAGGCTGACCACCCGTCCGTACACGGCCGCCGGCAGCTGCCAAACCTGGCCATCGACACGATGACGGATTTCAGAATCGAGATAGACGCCCCAGGCGGCAAGCACAATGGCACCTAACAGGAACAGCTTAATCAGCCATCCCAGCCAGCGCCTTTTCTTCATCGGTGGTTTCTTCTTTCCTTTACGTGCCAAAGCCACTTCCTCCTCGTAACCACTGATCTCATGATCATCATACGCTTTTGAATTTTTACTTTTCGCACGAGGGCGTTTTTTTTCCGGTTGACGAGGCGTTTTTCCTTTTCGCCCGATCGGTTCGCGATCGTTCCCAGACATGAATTTTACTCTCCAGGCATAGCCTTAGCATGCGCGTTACTTTAATCCCGATCCCGGCGGATTACATGCCGGAACCCTCTGAAAGAGAGACCGGATCATCAATGACCGGGGGAAAACTTTTTACTCCGTCGCGTCGGCATCGCCGTCGCCGGATCGTCCGGCCACGGGTGTTTCGGATAACGCCCTTTCATTTCCTTCTGCACTTCACGCCAGGCTCCCTGCCAGAACCCCGCTAAATCCCGGGTAATTTGCAACGGACGCATTGCGGGTGATAACAGTTCCAGCACCAGAGGTATACGGCCTCCGGCGATCACCGGGGTGGTAGCTTCACCATACATTTCCTGTATGCGGACAGCCAGTACCGGTGATTGCCCGACAGTATAGCGGATCAATAACCGACTCCCCGTCGGCACAGTGTAATGAGTTGGTAGCTCACTATCCAGTCGCTGACGTTGTGACCATGTGATTAAATGTAATAAAGCTGATGAAATATTAATAGTATTAAACGAACGGGCATCGGTCACTGCACTCATTTCCGGCAACAGCCAGGTTTCCAGGCTATCCAGCAATGCTTCGTCTTCCATTGCCGGCCAGTCCTCCTGTGGCAACCATTCTGCTGCACAGGCCAGCCTGGCCCGCAACTGTTCAGACGCCGGTGACCAGGGTAATACCTTCAGCCCTTTCGCTCTGACCCAGCGCAGCATCGCCTGATGAAGCAGTGCCGCCTCCGGACGTTCCCCGGGCCTGGAGCTCAGGATCAACGCCCCGATAGCCTTCCGGCGGTGCACCCGCAATATCCCTTTTTCTTCATCCCATTCCACTTCATCCCGCTCTTTTGCAAGCCCGGGATAGCTGGCCTGTAACGCGGTAATATCCACCGGCAGCGCCAGACGGATACGGGCCTCTGATGCCTGTGCATTCAGCGATAAATGTAAAACGATAAGCCATTCATGCCTGACCAGCGGAGAGTCGTTCAGGGTGCTGGCCCCGATACCTTTGGCCAGCAGGTAGCGTCCGCTCTGACCTCGCTGCCGTGCTAACTGGTCGGCAAACCCGGCCATCAGTAACTCCGCGACTCTGCCATCTTCTGGCTGCGCTGCGGCCAGCCCGCTTTTTTTCTGTAACGCTTTTGCACGAAGGCGCCAGCTCTCCTGCGGGTGCAGAAAGAGCGACATAAGATCCCCGTCATGCCGTCGGGGAGGATCTTCCAGAATCGCTACCAGCAGACTGGCTGTTGCCATCGCCTCCGGCGAGTGCATCCCTGCGCTGAGCAAAGCCGCCAGTCGCGGGTCGGTCCCGGCCCCCGCCATCTGCCGCCCGCGGGCAGTTAACTGATGCCGGTCATTGACCGCCCCCAGCTGTTCCAGTACCTGCAGTGCTGCCTGACCGTGTTTTTCCGGCGGGCAATCCAGCCATTGCAGCTGAGAGACCTGCGAACACCCCCAGGTCAGTACATCCAGCATCAGTCCGCTAAGGTCACTGTGCAGAATTTCCGCATCTGCGGTCGCAGCCGCCCGTTCCGCCTGTTCCTGACTGATTAAATGCCAGCAAATGCCTGGCGCCAGCCGGCCTGCACGTCCGGCCCGCTGCACCATGGAGGACTGACTGATGCGCTGTGTTTGTAAAATACTCAGTCCGCTTTTACTGTCGAAGCGGACGGATCGTTCCAGGCACGAATCAACGACCAGGGTAATCCCTTCAATGGTCAGGCTGGTCTCGGCAATATTGGTCGCCAGCACCACTTTCCGTAGCCCCGGGGCTGACGGGGCGATTGCTTGCTGCTGAGCGGCCAGCCCCATCGCGCCATATAAAGGAAAGAGGCCGGTGTCATCACTCAGACGGCCACTCAGCGCTTCCTTTACTGCCAGAATCTCTTTTTCTCCCGGCAGAAACAGCAATAACGACCCCGGATGTTCGTTCATTATCTGTGCGGTCTCGCGGGCAACGGCCTGTGCAAAAGGCAGTCTGGCAGACAATGAAATAAATCGCCGCTCTACAGGAAAACTCCGTCCGCCGGAAATAATGACCGGGGCGTCGGGGAGCAACCCGGTCAGTCGCTGATGGTCGAGCGTGGCAGACATTAATAAGATTTTCAGGTCATCCCGCAGGCTCTGCTGCACATCCAGCAATAATGCTAATGACAGGTCAGCCTGCAAGCTGCGTTCATGGAATTCGTCAAGGATCACCAGCGACACCCCATTCAGCTCGGGATCCTGCTGTAACATGCGCGTCAGAATACCCTCGGTCACCACCTCCAGTCGTGTCTGCGGCCCTGTCCTGCTTTCCCCGCGCATGCGGTAACCAATGGTCTGGCCGGGAACTTCACCCAGCGTCTCTGCCAGACGACGGGCGACACTCCTGGCCGCCAGACGACGGGGTTCCAGCAGAATAATCCGCCCTTCGCCCTGCACTTTCTCAAGCAGTTGCAGGGGTAACCAGGTCGACTTCCCCGCGCCTGGCGGCGCTATCAGTAAGACCTGAGGCGCGCGCTCCAGCGCTTCAGACAATTCATCCAGTACTTCACTGACCGGTAATGACTGCAACGAAAACTCCGCACAAGCTATGGTAATATTGCCGGCATGATAACACTCAACGAAATCATCCTCACCTTTGCCCGCCTGCTCACCGTCAGCGATGCTGACGGTGAGCAGCAACTTAGCTGTTCTTTCTGAGGGCGCAGAGATGACCGGACCCCAATATTTTTTTGCCCTCACGTTGCCCGCGGGGCTGCAACGTTCTCTGGTCGCCTGGCGGGCAGAGCATTTTCCGGCGGATTACGGGCGTCCGCTGCCTGCGGCCGGGCTGATGATGACACTGGCCTGGCTCGGGGAGATCAGTGAGTCCTCCGTTGAACATCTGCAACAGCAGGCCGCCCGTATCCGGCAACCTGCCTTTACCCTGACGCTAAACGATGCCGGCCACTGGCCCCGGTCAGGGCATATCTGGCTGGGGAGCCGTTCCGCCCCCTCAGGACTATTACAGCTGGCGGCCCTGCTGCGTGCACGGGCGGCTCGCCAGGGGTGCCCGCAGCCGTCCCTGCCTTTTCATCCGCATGTGCGGCTCATCCATCAGGCTTTTCAGCCGGTGAAACTGCCTGCGCCGGGATTTTCGTGGCACACCCGGATAACAGACTTCTCCCTGATGGCCATCCCCGGCAGCGGCCGGAAGCGGGCTGCACGTTGTGTGGCTCGTTTTCCTTTACTGACCGATACTATTCCATAAAGAGATTTTCATTATGCAGTTCATTCCCGCACTGAAATCTGCCCGTTTAATTAAGCGTTATAAACGTTTTCTGGCCGATGTGGAGACCCCGCAAGGAGACGTGTTTACGCTTCACTGTGCCAATACCGGCGCAATGACCGGCTGTGCAACGCCCGGAGATACCGTATGGTATTCCACCTCCGACAGCAAAACCCGGAAGTATCCTCATAGCTGGGAACTGACCGAAACCGCTGCCGGCGATTGGATTTGCGTCAACACATTGCGGGCTAATTCCCTTTTTTACGAAGCCTTTACCGGCGGCGTGATCTCTGAACTGGCGGGTTACCGTGACTGTAAACGTGAAGTGAAATACGGCGCAGAAGGTAGCCGGATAGATTTCCTGCTCCGGGCACCGGGGGTCGCGGATTGCTACGTTGAGGTAAAATCGGTCACGCTGCTGGAGGAGGGAAAAGGATATTTTCCCGATGCCGTCACGGTTCGCGGACAAAAGCATTTACGCGAATTAATGGCAATTGCGGCTTCAGGTCAGCGGGCCGTCCTTTTTTTTGCTGTCTTACATAGCGGAATTGAGCAAATAAACGTCGCACGACACATTGATCCCCGCTATGCAGCACTTCTTGATCAAGCCAGGGTAGCCGGGGTTGAAATTCTGGTCTATAAAGCATCGCTGACATCTGCCGATACTAAAATAGAATTTTCTATCGCTTTCGGACAGTAAAAGGCTGCAATCGTGTGTATTGCAAAGATAATTCTGTGTTTTGATGTCAAACTTATTGACAAGTGAGTAACAAGACACAATATCAGTAATTGCCAATAGGGATAGCTTCTGCTATTTATAGCGGCCTGTTTTTTTCCCTCAATGGGAATCGATAGTGCGTGTTATCCAGGAGAAACAGCATGCAAGAAGGGCAAAACCGTAAAACATCGTCCCTGAGTATCCTCGCCATCGCTGGGGTGGAGCCATATCAAGGGAAACCGGGCGAAGAGTATATGAACGAAGCCCAGCTGACTCACTTCAGAAAAATTCTTGAAGCCTGGCGTAATCAACTCAGGGATGAAGTCGACCGTACTGTCACACATATGCAGGACGAAGCGGCGAACTTCCCGGATCCGGTTGACCGGGCCGCTCAGGAAGAAGAGTTCAGTCTGGAACTGCGTAACCGTGACCGTGAACGTAAACTGATTAAAAAAATCGAGAAGACACTGAAAAAAGTCGAAGATGACGATTTCGGTTACTGTGAATCCTGCGGTGTAGAGATTGGCATCCGTCGTCTTGAGGCCCGTCCGACAGCCGATTTATGTATCGATTGTAAGACGCTGGCCGAAATCCGTGAAAAGCAAATGGCTGGTTAATTCCGGTCCTGAGCTTACTCAGCCGGGCGGCACCGCCATTGCGGAAGTGTTGCCCGGTCATTCCTGCTGATGATGTTGAAAAATTCCTGTATCGGGCGCTTTGCCCCCTCACCTTCCGGCCCCTTGCATTTCGGCTCGCTGATTGCCGCCCTCGGCAGCTATCTTAGCGCCCGTGCACAACACGGCACCTGGTGGGTACGTATCGAAGACATTGATCCCCCCCGTGAAACGGAAGGGGCCGCCGATACCATCCTGAAGCAACTCGACCATTATGGTCTGCACTGGGACGGCGACGTACTCTGGCAATCCCGCCGGACAGAGGCGTATCTTGATATTCTTCAGCAGCTCATTTCACACCACCAAAGTTATTTCTGTCACTGCAGCCGCCGCCGAATCCGTCAGAACGGAGGCTATTATGACGGACATTGCCGCCACCTGAATCTGCCTGCCGGGCAGGCCGCCCTGCGTTTTTTTCAGCAACACCCGGTTTTCTCTTTTACCGACCGTCTGCGGGGCGACATTGTTGCGCATCCGTCACTGGCCGCCGAAGACTTTATTATTCATCGGCGTGACGGGTTATTTGCCTATAACCTCGCCGTGGTAGTGGATGACCACTATCAGGGCGTGACAGAAATCGTACGGGGCGCAGACCTGATTGAACCGACCGTCAGGCAAATCAGTTTGTATCAACAACTGGGCTGGCCGGTGCCCGATTATATGCATCTGCCACTGGTTATCTCGCCTGACGGAGGAAAATTATCCAAGCAGAACCATGCGCCGTCGTTACCGGCAGACGATCCGCGGCCGGTATTAGCCCGCGCTTTACAGTTTTTAGGGCAGCCGTTAGCTCAGCCCTGGCGGGATCTTTCGCGGGATGAGCTGTTAAAACAGGCAATAATACAATGGGATCCAGAGAAAATTCCGGTGAATGATGTTTTAATCCCGGCCGGATAACCGAACAGCATTCTCAAACAGCTCACAACAGGCTATGATTAGCCGCTGTTTTGAGCACCACTTAATTTATGCCACTGTCGAGGTGTACCATTTTTACCCGAGTAGCGAATTTCTGCCGGAAAGTTCTCCTTCGTGAAGAAGACGCGCCCGCAGAGAAAAAAGACCAAAATCTGATGACTGTCATTCCACGCGATCAGCACAATATCTCCCGTCGCGACATCAGCGAAAATGCGCTGAAGGTATTGTATCGCTTAAACAAAGCAGGCTTTGAAGCCTATCTGGTTGGCGGCGGTGTCCGGGATCTTCTGCTGGGTAAAAAACCGAAAGATTTCGACATTACCACCAATGCCACCCCTGAGCAGATGCGCAAGCTGTTCCGTAACTGCCGCCTGGTCGGCAGACGCTTCCGTCTGGCTCATGTCATGTTCGGCCCTGAGGTTATCGAGGTTGCCACCTTCCGCGGCCATCATGCGCTGGAAACCGCGACCGATACCACAGAGGATCGTAACCAGTCTCAGCGCGGTCAGAACGGGATGCTGCTGCGGGACAATATTTTTGGCTCGATTGAAGATGATGCCCAGCGCCGTGACCTGACCATCAATAGCCTCTACTACAGCGTGGCCGACTTCACGGTCCGTGATTATGTCGGCGGCCTGCAGGATTTGCAGCAGGGCATTATCCGCCTGATTGGCGATCCGGAAACCCGTTATCGCGAAGACCCGGTGCGCATGCTTCGCGTGGTCCGTTTCGCGGCGAAACTGAATATGTCTATCGACCCGCAGACCGCAGAGCCGATTACGCGACTGGCGATCCTGCTGAAAGATATTCCTTCCGCACGGCTATTTGAAGAGTCTCTGAAGCTGCTGCAGGCCGGTTATGGCGAGCAGACCTATGCTCTGCTCAAACAATACCAGCTCTTCCAGCCCCTGTTCCCGACCATTACACAGTATCTGACCGCTCAGGAAGACAGTGCAATGGAACGTATGATCGTTCAGGTGCTGAAAAATACCGATACGCGCATTCATAATGATATGCGGGTCAATCCGGCATTCCTGTTTGCGGCCATGCTCTGGTATCCGCAGTCTGAACGGGCGCAACAGATTGCTCAGGAAAGTGGTTTGCCATGGTACGAGGCCTTTGCCCTGGCCATGAACGATACGCTGGATGAAGCGTGCCGCGCTATCGCCATCCCGAAACGCATTACCAGCCTGATCCGTGATATCTGGTCACTGCAGCTCCGTTTACCCCGCAGGCACGGCAAGCGCGCCTGGAAGCTGATGGAGCATCCGAAATTCCGCGCCGCTTACGATTTACTGCTGCTGCGGGCTGAAGTCGAAAACAATGCTGAGCTGGAACGTCTGGCCCAGTGGTGGGGTGAGTTCCAGTCGGCTCCGCCTCCGCGTCAGGCCTCTATGATCCAGAATCTGGGCACGGATCCTACGCAGCGCCGCCGGCATAACCGCTCCCGCCGCCGTCAGCCTGCCGCACGGAAGAGCTGAATCATGACACGGGTCTACATTGCGCTGGGTAGTAATCTTGCGGACCCTCTGCACCAGGTGCAGGCCGCACTGAACGCGCTGGATGCCATTCCCGGCAGCCGGCGTGTCGCGACCTCCTCCCTGTACCGTACTCCGCCTTACGGGCCCGCCGATCAGCCGGATTATCTGAATGCCGTGATTGCCCTTGAGACCTCTCTGGACGCTGCCGGTTTACTTGATCACACCCAGCGTATTGAGCTGGAACAAGGTCGTGTCCGCAAAGATGAGCGCTGGGGGCCACGCACGCTGGACCTCGATATCTTATTATTTGGTCAGCAGGTTATCGATACTCCGCGTTTAACGGTTCCGCATTATGATATGCACCGGCGAGCATTTATGCTGCTTCCTCTGAACGAAATCGCCCCGGACTGCCGTCTTCCTGATGGCCGTCTGGTCAGTGAGTTACTGACCCCGCTGGACACCCGCGACATTACCCTCTGGTAACTTATCCCTGCAGGGGGCATTCCCCCTCTCACGGCATTACGGTAAACTCACTCATCAAAAAAATGATGACAAGAGGTTACTTTGCAATCTGTTACCATTCAGGATCTCAGAAAATGGAAGCAGTCAGGAGAGAAATTTGCCGCACTGACAGCCTACGACTATAGCTTTGCTCACCTTTTCGCGGAACAGGCGATCCCTGTTCTGCTGGTCGGGGATTCTCTGGGAATGACCCTTCAGGGACATGATTCAACATTACCTGTCACCGTGGCTGATATTGCTTATCACACCGCGATGGTGCGTAAAGGCGCCCCCGCGGCGCTGCTGATGTCAGACCTTCCCTTTATGAGCTATGCCACCCCGCAACAATCCTGTGAGAACGCCTCTCAGCTGATGCGCGCCGGGGCGAATATGGTGAAACTGGAAGGAGGCGCCTGGCTGAGTGAGACCGTACGCTGTCTGACCGAGCGGGCAGTGCCGGTCTGTGGACATCTGGGACTGACGCCCCAATCGGTAAATATTTTTGGCGGCTACAAGGTTCAGGGCCGCGAGCAGGCGGCCGCAGACACGTTGCTCAGTGATGCACTGGCACTGGAACGGGCTGGCGCGCAACTGCTGGTGCTCGAATGCGTACCGGCATCGCTGGCCCGGCAGATCACCGGAGAATTATCCATCCCGGTGATCGGGATCGGCGCCGGCCCCGGCACCGACGGACAGATTCTGGTCATGCATGATGCCTTAGGGATCACCGCCGGTAAGCCCCCGAAATTCAGCAAAAACTTCCTTGCCGACACCGGGGATATCCGCACTGCCGTTGCGCTTTACAAACGTCAGGTCGCGGAAGGCCGTTATCCCGCAACGGAACATTGTTTCCAGTAATTATTTCAATAAGAAAGGAAGAATAGCGTGCTTATTATTGAAACACCGGCAGCCTTACAGGAAGAAATCAGCCGTCTGCGACGAAAAAATCTGCGCATTGCCCTGGTGCCGACGATGGGAAACCTGCATGACGGGCATTTGCAGCTGATCTCAACCGCCAGAGCACAGGCCGATATCGTCGTCGCCTCCATTTTTGTGAACCCGATGCAATTTGATCGGCCTGAGGATTTGTCCCGTTATCCACGGACCTTGCGTGAAGACAGCGAAAAGCTGGAACAATACCAGACCGATATTCTGTTTGTGCCCGGGGTCAGTGCTATTTATCCTCAGGGGACCGGCGAGCAGACCTTTGTCGAGGTCCCCGGGCTTTCCGGTTTGCTTGAAGGGGCCAGCCGGCCTGGCCATTTCAGGGGCGTCACGACCATTGTCAGTAAGCTGTTTAATATGGTGCGGCCGGATATCGCCTGTTTCGGTGAGAAAGATTTTCAGCAGTTACTCGTCATCCGTAAAATGGTGGCGGACCTGGGCTATCCGATAGAGATTATCGGCGTGCCTACCGTACGTGCCGCGGATAACCTGGCGTTAAGTTCACGTAATGGCTATCTGACCCCGAAAGAGCGTAAGACAGCCCCTTACCTGAGCCGGGTGATGAACACTCTCGCTGACCGGCTGACGGCCGGAGAGAGCGATATCAGCACACTTATCGCGGAGGCGGGATCACAGCTCCGTGACTATGGGTTTACCCCGGATAATATTGCGATTTGCGACAGCGAGACGCTGCATCCGCTGACATCTGAAAGCCGCAATGCGGTGATCCTGATGGCCGCCTGGCTGGGTCATGCCAGACTGATTGATAATCAATGTGTGGCTTTATCGCAGGCTTGAGGTTTAGGGTGACGTGACAGGCGGGAAAGTTTCCCCGCCACCGACCGGTGGCGGGGTGCGGAGATCAGCTACGTAAGCCTCTGCCGCGCTGGATCAGTGTCCAGACCAGGGTATAGAACGCCGCGATAAAGACCAGCAGAATAGTAATGGTTAACGCGACCGGAACGTCACTGATCCCCAGGAAGCCATAACGGAACCCGCTGATCATGTAGACGATAGGGTTCAGTTTGGAAATCACCTGCCAGACCGGCGGCAGCAGAGACAGCGAATAAAACACGCCGCCCAGATAGGTCAGCGGTGTCAGCACGAACGTCGGGATCAGGCTGATATCATCGAACGAACGGGCAAAGACCGCATTCAGCAGCCCGGCCAGCGAAAACAGTACCGATGTCAGGACGATGGTTAACGCGACCATCGGCCAGAAATAGACATGGAACGGGACAAAGCACAGTGAAATCGCCGTGACCAGAATCCCGACACAGATCCCCCGCGCCACGCCGCCACCGACATAGCCGGCAATAATGATATGAGTCGGCACCGGCGCGACCAGCAATTCTTCAATATTGCGCTGAAATTTTGCACTGAAAAAAGAAGAGGCCACATTGGAATAGGAGTTGGTGATCACCGACATCATAATCAGTCCCGGCACGATGAACTGCATATAACTGAAGCCATGCATATCACCGATTCGGGAACCAATCAGGTTTCCGAAAATAATAAAATAGAGCGTCATGGTGATCACCGGTGGCACCAGTGTCTGTATCCAGATCCGCATAAAACGATGGATCTCTTTGCCCCAGATACTCTTTAACGCGACCCAATATAAATGCGTCATGAACTTCCCTCCGCAGAACCATTAACCAGACTGACGAAGAGCTCTTCCAGACGGTTGGCTTTATTACGCATACTCAATACCGAAATCCCCTGAGATGTCAGCTGACTGAAGACATCATTCAGCCCCTGCTCCCGCAATACTTCGACTTCCAGGGTCGAGGCATCCACCAGCTGAGCAGTGAATCCGTCAAGGACCGGACGCGGACTGTCCGGCGAAAGGTCAAGAATAAAGGTTTCTGACTTCAGCTTGCCGAGCAGGGCTTTCATCGACGTATTTTCTACCAGCTCTCCCCGCTGAATAATGCCGATATTGCGGCATAGCATCTCGGCCTCTTCAAGGTAGTGGGTCGTCAGAATAATCGTCGTCCCCTGCTCGTTCAGCGTTTTCAGAAAGGTCCACATGGAACGACGAAGCTCGATATCGACCCCGGCCGTCGGCTCATCAAGAATTAAGAGCTTAGGCTCATGCATCAGCGCACGGGCTATCATCAGGCGACGCTTCATTCCGCCGGACAACATTCTTGCCCGCTGATCACGTTTTTCCCAAAGGTCCAGCTGACGCAGGTATTTCTCCGCCCGGTTCAGCGCCTCTTTACGTTCAACACCATAATACCCTGCCTGGCTGACAACAATCCGCAGCACGGTTTCGAAAGGGTTAAAATTGAACTCCTGCGGTACCAGGCCTAACTGGCGCTTGGCGTTGACCTTGTCATTTTCCAGGTCATAGCCAAACACTTTCACCTGTCCGGAGGTTTTGTTCACCAGGGAACTGATGATACCAATCGTGGTTGATTTACCGGCACCGTTCGGGCCCAGTAAGGCGTAAAAATCTCCGGCCCTGACAGTCAGATCCAGCCCTTTCAGGGCATGGACCGCCTCACCATAGGTTTTAGTCAGCCCGGAGATTTCCAGTGCATACGTCATACCTGTTCCATCCTGAGATAATAAAGGAATTAAAGTTAATTTTTACCGCGATTTCGTCGGGGGTTCCGCGAATGACTGCTGACGCCTGAGATCTGAACCGTCCGTTAAGACCGGCTAAACCGTGCGAATCTGGCGGATGACGGCAGTGGCTGTCTGAAAGACGGTGAAGACCGGCAAAGTCCCTGATAAACGCAGACAGATCGGTTACGCCTTGTCAGTAACGACAGCATCGGTGATAAAGTGTGCTTAGTATAAATCAGGCCGGATTAACCGGCCTGAAAGATCGTGCTATTGATACGCCGGATTCAGGGTTCCAGAATCACCACTTTGCCGACATAAGGCAGATGACGATAACGCTGAGCGTAATCAATACCGTAGCCCACAACAAACTCGTCCGGGATAGCGAAGCCGACATACTCGACATCCACATTCACTTCCCGGCGCTCAGGCTTATCCAGCAGCGTACAGATAGCCAGAGATTTTGGCTCACACAGGCGTAAAATCTCACGCACTTTGCTCAGGGTGTTACCGGAATCGATAATATCTTCAACAATCAGTACATCTTTGCCCCGGATATCTTCATCAAGATCTTTAATGATTTTGACATCCCGGGTACTCGACATACCATTGCCATAACTTGAGGCCGTAATAAAATCGACTTCGTGAGAAACGTCTATTGCCCGGCACAAATCGGCCATAAACATAAATGATCCACGTAACAGTCCGACCAGCACAATATCATTGCCGCGATCACGGTAATCTGCAGAGATTTGCTGGCCCAGAGCTGTAATACGCTGTCTGATTTCCTCTTCAGAAATCATCACTTCTACGGTGTGTTTCATAATATATATCTCACTGATTTTACTCAGCTTAACCTCATCAATGGCGGGGATTAATACAGTCATGATCCGCAGATCATGGCGGGGATTATCGCACAGACCTGCCACCACACGATAGCCTGAGAACCGATTAAGTCCCTGAAATCAGGCCGGTGGCCGCCCTCAGCCCCGCCGGGGCCGGCGGGGCTGAGGGACACTGCGGCTATGGATATCAGGTCCGGCTGACCGTGAAGCCGAGCATCATGCCGGTATCTTCATGTTCCAGCAGATGACAGTGGGCCATATAGGCCTGGTTCTGGCTGGCCGTATGGGTAAAGTTCACCAGAATTTCACTGACGCCCCCCTCCACCCGGACAATATCCTTCCATCCCTGACGATGTGCCGCGACCGGCAGTCCGTTTTCCGACAGGATCCTGAACTGAGTGCCATGGACATGGAAAGGATGCAGCATCATGTCGCCCTGTCCACTGATACGCCAGACCTCTGTCGTCTGAAGCGGCACATCAAAAGCCGGGTGATTCATATCAAAGGCTTTACCATTGATTTTATTTCCCTGATGAAAATCATACGCTTTACCGGAACTTTTCGCAGGATGTGCCTCCATCGTCATACCCGACATTCCCGGCATCTTATCCATCCCGCTGCCTGTCGCCTGAGAAGACATCGACTGATGTGGCATCGCCATCCCCGCCATACTGTTGTCTGGCGACGTGGTTTCCCCCATCGACATGCCGCCCATCGCTTTATGCCCGTAGCGGTTAATCAGTGCCGCCATCCCCTGCTGGTCCAGCTGCTTATCCATGGATAACTGCAAGGTTCTTTTAGTCATTCCTGCCAGACTCTCCTGCGCGGGCAGCGATGGCATCACCGAGAGGGTATCCGGTAGCGTGCTGCTACCAGCGATGCGTATCGGCAACACATTCAGCACCGGTAACGGCTGGTCAAACGGGGCAAGGACCATGCCAGCCTGCTCTGTCGGCAACGTCACTAAGTCAAACGCTTTACCGTCACTGGTATCGACCATCACTTCAAAGCGTTCGCCCGGGATCATCTCCAGGCTATCCACCTTGACGGGCTGAGCCAGTAATCCCCCATCGCTGGCGATAACATAGAGTGGACGTTGATCACTGGTACTGAGAATAAGGCTGCGCGCGTTACAGCCGTTAAGCATCCTGAAACGTACCCAGCCACGAGGCACCGCATGCTGCGGGTAGCTGACCCCGTTAGTCAGCATCATATTGCCAAACCAGCCGACCGCAGCCCGCATAATATCCAGCTGATAGTCAATCTGCGTACCCTCGACCGTCAGTTGTTTGTCCTGGAATATCAGCGGAATATCATCCACTCCCCACTCAATCGGCAGACGTAACAGGTCAATTTCATCATCGTCAATGATAAGCATTCCTGCCAGTCCTTTCGCGACCTGAAAACCGGTATGACCGTGGTAATGCGGATGATACCAGCAGGTTGCGGCTTGCTGGTCCGGCGTAAAGGTCACTTCCCGCCGCCCTCCCGCCGGGATCACTTCCTGCGGTCCGCCATCCACCTCGCCTCCGACTTTCAGTCCATGCCAGTGGAGGGTGGTAGCCATCGGTAACGTGTTATTAATGTCGATAGTGACCTGCTGCTGACGGCGCAGACGCAGTACCGGGCCCAGCAGGCTGCCATTATAGCCCCAGGTAGGGACTTCCCGGCCCTGCCAGCGGGTCATCCCGGTCATCGCCGTTAACCGTATCCGCTGGCGGATATCCGGGGTCAGTTGGGGGGGGACGGGCAACAGAGGTCTGGTTGCAGCCATCAGAGAACGGCTCCAGACCGGGAGTAAGCCTGCCGCTGCACACGCGGTAGTCAGCTTCAGAAAATCTCGACGCTGCATAACGGAATTTCCTTAGACGAAAAAAGCATTTGATAAGCATAAACCTTATCCCTGCGGGAAGGTCAAGGCTCACGCCCTTTCGGGCCGGTCAAAATAATCGTCATACTGACAGCAACTATGCTAACGTGGATGACATGATAGCGACCAGAGAACCCCAATGACTAAAATCTTCAGGCTGCTGCTGCTGACCGCTTTACTGAGTGTCACCGGCACCAGCTTTGCACTCGATGAATCTCAGGCAGAAGATATGGCTGACTTAACGGCCGTCTTTATTTACCTGAAAAATGACTGTGGCTATCAGGATATTCCCGATAATCAGATCAGAAATGCCCTTATTTTTTTCGCCCGCCAGAATCGCTGGGATTTAACTAACTATAATCAGATGAATATGCAGCAACGTGGCGAATCAAGCTATGAAGACCTGAGTGGGATTGCCGTGCCCCGGACTCAGAAATGCCAATCGCTGGCCGATAAATCACTCAGTCTGCTCGCTTATGTGAATAAGTAATCCGGAGGCTGATGCCGTGCATCACTGCCGGGACTTCGTTATCATCACCCGTTCATTTTTATCATCCGGTACCAGAGGGGAGTTATCACGTGTCACAGCACGATAAATGGCATGAAACATTGCATGACGGGTTCGGGCAATACTTTACCGTCGATAAAGAACTTTATCGGGATAAGACCGAACACCAGGATTTAGTGATTTTTGAAAACAGTGCCTTCGGCAGAGTTATGGCGCTGGATGGTGTGGTACAAACCACCGAACGTGATGAGTTTATCTACCATGAGATGCTGACCCATGTCCCGCTGTTCGCCCATGGCGAAGCCCGCAGTGTGCTGATTATCGGCGGCGGTGATGGCGGAATGTTACGTGAGGTCGCCCGTCATCCTGGCGTGGAACGTATCACTATGGTCGAAATTGATGCCGGGGTCGTGACCTTCTGCCGTGAGTATCTGCCGAATCACAGTGCGGGTGCCTACGATGATCCCCGCTTTACGCTGGTGATCGACGACGGTGTTAACTTCGTGAATCAGACGGACCAGAAGTTTGATGTGATCATTTCTGACTGTACGGATCCGATAGGTCCCGGTGAAAGCCTCTTCACCTCCGATTTCTACGAAGGCTGCCAGCGTTGCCTGAATGAAGGCGGGATCTTCGTCGCGCAGAACGGCGTCTGTTTCCTGCAGCAGGAAGAAGCGGTCAACAGTCATCGTCGCCTGCGCCCTTATTTCTCTGATGTCAGCTTTTACCAGGCCGCAGTTCCGACCTATTACGGCGGGATTATGACCTTTGCCTGGGCGAGTAATAACGAGTCACTGCGCACGCTTACTCATGAGACGCTCACTCAGCGCATTGAGGAGTCCGGCATCACCTGCCGTTATTATACGCCGGCGATCCATCAGGGCAGTTTTGCCTTACCACAGTATTTACTGGATGCTCTGGCAGCAGAGTGATCCGCAACGATCCCTAAAGGAGGTGGACTAAATTGCAAAAGCTAAAACTACATGGCTTCAACAATCTGACGAAAAGCCTGAGTTTTTGTATCTATGATATTTGCTACGCGAACACAAAAGAAGAACGTGACGGCTACATCGCATATATCGACGAGCAATATAATGCTAACCGACTGACCGAAATTCTGACGGAAACCTGTTCGATTATCGGGGCGAATGTCCTGAACATCGCCCGCCAGGACTATGAGCCCCAGGGGGCCAGCGTCACTATCCTGGTGAGTGAAGAACCGGTTAATCCTGACGATATCGACACTTCAGAGCATCCCGGCCCGCTACCGGACGCGATAGTGGCACATCTCGATAAAAGTCATATCTGCGTACACACCTACCCGGAAAGCCATCCCGAAGGCGGTCTCTGCACTTTCCGCGCGGATATTGAGGTGTCGACCTGTGGTGTGATTTCCCCGCTGAATGCCCTGAACTACCTGATCCACCAACTGGAATCCGATATCGTCACCATCGACTACCGTGTCCGGGGATTCACCCGCGATATTAACGGGGTAAAACATTTCATCGACCATGAAATCAATTCGATTCAGAATTTTATGTCAGGCAATATGAAATCGATGTACGACATGATGGATGTGAATGTCTATCAGGAAAACATCTTTCATACCAAAATGCTGCTGAAAGAGTTTGACCTGAAACACTACCTGTTCAATACCCGCCCGGAAGATTTAGCCCCCGGAGAACACCAGCGGATCACTGAACTGTTATGGAAAGAGATGCGTGAAATTTATTATGGCCGCAATATTCCGGCGGTAAATCAGAAATAAACGCTCACTGACCGGCACACTATTGCCGGTCTTTTCCTGCACTCCTGCCTGTCGTCTTCCGGTGACCCGGACGACCGTGTGGTAACGCCCTGCCTGTAACAGGTTCTGTGACCCGGATGACCGTACGGCAACGCCCTGCTGTAACAGGTTCTGTGCCCCGGACGCCCGTGCGGTAACGCCCTGCCTGTAACCGTCCTGATACCTGAACGCCCGTGTGATAACGCCCTGCCGGTAACAGGTTCTGTGACCCGGATGACCGTACGGCAACGCCCTGCCTGTAACAGGTTCTGTGCCCCGGACGCCCGTGTGGTAACGCCCTGCCTGTAACAGTCCTGATACCTGAACGCCCGTGTGATAACGCCCTGCCGGGTCGCGGCCCCGGGCCTGAGACCGGTTAACGGCGCTCAATAAACTTCTGGTAGGCATCCACCAGCAGGAAGAAGTCTTCAACGCCACAAAAGGCCAGTGATTCCTGGTCGTAATAGCTCATCCCTTCTTCCGGTTCATCGGTATCGAAAGACAGCATATTGGCACTGATCATCACTTCTTCATCATCAATCCACAACGTGTATTCTTTTCCTGTGCGGCTCCATTGACGGGTGGTCCCTTTCACCGAACGGGCACCTTCACGGACCTCGTCGAGTAAAGCCAGGTCTCCCCGGACTTCATCATTAAACCAGTGACCGACCGCCTCATGGTCCATCGACATGCGCACAATCACATTGCCGGTAACATCATGAACAAACTGGTATTCCATAACTGACTCCTGACGATTCTGATGAGCAGGTCATCAGATCACTGCTGTTAACACCTATCGCTGCCGCAGGCAGACTATGACACAGACCTCCTGTTCCGTAGTCCATGCCAGCACGGCCACGGAACAGGGATAAAAAAAGCACAGCCTGCGCTGTGCTTTTTTGCCTGAGACTATATTAACAGTAATCAGACGCTGGTCTGAAAAATAACGTCTTTCGCTTTGTCAGTATATTCGGGCAGGTGGTCAAAATTCAGGTAACGGTAGGTATCGCTGGCGGTTTTATCCACCTCTGCCATGAAATGCTGATATTCCTCCGGCGTGGGCAGTTTGCCTGTCAGAGCGGCCACAGCGGCGAGCTCAGCAGAAGCCAGATAAACGTTCGCACCATTGCCTAAGCGGTTCGGGAAGTTACGGGTCGACGTCGATACTACCGTCACGCCGTCGGCCACACGGGCCTGGTTCCCCATACAGAGCGAACATCCCGGAATTTCAACCCTGGCACCACTCTTACCAAAGACACTGTAATAGCCTTCTTCCGTCAGCTGAGCGGCATCCATTTTGGTTGGCGGCGCTACCCACAATCGGGTAGGCAACTGTCCTTTATGGCTATCCAGTAATTTACCGGCGGCACGGAAGTGGCCGATATTGGTCATACAGGATCCGATAAAGACCTCATCAATTTCCTCGCCCTGCACATCTGATAACCAGCGGGCATCATCCGGATCATTCGGCGCACACAGGATAGGCTGAGTGATCTCATGCAATGGGATATCGATCACCGCCGCATATTCTGCATCCGCGTCCGCTTCGAGTAACTGCGGATCCGCCAGCCATTTTTCCATGCCCTGAATACGGCGTTCGAGGGTACGACGATCGCCATAGCCTTCCGCAATCATCCATTTCAGCAGCACAATATTGGAATTGAGATATTCAATGATCGGCGCTTTATCCAGTTTGATCGTACAACCTGCCGCAGAACGCTCCGCTGAAGCATCCGAAAGTTCGAAAGCCTGTTCCGCTTTCAGATCCGGTAAGCCTTCGATCTCCAGAATACGGCCGGAGAAGATATTCTTTTTACCTTTCTTCTCGACCGTCAGCAGCCCCTGTTTGATCGCATACAACGGGATGGCATGTACCAGATCACGCAGGGTGATCCCGGGCTGCATCTTACCGCTGAACCGCACCAGCACAGATTCCGGCATATCCAGCGGCATCACGCCGGTGGCCGCGGCAAATGCGACCAGTCCGGACCCGGCCGGGAAGGAAATACCGATAGGGAAGCGGGTATGAGAGTCCCCGCCGGTACCGACCGTATCCGGTAACAGCATACGGTTCAGCCAGCTGTGGATGATACCGTCGCCCGGGCGCAGAGAGACCCCGCCACGGTTCATAATGAAGTCCGGGAGCGTGTGCTGCATCTGTACGTCCACCGGTTTAGGATAGGCCGCCGTATGACAAAATGACTGCATCACTAAATCCGCAGAGAAGCCGAGGCAGGCAAGATCCTTCAGTTCATCACGGGTCATCGGCCCGGTCGTGTCCTGAGAACCGACAGAGGTCATTTTTGGCTCACAGTATTCACCAGGGCGAATACCGGCGACGCCACAGGCCCGGCCAACCATTTTCTGGGCCAGCGAGAAACCACGCTCACTTTTCACCACATCTTTCGCTTTACGGAAGACATCGCTGTGCGGCAAAGCAAGTGCCTCACGGGCGCGGGCCGTCAGACCACGGCCAATGATCAGCGGGATACGTCCGCCGGCGCGAACCTCATCCAGCAGGACATCGGTTTTCAGCGCAAAGGTTTCCAGTAGTTCATTATCCTCATGGCGGCGGACTTCTCCCTTATAAGGATAAATATCGATGACATCCCCCATATTCAGGTTACTGACATCCACTTCTATCGGTAAGGCACCGGCATCTTCCATGGTATTAAAGAAAATCGGCGCAATTTTTCCGCCCAGAACCACACCGCCGCCCTTCTTATTCGGCACATAAGGGATATCTTCCCCCATAAACCACAGGACAGAGTTGGTGGCTGATTTACGGGAAGAACCGGTACCGACCACATCCCCGGTATAGACCAGCGGAAAGCCTTTAGCCTGTAATGCTTCAATTTGTTTAATCGGGCCGACATTTCCGGCATCGTCCGGGGTAATGCCGTCACGGGCAATTTTCAGCATCGCCAGCGCATGCAACGGAATATCAGGACGAGACCAGGCATCCGGCGCCGGAGAAAGATCATCGGTATTGGTTTCACCGGTCACTTTAAACACGGTCAGCGTGATCTTCTCCGCCAGCTCAGGACGTGACAGGAACCATTCGGCATCCGCCCACGACTTCAGTACCTGCTGTGCAAAGGGATTGCCTGCTTTGGCTTTTTCTTCAACATCGTAAAAATTATCGAACATCAGCAGGGTATGGGACAGGGCTTTTGCCGCACCGGCCGCCAGTGTGTCATCATCCAGCGCATCGATTAACGGATGGATATTATATCCACCCTGCATGGTGCCCAGCAGCTCTACCGCTTTTTCAGGCGTAACCAGCGGGGAAGTGGCTTCCCCCTTAACGATAGCCGCGAGGAACCCGGCTTTTACATAGGCGGCTTCATCAACACCAGGGGGAACACGATTTATCAGCAGATCTATCAGAAATTCTTCTTCACCTTGCGGCGGAGTTTTCAGCAGTTCAACCAGTGCTGCGGTCTGGGGCGCATCTAATGGCTTAGGGACAATGCCCATAGCAGCACGTTCGGCAACGTGCTTACGGTATTCATCTAGCACGACGTTCTCCTCACTCACATTGTATTGGCTTCCGGCACTATGGCTCTGCATGTAAAAAGTATTATCGCAGAGATTAAAAGCGCGGGTCCGCTTGGGCAGCATATCAGTATCCTGATCCGTTGTTAATCTGTTTACAAAAAGTCAACATTCTTGTAAATCAACAGGACTGCCCGTACATAATGCTAATCGACTGAAATCTAATACATTAATTAAACTATCACTCTTCATACTGAAACATAAAGAAAAAAAATCACCCCTTTCCCGACGCTGGCCGCCGGTTCAGGCCCCTTCCAGGCAATATAAAAATCGCCGGTTGAACTGTGGTTTAAGTTGCGGGTTTACCTTATCCGCTAAAAACCTTATATTTTATCTGCCTTTTTTATACAGGATTATCCCTTGAACAGTTACCGAACGTACAAGGGCAGATAGATTGCTTGTCTGCCCCTTTGGCAGACAGCGCGCGAAGAGCCACGCCTGTCTTTATTTTATCGCAGACGAGGTATCAGAAATGTTCACCCACGCACTCTTTCCTCCGGGTTTACCCCTTTAATCGTATCAGCCGTCACTGTGCCGGTTTGCACAGAGATTTTCCCTGGATTCTTGAATGAAGGAGCCACAGATGGACGATGACCCGACCAGGCAACGTTATATACGTTGCAGGGGGACGCCTGCCTGACCCTCAATGCTGCAACGTATCTCACTTTTTTTGCTGTCCTGCGCCCGGTAACCCCGCGCCGGCAGCCACAAAGCGGATACTATTGAGATGACACAGATTATAAATACCCGCCCGCTGCTGCAGGAAAAACCGCAGCCGCAGACCCCGGAATGGCTGATCAGCCACCATATTACGACCAGCACAGAAGCCACACTGGCGTCACTCGATGCCGGCAGTCAGGGATTAACCGCTGAACAGGTGGCTGACCGTCAGGCACAGTTTGGTCCAAACGAAATTGCGGTAAAAAAAGCACCGCCGGCCCTTATTCAATGGCTGCAGGCCTTCAACAATCCTTTTATTTATGTGCTGCTGGCGCTGGCTATCGTCAGCTTTGTCACGGATTACTGGATCCCTGTTCGTGCCGGTGAAAAACCGGATCTGACCAGCGTCATTATTATGAGTTGCATGATCCTGTTCAGTACCCTGCTCCGTTTCGTACAGGAATTCCGGACCAACAAAGCGGCAGATGCACTGAATTCTCTGGTAGAAGTGACGGTGAATGTCCGCCGGCAGGATGAGCAGCATCACGCTGTCGTACTGTCTGTGCCCCGCCACGAAATCGTGCCCGGCGACATCGTCATGCTTAGCGCCGGGGACATCGTTCCGGCTGATCTGCGTTTGCTGGAAAGCAGTTCACTGCAACTGAATCAGTCCGTCCTGACCGGTGAAACGCTCCCGGTTGAAAAACACGCCCGGGTTCATGCCGAAGCGTCACAGGCTGAGATCAGCGAACAGGCACTCCTGCATCAGCCAGCGATAGCCCTGATGAGTACCAGTGTTCTCAGCGGTTCCGCCACCGCCGTCGTCGTCGCCACGGGTGAAGACACCTGGTACGGATCACTGGCCGGGAAGATTTCCGGTGCGGCCCCGAAAACGGCCTTTGATAAAGGGGTCAACAGTGTCAGTTGGTTGCTGATCCGCTTTATGCTGTTGATGGTGCCGGTTGTCTTTCTGATTAACGGGCTGACCAAAGGTGAATGGACAGAGGCGCTGTTCTTTTCCCTGGCCGTAGCCGTTGGCCTGACCCCCGAAATGCTGCCGATGATCGTCAGTACGAATCTGGCCAAGGGTGCCATGGCTCTGGCGTCCAGAAAAGTCGTGGTGAAACGTATCAATGCCATTCAGAACCTGGGGGCTATGGATATTCTTTGCACCGATAAAACCGGCACCCTGACCGATGACAATATTATCCTTGCCGGTGCGCTCACCGCGGATGGCTTCGACGATATCCGCGTGGCTGAAATGGCATGGCTGAACAGTTACCTGCAGCAGGGCATCAATAATCCGATGGATCGTGCCATCAATGACTATGCCACTCAGCAGGGGATAGCACGCCGGTTGCTGCATATTCGTAAAGCCGATGAATTACCGTTCGACTTTACCCGCCGTTGTCTTTCTGTGTCGGTTTACGACGACCATGGCAGACAGCAGCTCATCTGCAAAGGGGCCAGCGAAGAGATGCTTGCCCGCTGCACACGCGTCCTTTCCGGTAAAGAAGAGGTCAGCCTTACCTCTGAGCATCTGCAGCATTACCGGGAATATGTGGCAGAGAAAAACCGCCAGGGTTATCGCGTGCTTCTGATGGGCAGTAAAACCCTGTCTGCAGAAAATTCCCTGCGGCGTTTACGGCACGACGATGAATGTGATCTGACACTGTGCGGGATCCTGTGTTTCCTTGACCCGGTGAAACAGGGAGCGGAAAGCGCTTTGGCTTCACTGAAAGCCCGCGGGGTTCAGGTCAAAGTTCTGACCGGCGATAATGCCGAAGTGACCGCAAAAATTTGCCGTGACCTGCGTCTGTCTGCCGGTGTCCCGTTACAGGGACCGGATATCGCGGCCCTGGACGATGAGTCACTGAAACAGCAACTGGCCAGCCACACTATTTTTGCGCGGCTGACTCCGTCGGATAAAACACGGATAGTGACACTGCTGCAACAGTCCGGTCATACCGTCGGCTTTCTCGGTGATGGTATCAATGATGCCGCGGCCCTGCATGCCGCCGATGTCGGGATCTCCGTGGATAATGCGACTCAGATTGCACAGAATGCAGCGGATATTATTTTGCTGGAAAAAGACCTGCAGGTGCTGGAACACGGCGTCCGTATCGGTCGCCAGACCTTTGGGAATATCATTAAGTATCTGAATATCACGGCCAGTTCTAATTTCGGCAACGTCTTCTCGGTCCTGATTGCCAGCGCCTTTATTCCGTTTATGCCCATGCTGGCCATTCAGTTGCTGCTGCAGAACCTGATCTATGACGTGTCTCAGATGCTGTTACCCTGGGATAGCATGGATGAAGAGTTTGTCGCCCAACCCCGGAAATGGGATGCCGGAAATATCGGGCGTTTTATGCTGGTGATGGGCCCCATTTCATCGGTATTTGATGTGGCTACCTTTGCAGTCATGTGGTACGTCTTTTCTGCACACAGTGAAGCCGCACAATCGTTGTTCCAGTCCGGCTGGTTTGTGGAAGGTCTGCTGTCACAGACCCTGGTCGTGCATATGCTGCGGACCCGCAAAATCCCGTTCCTGCAGAGCTGTGCCCGCTGGCCGGTACTGTTAAGTACACTGGCCGTGGTGGTGGCCGGGATCGCCCTGCCGTATTCACCGCTGGCAGCCACCTTCAGGTTACAGCCTTTACCCCTCAGCTATTTCCCCTGGTTATTGCTGATCCTGATCGGGTACTGCCTGCTGAGTCAGTCGGTGAAACAGTTTTACTGCCGCCGTTTTGGTCAGTGGTTTTAACCCGGTAACGGTATGACTCCATAAAAAAACGGCTCCTGAGGAGCCGTTTTTTACTGCCTTTCCCTGTTACTTTTTCTTCGCTTTAGGGTTAGGTAAGTCGGTGATACTGCCTTCATAAATCTCAGCGGCCAGGCCGACAGACTCATGTAAGGTCGGGTGAGCATGAATGGTCAGCGCAATATCTTCCGCATCACATCCCATCTCAATCGCCAGGCCGATTTCGCCCAGCAATTCACCGCCATTGGTGCCGACAATTGCACCACCGATAATACGGTGTGATTCTTTATCGAAAATCAGCTTGGTCATCCCGTCTGCACAGTCAGACGCAATGGCCCTGCCTGAAGCCGCCCATGGGAAGGTAGAGACTTCGTAACTGATGCCTTTTTCTTTGGCTTCTTTTTCGGTCAGACCAACCCAGGCAACTTCCGGTTCGGTATACGCGATAGACGGGATCACCTTAGGATCGAAATAGTGTTTCTTCCCGGAGATCACTTCAGCCGCCACATGCCCTTCATGGACACCCTTGTGTGCCAGCATTGGCTGACCCACGATATCCCCGATAGCGAAGATATGCGGCACATTGGTGCGCAGCTGCTTATCTACCTGAATGAAGCCACGATCATCCACTTCAACCCCGGCCTTACCGGCATCCAGGCTCTTACCGTTAGGCAGACGACCGATGGCGACCAGAACGGCATCATAACGCTGGGCTTCCGCAGGGGCATTTTTGCCTTCCATCGAGACATAAATACCATCTTCTTTGGCTTCAACCGCGGTCACTTTGGTTTCCAGCATCAGCGTAAACTGCTTACTGATCCGACGGGTGAAGGCTTTGACCACATCTTTATCCGCCGCCGGAATCACCTGATCAAACATCTCGACCACATCAATCTTTGAGCCCAGTGCATGATACACGGTTCCCATTTCCAGACCGATAATCCCTCCGCCCATGATCAGCAGACGCTCAGGCACTTCTTTCAACGCCAGCGCATCGGTAGAGTCCCAGACACGGGGATCTTCATGCGGGATAAACGGTAACTGTACCGGACGGGAACCTGCTGCAATAATAGCATTATCGAAACTGATGGTTGTTGTCCCGTTTTCGCCTTCAACCTGCAGCGTATTCGCTCCGGTAAATTTACCGAAACCGTTCACGACTTTAACGTTACGGCCTTTTGCCATTCCGGCAAGTCCGCCGGTCAGCTGAGTGATGACTTTCTCTTTCCAGGTACGGACTTTGTCGATATCTGTTTTCGGCTGACCGAACACGATACCGTGAGCTTCAAGGGCTTTAGCTTCTTCGATAACTTTAGCGACGTGCAGTAACGCCTTGGAAGGGATACAACCTACGTTCAGACAAACACCGCCGAGGGTGCTGTAGCGTTCAACCAGAACCGTTTCCAGTCCTAAGTCAGCACAACGAAAAGCGGCGGAGTAGCCTGCAGGACCTGCACCAAGTACCACGACCTGGGTTTTAATCTCTGTACTCATCATGACCTCTTATTTGACTGTCCGGCAGTCCGACGTCAGTTGTTATCATGGATAACGTCCGCAAACCACCCGACGTATTTAGCGCAAGAGTTTACATAATTGTTAACGAACTGCAAACGGCTTTGTGTCCGGCAATGTCACCTGCGGTGACGGTCGTTAACGCCGTAAACTCTCTTCCGGCAGGATGCATCATGCCCAATGCAAACACCTTGATACGTTCGGTACAGGAATGAGGCCGGTTATCACCGGCCTCACCTGTCTTACATAATCAGACGACGAATGTCTGACAGTACCTGATTAATATAAGTGATAAACCGCGCACCATCGGCACCATCGATCACCCGATGGTCAAACGATAACGACAACGGCAACATCAGGCGCGGTGCAAATTCCTTACCGTTCCAGACCGGTTTCATCGCCGATTTTGAAACGCCCAGGATAGCCACTTCCGGCGCATTCACAATCGGTGTGAACGACGTGGTTCCCAGTCCGCCAAGGCTGGAGATGGTGAAGCATCCGCCCTGCATATCCCCGGAGGTGAGTTTTCCGTTACGGGCTTTTTTCGAGATATCCATCAGCTCGCGGGATAACTCAATAATGCCTTTTTTGTTCACGTCACGGAATACCGGAACCACCAGCCCGTTAGGGGTATCGACCGCGACCCCGATATTAATATATTTTTTCAGCGTTAAACGTTGCGCATCTTCAGAAATCGAACTATTGAAACGCGGGAAGGCTTCCAGCGCTTTCGCCACGGCTTTCATGATAAACACGACCGGCGTGATTTTTACGTCCAGTTTCTGCTTTTCAGCATCCACATTCTGTTGCTTACGGAACGCTTCCAGTTCAGTGATATCTGCTTCATCGAAATGCGTGACGTGCGGGATCATCATCCAGTTACGGCTCAGGTTAGCGCCGGACAGTTTCTGAATACGTCCCAGTTCGACTTCTTCGATGTCACCAAACTTGCTGAAGTCTACCTTCGGCCATGGCAGCATCCCCGGAAGCGCTGTCGCACCGGAGGCAGGGTTCTCTGCACGCTTCACGGCCTCTTTCACGTACGCCTGCACATCTTCTCGCAGAATACGGTTTTTACGGCCGGTCCCTTTAACTTTCGCCAGGTTAACCCCGAACTCACGGGCCAGACGACGGATCACCGGGGTGGCATGGACATACGCCTCATTTTCGGCAAAGTCACTCTTCGCCGGGGTCGCCGCAGGCTTAGCCGTATTCTGCGCCGGTGCAGGAGCTTTTTCTGCGGCAGGGGCCGGGGCTGCCTGAGGCGCTGACGCCGGGGTAGCTGCCGGCGCACTGCCGGCAATTTCAAACACCATCATCGGTGTGCCGGTGCTGACTTTATCGCCGACGGAAATGCTGATGGATTTAACCGTACCGGCACACGGTGCCGGAACTTCCATGGAGGCTTTATCACCTTCAACGGTGATCAGTGATTGTTCGTTTTCAACCTTATCACCGACCTTCACCAGGATTTCGGTCACTTCGACTTCATCACCGCCGATATCCGGCACCTGCAGAGTCTTCTCTTCACTGGCCGGGGCTGCCGGAGCTGCAGCAGGGGCAGCATTTTCTGCTGCCGGCGCTGCGTCGCCTTCCGACGTTTCAAAGACCATGATAAGCGACCCGGTGCTGACTTTATCGCCGGTCGTCACTTTGATCTCTTTCACTTTACCGGCAAAAGGTGCAGGCACTTCCATGGAAGCCTTATCACCTTCGACAGTCAGCAGAGACTGCTCAGCCTCAACCGTGTCTCCGGCTTTCACCAGAATTTCGGTGACTTCCACTTCATCACCGCCGATATCCGGAACATTGACTTCACGGGTGCCGGTTGCCGGGGCAGCTGCGGCTTGCGGCTGCGCAGTGTCCGCCGCTTTCGCGGCCGGGGCTTCGGTTTCCGCCGCCTCGAAGATCATAATCAGCGAGCCGGTAGCCACTTTATCGCCGGTGGCGATTTTAATTTCTTTGATAACACCGGCCTGAGGTGAAGGCACCTCCATCGATGCCTTGTCCCCTTCAACCGTGATCAGTGACTGCTCGGCGTCAACCTTATCACCCACTTTGACCAGGATTTCCGTCACTTCGACTTCATCGGTGCCGATATCCGGAACGTTGATTTCAATTGCCATCAATAATTACCTCTTACGCCAGACGCGGATTGACTTTATCAGCATGGATATCAAATTTACGTATCGCCTCAGCGACCACGTTTTTATCAATCTCACCGCGTTTAGCCAGTTCACCCAGAGCAGCAACCACCACATACGAAGCATCGACTTCAAAATGATGACGCAGATTTTCACGGCTGTCAGAGCGACCAAAGCCATCCGTACCCAGCACACGATAATCACTGGCAGGGATATAGTTACGAACCTGCTCAGCAAACAGTTTCATATAATCGGTCGACGCGACGGCCGGGGCCTCACTCATGACCTGAGCAATATAAGGCACGCGAGGCTCTTCGGTAGGATGCAGCATGTTCCAGCGCTCACAGTCCTGACCATCACGGGCCAGCTCGGTAAAGGATGTCACACTGTAAACATCGGAGCCAACACCGTACTCTTTGGACAGGATCTCTGCGGCTTCACGGACATGGCGCAGGATAGAACCGGAGCCCAGTAACTGGACTTTACCTTTGCTGCCTTGCAGGGTATCCAGTTTGTAGATCCCTTTACGGATACCTTCTTCCGCACCTTCCGGCATCGCCGGCATATGGTAGTTTTCGTTCAGGGTCGTAATGTAGTAATACACATTTTCCTGAGCGTCGCCGTACATCCGCTCCAGGCCGTCATGCATAATTACCGCGACTTCATACGCGTAGGCCGGGTCATAAGAGATACAGTTAGGAATAGTCAGTGACTGAATATGGCTATGGCCATCTTCATGCTGCAGACCTTCACCGTTAAGCGTGGTACGTCCGGACGTTCCGCCTACCAGGAAGCCACGGGCTTGCTGATCACCGGCGGCCCAGCAGAGATCACCGATACGCTGGAAACCAAACATGGAGTAATAGATATAGAACGGGATCATCGGCAGGTTGTTAGTACTGTACGATGTCGCCGCGGCTAACCAGGATGCCCCGGCCCCCAGTTCGTTGATCCCTTCCTGCAGGATCTGGCCTTTCTCGTCTTCTTTGTAGTAAGCCACCTGCTCGCGGTCCTGCGGTGTGTACTGCTGACCGTTCGGGCTGTAGATACCAATCTGACGGAACAGACCTTCCATACCAAAGGTACGCGCTTCATCGGCGAGGATCGGCACCAGACGATCTTTAATCGATGCATTTTTCAGCATCACATTCAGCGCACGCACAAAGGCAATGGTGGTGGAAATTTCTTTGCTCTGCTCATCCAGCAACGATTTAAATTCGTCGAGTGCCGGGATCTCCAGTTTGTCAGTGAACGTCTCCTGACGGCTTGGCAGATAACCTCCCAGTTTCTCACGCTGACCATGCAGATACTGATACTCTTCCGACCCTTTGTCGAAGGTGACATACGGCAGGGTTTCCAGCTGCTCATCACTGACAGGCACATTGAAACGGTCACGGATATAGCGCACGCCATCCATGTTCATTTTCTTCACCTGGTGGGCGATGTTTTTACCTTCCGCGGTTTCACCCATACCATAGCCTTTGACGGTATGCGCCAGGATCAGTACCGGTTTGCCTTTGGTGTCCTGCGCTTTTTTCAGGGCCGCATAAACTTTCTTCGGATCATGACCACCACGGTTCAGTGCCCAGATCTCATCGTCGGACATATCTTTGACCAGCGCCGCCGTCTCCGGATATTTTCCGAAGAAGTGCTCACGTACATAGCCACCGTCTTTTGACTTAAAGGTCTGATAGTCACCGTCAACGGTTTCATTCATCAGCTGAATCAGCTTACCGCTGGTGTCTTTACGCAGCAGTTCATCCCAGCGATCGCCCCAGATGACTTTGATCACTTCCCAGCCGGCACCGGTAAAGATACCGTCCAGTTCATTAATGATTTTACCGTTACCTGTGACCGGTCCATCCAGACGTTGCAGGTTACAGTTAATAATGAATACCAGGTTATCCAGTTTTTCACGGGTTGCGATAGTGATCGCCCCTTTGGATTCCGGTTCATCCATTTCACCGTCGCCCAGGAAGGCATACACGGTTTGCGCCGAGGTCTTTTTCAGACCACGGTGTTCCAGATACTTCAGGAATTTTGCCTGATAGATTGCCGATAACGGCCCCAGCCCCATAGAAACCGTTGGGAACTGCCAGAAATCAGGCATCAGTTTAGGGTGCGGATAAGAAGAGAGCCCCTTACCATGAACTTCCTGACGGAAATTGTTTAACTGATCTTCGGTTAAACGCCCTTCCAGGAAAGCTCGGGCATAGATACCTGGTGAGATATGCCCCTGGAAATAGACCAGGTCGCCGCCATCCTGCGCAGTACGGGCGCGGAAGAAGTGGTTAAAACACACTTCGTAAACGGTGGCAGAAGACTGGAAAGACGCCATATGGCCGCCCAGCTCCAGATCTTTTTTAGACGCTCTCAGTACCGTCATAATCGCATTCCAGCGAATAGCTGAACGAATACGCCGCTCCAGTGCCTGGTTCCCCGGGTATTCCGGTTCATCTTCGACGGAAATAGTATTGATGTAGTCCTGCGCAGATGCGCCGGCAGCCACACTGACACCACCTTTGCGAGCCGCATCAAGTACCTGATCGATTAAGTACTGAGCGCGTTCAACACCTTCTTCACGGATGACCGATTCGAGCGCCTGTAACCAGTCGCGGGTTTCAATCGGATCCACGTCATTAGGTAAACGTTCTGACATGGGGCTATTCCTTATCTGTGTCTAATACGTTGAATTTTGAGTAGCTTATCTGTACAACTCGGTTTGGGTACAACGCAGATAAGCACTTCATAATTGCACATACCTTGATGTGCCTAACCCTTGCGTTGCTGAAGACGTCTTAACGAACGTTCCCGCCGGCTTTCTTCCCGGCTTCTTTCCAGCAATATTTCCTCAAGAAACGCCAGGTGCGAGTGTGATTCTTCACGGGCTTTTTCCGGCTCACGTGCAATAATCGCCTCAAAAATTCTGGCGCGGTGTCCACTCACTTTCGCTAGCATATCGCGTCGTAGGTAGAGTGTTTCAAAATTCTGCCGGACATTTTGTTCCAGCAACGGCCCCATGGCACGCACAAGGTGCAATAGCACCATATTATGGGCGGCTTCGGTGACGGTTATTTGATATTTAATGACGGCGTCGGCTTCGGCATCCAGGTTACCGCTATCCTGTGCCTGCTGAATACGAAGATGATGTGCACGGATACGTGCTAAATCTTCTTCCGTCCCCCGCAGGGCTGCATAGTAAGCCGCTATCCCCTCCAGCGCATGCCGGGTTTCCAGTAAATCAAAACGGGATTCAGGGGAATTCGCCAGGATACCGACCAGCGGGTCGCTCAGGCTTTGCCAGAGAGCCGTCTGCACAAAGGTTCCGCCGCCCTGACGGCGCGACAATAACCCCCGGGCTTCCAGGCGCTGTATTGCCTCACGTACGGAGGGACGCGAAACATCAAATTGACGGGCAAGCTCGCGTTCCGGGGGGAGTTGCTCTCCCGGACACAATGAGCCTTCCATAATCAGCGACTCCAGTTGCTGCTCAATCACATCTGACAGCTTAGGTTGTCGGATTTTGCTGTACGCCATCACAGTGGTTAATTTATTCCTGTCATTGTGCCGGATAATTGGTATTACCAATTAGCAAAATACGGGCGCTAAAAGTAACAAACTATTTACCCGCTGTCCATATACCCGTGCCGGCTTTGCATCAGGATCAAATTCCGTAAATATGCGTTTTTTGCTTTACCATCAACGTCATCAGCCTTTTTAGTCCGGATTTCCTGCTGTTCTTCCGCCTGTCGTCGCGGAGGTTAACTCCCCTGTTTTTCCCGCCACCCCCGGATGGAACCGTGCCCATTTACGCAGATAGGTTTTTTTAAGCACGAAACAACAAAAGCAAGGTGCAAAGCGTATGACTTATCACTATTCTGATCCGCGGACAGACGGCAGTATTGTGCTGTTACGGACAGGTAAAATAATAACGAAAGCACTATAAATCACTGCATTCCGTCACCCGTGGAACGCAGTTCTGTAGATGATTAAGAGGTTTTTTATGGAAAAGCAGCAAGAGGACACGCTGAAGCGGGGATTGAAAAATCGTCATATTCAGCTAATTGCTCTGGGGGGTGCCATTGGTACGGGCCTGTTTCTCGGGATCGCTCAGACCATCAAAATGGCCGGTCCTTCTGTTCTGCTGGGCTATGCTATCGGTGGGTTTATCGCCTTTCTGATCATGCGCCAGCTGGGTGAAATGGTGGTAGAAGAGCCGGTCGCCGGGTCATTCAGTCATTTCGCCTATAAATACTGGGGAAGTTTTGCAGGGTTCGCTTCCGGCTGGAACTATTGGGTGCTCTATGTACTGGTGGCCATGGCCGAGCTTACCGCGGTCGGCGTCTATATTCAGTACTGGTGGCCGGAAATTCCGACATGGGTGTCTGCGGCCGTCTTCTTTGTGCTGATCAATGCCATCAACCTGAGCAACGTGAAGGTCTACGGTGAGATGGAGTTCTGGTTCTCTATCATAAAAGTCGTTGCCGTCATCGGTATGATCCTGTTTGGTGGCTGGATGTTATTCAGCGGCCATGGCGCGCCTGAAGCCTCTTTATCGAATATCTGGGCCATCGGGGGCTTTTTCCCTCACGGTATCTCCGGGCTTGTGATGTCGATGGCGGTCATTATGTTCTCCTTCGGCGGGCTTGAACTGGTAGGGATCACTGCAGCAGAAGCCGATAATCCGGAGCGCAGCATTCCTAAAGCCACTAACCAGGTGTTGTACCGTATTCTGATCTTTTACATCGGTTCACTGACTATTCTGCTATCACTCTACCCATGGACTAAAGTGGTCGAAGGTGGCAGCCCGTTTGTGCTTATCTTCCATGAACTGGGTGACAGTCTGGTCGCGAATGCGCTGAATATTGTGATACTGACGGCGGCCCTCTCTGTCTATAACAGTTGCGTCTACAGTAACAGCCGTATGCTGTACGGGCTGGCGAAACAGGGCAACGGTCCGCGCGCGCTACTGAAGGTCGACCGCCGTGGGGTGCCTTATGTCGCTCTGGGTCTGTCCGCTGTGGCAACTGCTATCGGTGTACTGATCAACTACCTGATGCCGGCAAAAGCCTTTGGCTTACTGATGTCGCTGGTGGTTTCTGCACTGGTCATTAACTGGGCGATGATAAGCCTGGCGCATCTCAAATTCCGTAAAGCGAAAGAGCGACAGGGTGTCAATACACGCTTTAAAGCGCTTCTTTACCCGCTGGGTAACTGGATTTGCCTGCTGTTTATGGCGGCGATTCTGGTCATTATGGTCATGACCCCGGGAATGGCGATGTCTGTGTGGCTGATCCCCGTCTGGCTGGTTATTCTGGCTATCGGGTATCTATCCAGGACCAAAAAACGTCCGGCCTGATCATTCATGCAGCCATAAAAAAGGGCGCAGCTCAGAGAGATCTGACTGCGCCCTTGTTGTTTATCCTCAGTGTCCGGTCAGAGCAGTGTGCCGGTAATGGTCAGTAGCGCTACCACCACCACCAGCACCAGGGTGATGCGTTTCGCCAGCGCTACCGCCATACGGGGTTTTTCTACTTTATCCGTACAGGGGTCCCGTTCCAGAGAAAACTGTGCCAGACGGGTCAGGACCTGATACGGGGTATGTCGTACATCTCTGAGAAATTTCCACCAGGCGGGTAAGGCTTTTTCGCCATGCCCTAACAGCGCATAAGCCACACCGGCAAGGCGTACAGGGATCCAATCCAGCACAAAGAGTAATTTCTCCACGCCGGACTGCTCACGTTCAGCCGCCGTCTGGTGAGCCGCCAGCCAGCCTTGCCAGGCACGTAAGAAGGCATATCCGACCAGAGTTACCGGCCCCCACGGTCCCCCGACCACGAACCAGAACAGCGGCGCAAGGTAGAAGCGGTAGTTAATCCACAGCAGGGCATTCTGTAATTCACGCAGATACACCCGCTCATTTGCGGTGTCCGGCAACCCATGGATCTGACTCAACTCTTCAGCCATCGCCTGATGGGCCGCCTGATCATCGACGCTGGCCGATTTCAGGTAGGCATGATAGTGCAGACGCGTGACCCCGGCGCCGATACAGAGTACCCCGACCACGACCCACAACAGTAACGATGGCACACCGAAGAATAACCCCCGCAGGCTTAACACCAGTACCAGCGTGATCAGCATCGCCAGAATCGCCATACCGGTCGTACGAATCATCGAGAAGTGTGTCTGGCCACGGAAAACCGGCCGTAACCGGTGCTCCAGTTGCCAGTGTTCACCGAATTTAAATAACCGCTCCCAGCCTAACACCAGTAACAATGTAAATAACGTCATTCTTTCCAGCCCTTATTTCATTTCAGTCCGGCCTGCTCGCCGGTTATCGCCTGCAGTTGTTGCCGGTAATACTGCCAGTCAAATGCCTCGCCGGGGTCCGTCTTACGTCCGGGGGCTATATCACTGTGCCCGGTAATATCGTCAGTGTTTATCGGATAATGTTGCATCAGAAGACGCGTTATCTGACACAGAGAAGCGTATTGCTGCCCGGTATACGCCAGGGTATCCGTGCCCTCCAGCTCAATACCGATAGAAAAATCATTACAATTGTCCTGCCCGTGATACGAGGACTGTCCTGCATGCCAGGCCCGCTTATCAAAAGCCACGTATTGCACAATTTCACCATCGCGTCGGATAAGGCAATGTGCAGCGACTTTCAGCGCCGCTATCCCTTCAAAATAGGGGTCATCGTCGGGATTAAGGGTGCCGGTAAAGAGCTGGTCTATCCAGGGTCCGCCAAATTTTCCCGGCGGCAGGCTGATATTATGGATCACCAGTAGCCAGGGTGACACCTCCTCAGGGCGCTCGTTAAAATGCGCTGAAGGGACTTTTCTTGCCGTTGTCAGCCAGCCAGATTCAAGTTTCATATGGTCATGTTTCCCTGCATAAGGTCGAGAATAACATAAGAGTTATCATGATATTGCTTCTCCGGGTCAGGTACCAGTGACTCTCAGGCTGACGGGTTCCCCCGGCAGGCCTGATGACTCAACTGGTTACGCTATTCGGCTGGAGAGTCATGACACTTCAGGCTACAGTATTTACTCCTGTGACTAAAGGAGCAAACAGCCCCATGCCCGTAAGCCATACTGCCTCAGAACACTGCAAACGACAGCTACTCGAACGCGTCAGCAACGACATACCGGCGCTCGTTAAGCAGGCATTACAAAATGCGCCGGCCGGCCGGCAGCACCCGGACCATCCGCTGGTGACACGCCTGGTCAGCGAAACGCAGCGCAGTCAGGCTCAGCTCATCAGTCATCAGGACGGTATCTTCTGCGGTAAAGCCTGGGCAGAGACGGTGCTTCAGCAGATGAGCCCTGACATAACGTTGCAGTGGCATACCAGCGATGCCGGGGCTATCCATCAGGGGCAAATCCTGGCCACCCTGAGCGGCCCCGCCAGCGTATTGCTCAGTGCAGAAACGACGCTTCTGCATTTTTTACAGACATTATCCGGAATTTCAACCCGCTTTAGCCACAGTCTGAGTCAGCTCGCGGAGACGTCATTCCGCGTGATTGATTCCCTGAATACTCAGCCCGGGGTCAGTAACGCAGTCAAATATGCGCGGCTCTGCGGTGATCACACGACACAGCGGCTGGACCTGAGCGACCTGATCCCCATTAACGAAAACCATATTATCGCCTGTGGCTCCGTGGTTTCGGCGATAGAAAATGCCCGCTGGATTGATCCCGACCGCCCGGTGGAAGTCACAGTGACCTCCCTGACGCAATTCTCACAGGCCCTGGTCGCCGGGGCGGACCTTATCCTGCTGCATAATTTCACGCTACCGGAAATCAATGCGGCGGTCGCTGAACGTCACAGACAACAGGTGTTACCGATGCTGGTCATCGGCGGACAAAATGCCTGTCAGCATCTGCCGGCGCTTTCACAGACCGGTGCAGATTACCTTGCTGCCAGTGCACTCCTGAGCCGGCCACAGCCTCTGGATATCTCTCTGCAGTTTTTACCTGTCAGCGCATAACCTTTCCGGGCCGGTTTCTGTATGACGGATAGTGGCCCGCATCTTTGCCTGCCTGCGATGAAAAAACGAATAAAATGCCGGATGCCGCTTCCTGAGTGCCGGTAAGCAGCCCCTCATCCCGCCAGCATAATGTCTTACTCTTCTTTGCTTATCGCAAGGAGAGTGACTATGAAAAAACAGCAAGGTTTTACCCTGATTGAGCTGATGATCGTCATCGCTATTATCGCCATCCTCAGTGCTATCGGGTTACCGGCGTACCAGAACTACCTGCAAAAAGCCGCTATTACCGATATGTTGCAACTCATGCTGCCGTATAAAACCGCGATTGAATTGTGCAGTATGGAGAAAGGAACCAGCCAGGGGTGCAATGCAGAAACTTTCGGTATCCCCGCAGTAAAAGGGTCCCGTTACACCGCACGCCTGCAGGTCAGCGACGGTAAAATGACACTCACCGGCAGCGAGACGTTGAAAGGTTTAACGGTCGAACTGCTCCCCCACTGGAATGCACAGGAGGGTGAGTTTTCCTGGACCAGGCGATGCCTGAGTGACAACCGGCTGTTGCTCAACAATTGCCGATCACAATTCAGGTTTGCTGATGAGCAGGAGGAGCTATGATCCCACCCTCGCTGGATAATTTATGCCGGCTGATCCCCGCCTGCATCCTGTCACTGGACGCCACGCAGCTCAGGCTGGCAGTCACGGCGCTGCCAGCAGAAGAGATGATCGAATCCTTGCGCTTTACCAGCCAGCGACAAGTCAGTTTCGAATTCTGGCCGTTAGCCCGTATTGAAGCTTTCCGTCAGCAGCCAGACTCTGCGCCATCCCCTCCCGCCGCCGGCCCCCCTGAGAGCGGTAATATACCGGAGCTTGCCGGACAACTGCTTGATCTGGCGGTCCGTTTGCGGGCTTCTGATATTCATATTGAACCGACGCCGCAAGGGATACGGGCCCGTCTGAGAATCGACGGTATTCTAACCCCCTGCCCGCTCGCCCTGCCCTGCCCGGCGAACTCACTGATTGCCCGATTTAAAATTCTGGCCGGGGTGGATATTGCTGAAAACCGCCTGCCTCAGGATGGTCAGCTTAGCGGTGAAAGTGGCGGTGAGCGGCAGAGCTTCCGCCTGTCGACCCTGCCAACACAATTCGGAGAGAAAGTCGTGCTCAGGCGTCTGCAGACGCTGTCCACCGCCCTGACACCGGCAGAGCTGGGGCTGGATCCAGAGGCACTGGCTCAGTTACTGGCCGTATTACAGCAACCGCAGGGCATGATCCTGGTCACCGGGCCGACAGGCAGTGGTAAAACCTTTACCCTGTATAGCCTGCTGAATACCTTAAATACTCCGGATAAAAACCTCTCCACGGTGGAAGACCCGATAGAAATGACTCTGCCCGGCATTAATCAGACACAAATCAATACCCGGGCCGGGCTGGACTTTGCCCGTATTCTGCGGGCACTGCTTCGCCAGGACCCGGATGTCATTATGATCGGAGAAATCAGGGATAACGAAACGGCAGACATTGCCGTGAAAGCAGCTCAGACCGGTCATCTGGTGTTCTCCACACTGCACACGAATTCGACCCCGGAAGCCGTGACCCGTTTGCGCCAGATGGGGATTGCCGGGTATCTGCTGGCAGCATCCCTGCGTTTAGTCATCGCCCAGCGGCTGGTTCGCAGGCTTTGCCGGCATTGTCGTCGCCTGGCAGACGACAAACTGCCCTGTCCGCCCGGCCTGCAGCGTCCCGCCATTCCTCACTGGCTGGCAGGGGGATGTGACCATTGCTTTGGCGGCTATTATGGTCGCTTCGCTATTTTTGAAATACTGGCCGTGACGGGGGATTTGCACCAGGCCATCGCTGCCAATGTTTCCTCTCAGGAATTAAAAGTGATTGCCTCCCGGCAGGGCATGCAGCCGCTATTCGTATCCGGACTGAATGCTGTCAGCCGCGCTGAGACCTCCTGGGCCGAGGTACTGCGTGTTACCGGGGGAAGCGATGAGTAATTACTGTCTGTTTCACTGGCAGGCTATCGATCCTGACGGACTTCATTGCCAGGGCGACATGCTGGCAGATAACCCCCGTCAGTTACAGGAGATGATGTTTCGTCAGGGCTTACTCCCGCTGAAAATCACCCGAAAAAAGTGTTATTCATCGCGCTACTGGCTGCGTCAGGAGCGGATTGTCTTCTTCAGCCAGACAGGCATGTTACTTCAGGCAGGACTGCCGCTGTCAGAAGGCTTGCTTCTGTTGGCAGGCGGGCATCCGGCGAAGGCATGGCGATCGTTACTGGAACAATTACAGCAGCAAATCCTGTCAGGGATCAGCTTTTCGTCGGCACTCAGTCACTGGCCTGGCATTTTTCCACCCCTCTGCATAGCGATGATACGAACCGGCGAACAGACCGGCCAGCTGGAATATTGTTGTAAAAATCTGGCGGCACAGCAGCAAAAACAACGACAGCTGAAGCAGCAGCTTATTAAGGCACTGAGATATCCGCTGTTTGTTCTTCTGCTGGCCGCGGTGATAAGCCTCGGGATGTTACTGTGGATTTTACCGGAGTTTGCCGCTATCTATCGTTCGGCTAACACCCCTCTGCCCGCTTTTACGCGGTGTCTGATCGGTTTTTCGCAGTCTTTGTTACATTCCCTGCCGCTGGTGCTGATGATGGTGATGGCGGGGTGTTTCGGGGTTATGAGATGCAAAAAAAAACCGGCCCGGGTACTGGCAGGCCAGCGTTTTTTATTACGTCTGCCGTTAGCGGGCAGGTTGTGGCAATTTACCATACTGGCGCAACTTTTCGATATTCTGGCACTGACCCAGCGTTCCGGATTACCCCTGAGTGAAGGATTGCAGATAGCAGAGAATGTGTTTGCCACACCTTTCTGGCAACAGGCACTGACCACACTGCGTCATCATATTGAACAGGGGTTTCCTCTCTCGGCCGGTCTGAATGACCAGCCCGGTTTCCCGCCGATATGTTACCTGCTGGCCCGCTCAGGGGAACAAACGGGTACCCTGGATGTGGTTTTTATGCGGCTGGCCCGGTGGTTTGAAACTGAAGCCAGCCAACAAACCGATCTTCTGAGTAACAGCATTGAGCCTGCGATGTTACTGATCACGGGGCTGATTACCGGCAGCATTGTCATCGGTATGTATCTGCCAATGTTTAATCTGGGTGAGGCGATATTTTAATCAGCCCGCGATGCCTGTTTTATATACCCGAAGCCAGGTCATCAGACAACAAACCGACCTTCTGAGTAACATCATTGAGCCTGCGATGTTACTGATCACGGGGCTGATGACCGGTAGCATTGTCATCGGTATGTATCTGCCGATGTTTAATCCGGGTGAGGCGATATTTTAACCGGCACACCTCGCCTGTTTTATATACCCGAAGCCAGGTCATCAGACAACAAACCGACCTTCTGAGTAACAGCATTGAGCCTGCGATATTACTGATCACGGGGCTGATTACCGGCAGTATTGTCATCGGTATGTATCTGCCGATGTTTAATCCGGGTGAGGCGATATTTTAATCAGCCCGCGATGCCTGTTTTCATACCCGAAGCCAGGTCATCAGGCAACAAACCGACCTTCTGAGTAACAGCATTGAGCCTGAGATATTACTGATCACGGGGCTGATTACCGGCAGTATTGTCATCGGTATGTATCTGCCGATGTTTAATCCGGGTGAGGCGATATTTTAACCGGCACACCTCGCCTGTTTTATATCCCCGTAGACAGGTCATTCACTCCCCCGACGGTTATGCCTGTGATCACCTGCTGATATTATTTCTCAGTGGAGATATCTGATGAGTTTGTTCAGGGCAAATATTTTCGATGATCAGATACCGGGGCAGCATTCAATTTCTTCACGGCAACGTTACGCAAACTCTTCAGCAATAACGGCAACCGATGGAAAGTAATCATCGTAAAGTAACGGGATTTAATACTGTGTTATAGTCAAATTGCGTCACTTTCCATAATTTATTGCCCGTATTCTGTAAGATAAATATTTGTTTAGTGCTCCAGGTCCCCCCTGACACTCCTGCACCAATACTGACAATCTTAATTTTAACCCCGTCTTTAGTCTTAAAAGTCTTTTGATCCATTAAACGCAGATTTGCCCCATCCATAACAGTCGAGGCTGTATCATCTGTTACCTGAATGTCAGGAAAAGCCTGCTCAATGCTTTTATGGATGTTTTGATGATAATCCGCAGGATTCGGGCTGGGTAATAATTAGCCGGAAAATGACGTACAATCTCTTTTAATGTCAGTGCTGAATCCTTCACAGGATGAGCATTTATCAGTCTGAGCTGGTTTTCGAACTGGCAGGCAGTCATGTCATCGATTAACCCGTGCCACATCATGTCGTTAATATGTGCCAGGACGTCGGTAATTTTTCCCGAACGCTGTCTCAGATTTATCAGATCCTGACATGTGTTTATGCTGACCTTTTTGCCGTTTGCAACGACATCAAATGGTTGCCCGAGCAGAGAGTCATTAAGTGGTAAAGTCGCTGATGCATTTAATGAAATCATTACCAGGCCAATGGTTAAGGCTATTGTTTTTAATGCCATAGACAATTCTCTTTTAATCGAATTTTCATTAGGTTACTGCTTATTCTCCCCATTGTCCCGCAGAGTGATTAAGCTTTTTCTGAACGCTTAAGCACAAATGCACTGACGCTGATATCTGACTCCTGAACTTCACCAGAGGACTCTTGCCTGACCGGACACCAACGAACTCACCACCTATCCACGCTTCCGGTTGATCACCCACTGGCAGGACTGCGGCCATAGTGCCTTTTTCATTCAGATGATTTAAAGCGGTCAGCGTATGCTCTTTGGCTCCGTCTTCAGAATATGGCGGATTCATTGCGAGCTTGTCGAATCCAGGCGCAGCGATAAATGCTTATTCCCCCCGGCTCGCATAGTGCATAACTCCTGCCGAATGACTGTAAATTACCTTTACATTCAGATATAAAAACACGATACATACCCCGGGGAATATCACGCTTAACGTGTCGTTACGCCGTAAAATACACTGCGGTCATCGTTTTCTTTTTCTCCGGTTGCCCGTGACCTGTTACGGTGCACGGGCAAAGATCTCTGTCACCCATGTTCAGACGGCTGCAGACCGCAGCCGGAAAATAATAACGTCATAACAGAACTGCGTTTTTATTTTTTATTGGGCTACAATTCGTCTAATCTGCCTGAGATAATTCGTCACTCTGCGGCATTTTTCAGCGGATAGTTTTTTTATTAGTCAGGATACTTATGTTATGACCTATGTTGTCGCACTTACCGGCGGGATCGGCAGCGGTAAAACAACGGTGGCTAACCGGTTTTCTGAACGGGGAGTCCCGGTGATTGATGCCGATAAAATTGCCCGGGAAGTCGTTGCGCCAGGCTCAGCAGCCCTTCAGCAGATTGTGGCACATTTCGGGGATCAGGCATTACTGCCTGAAGGTTCACTGGATCGCCGCTGGTTACGTCAGCAGATTTTTGCCGATCCACAACAGAAGACCTGGCTGAACAACCTCCTTCATCCGTTGATCCAGCAACGGACACAGGAAATGATCGCTGCCGTGACCACCGACTGGTGCCTTTGGGTCGTCCCCTTACTGGTCGAAAATAATCTGCACCTGAAAGCTGATCGTGTACTGGTGATCGATGTGGATGAAGAAACCCAGATCAGTCGTACCATGGCAAGAGACCGGATCACTCGTCAGCAGGCGGAAGCTATACTGATTGCACAAGCGAGCAGGCAATCACGGTTAGCGGTTGCCGATGATATCATCGATAACACCGGAGGACCTGCCGAACAAGAGCAGGATATCAATAGGTTACTCCGTCTCTATCCGAGGCTGGCGTCAGTGAAAAAAGGATCTGTATCATGAGCACCGTAATCCTGTTTGAGTACCCGCTTAACGAAAAAATGCGCACCTGGCTGCGGATCGAATACCTCCTGAAGAATCTCAGTAGCAGTCAGCCGGTGAATGATCCTGCCAGTGCATTAAGTTTCTTCCGCGGGATCGGTGACTTACTGGATATTTTTGATCGCGGAGACTTCCGGGCAGACCTGGTCAAAGAACTGGATCGCCAGCAACAAAAGCTTTGCGGCTGGTTATCCGTCAGTGGCGTAGATACCGTCAGAGTCAGTGAACTGCAGCAGGAACTCAAACAGCAGGGGATCAGAATGATGGCGGTCCCGCGGATGGGGCAACAACTACGGGAAGACAGGTTTATCAGCCAGGTTCGTCAGCGGCTGGGCATACCCGGCGGATGTTGTAGCTTTGACCTGCCCTCACTGCATATCTGGCTCAATAGTCCGGAGACTGAGCGTCAGGCACAGGTTGACGAATGGTGTTCGACTCTGCAACCCTTAAAAGAAAGTTTATCTCTGGTGTTGGATCTCATCCGTCAGTCTGGTAGTTTCCACACACAAACCAGTCTCAATGGTTTTTTTCAGGATAATGCGGAAGATGCCGATTTGCTTCGTCTGAAGCTTAACGCTGATGACGATCTTTACCCGCAGATTTCAGGGCACAAGAATCGTTACGCTATCCGCTTTATGCCAGCAGACAGTGAACAGGGTGAAATTCCCGCACGTCTGCAGTTTGAACTCGCATGTTGTTAAGAAGGTACTATGCAGGAAGACGTTGTCACAGTGAAATGCCCTCAATGCCAGGCGGATGTGATCTGGGACAGTCTCAGTCCCTGGCGCCCGTTTTGTTCTAAGCGCTGTCAGCTGATTGATTTAGGGGAATGGGCGGCCGAAGAAAAGCGTATCCCGCTGGATGATAAACTTTCTGATGAAGATGAATGGAGCGGAGAGTAACGCTTTCCGTCAGACAGAGGGCACATCCCTGAGGGTTGCGCCCTTTATTTTCATTACAGCTCACCGGCCACCAGTCGGCTGACCAGTTGATGATTGGCCGGCGGGAATTCTTCGGCAATCAATGCCTCCTGCCTGACCCAACGATGCGGCTGCCCCTCTTTCCCCCAGGGCTCGCCCTGCCATTGTTCCACCAGGAAAAAGTGCAATGTGACGTGAACATCGTCGTAGGTATGATCTGCCTGGCCGATAGCCTGTGCGCTGAGCACCTCAATGCCGGTCTCTTCCATCAGTTCACGTTTCAGTGCCTGATCAGCGGTTTCATCTTTTTCAATTTTGCCGCCAGGGAATTCCCATTTATTGGCCATATGCGAAGAGGATGAACGACGTGCCAGAAAAATACCCCGTTGCGGATCCCGGATAATCCCGACCGCTACCTGCAGATGTTTCATAGTTATCCTTATATATAGCAAACAGCAGACCTGTCAGCGGTTTACTTTATGACAGACGATAAAAAGGTCCATGTCGCCATGAACCTCAGACAAAAACAGTCAGAAAGCGCCCTGGCCGTAGGCCAGGGACGGGGCATTATGCAATACGCCCATGGCACTGTTTGTATTTTTTACCGGAACCACACGGGCAAAGATCATTACGTCCGACTTTGCGCTCGCCACCCTGCGCAGCCAGTTCGGCAGCCGCTTCAGTTTCTGAATCCACATGGCTCAGTTGTTGCTGGGCCGCCAGACGTTCGGCTTCCTCACGGCGCTGCTGCTCCATGGCTTCGACTTCTTCAGGCATGCGCACCTGAACTTTGCTCAGCGTGCTGACCACTTCATATTTCAGTGATTCCAGCATCGCAGAGAACATGGCGAAAGACTCACGCTTATATTCCTGCTTAGGATCTTTCTGCGCATAACCCCGTAAGTGGATCCCCTGACGCAGGTAGTCCATGGATGCCAGGTGCTCTTTCCACAGCGTATCCAGAGTCTGCAACATCACGCCTTTTTCGAAGTTACGCATCATTTCAGTACCGACGACAGTCTCTTTCTCTCTGTAGTTCTCATCGGCACGTTCCATGATACGTTCGCGCAGTGTTTCTTCATGCAGTTCAGGTTCTTTATCCAGCCATTCTGAAATCGGCAGGTTCAGGTCGAAGTCGGTGCGTAAGCGCTCTTCCAGTCCCTGAACATCCCACATCTCTTCCAGTGATTGTGGCGGAATATAGTTATCGATAGTGGCCGACAGTACATCACCGCGAATACCGTTAATGGTCTCGCTCACATCGGAGACATCCAGCAGTTCGTTACGCTGTGTATAGATAGCGCGACGCTGATCACTGGCAACATCATCATATTCCAGTAACTGTTTACGGATATCGAAGTTACGGCTTTCCACCTTACGCTGTGCATTAGCAATCGCTTTAGTTACCCATGGGTGCTCGATGGCTTCACCTGGCTTCATACCCAGTTTACGCATCATGCCAGAGACACGGTCAGAGGCGAAAATACGCATCAGGGCATCTTCCATTGACAGGTAGAAGCGTGAAGAACCTTTATCCCCCTGACGACCGGCACGACCACGTAACTGGTTATCGATACGACGGGATTCATGTCGTTCAGTACCGATAATGTGCAGCCCTCCGGCTTCCAGAACCGCGTCATGACGTTTCTGCCATTCGGCTTTGATCGCCTCGATCTCTTCCGGAGTCGGATTTTCTTTTGCTTCAACTTCCGCATGCCAGCTTCCGCCCAGCATAATATCGGTACCACGACCGGCCATATTAGTGGCAATGGTAACGGCACCCGGCTGGCCAGCCTGCGCGATAATATCGGCTTCGCTGGCGTGGAATTTAGCATTCAGAACATTATGTTTGATACCGGCTTTTGTCAGCTCGTGAGAGACGACTTCCGATTTTTCGATAGAAATGGTCCCGACCAGAATAGGCTGACCATTCGCCGTACGTTCACGGATGTCTTCGATAATCGCCCCAATTTTTTCCTGCTCGGTCATATACACCAGATCCGGCATATCTTTACGAACCATCGGACGGTTGGTTGGCAGAACAATGGTATCCAGCTTGTAAATTGAGCTGAATTCAAAGGCTTCCGTATCCGCGGTACCGGTCATCCCCGCCAGTTTGTCATATAAGCGGAAATAGTTCTGGAAGGTAATGGATGCCAGTGTCTGGTTCTCATTCTGGATTTCAACCCCTTCTTTCGCTTCCACTGCCTGATGGAGGCCATCTGACCAGCGACGTCCCTGCATGGTACGGCCGGTATGCTCATCGACAATAACGACTTCGCCATCTTTAACGATGTAATCCACATCACGGGTGAACAGAGCGTGCGCCCGTAAGGCCGCGGTTACATGATGCATCAGCATAATATTGGTCGGAGAATAGAGGGACTCTCCTTCTTCCATAATGCCCTGGCTGACCAGCAGTTGTTCGATTTTTACCAGACCACGTTCGGTGAGGTGAACCTGACGGGATTTTTCGTCCACCGAAAAGTCACCTTCCCCCTGGAAGGTATCAGAATCTTCTTTGTCCTGACGAACCAGATGAGGGATGATCTTGTTCACTTTGATGTAGAGCTCTGAGCTGTCTTCCGCCGGCCCCGAGATGATCAGAGGTGTACGGGCTTCATCGATCAGGATGGAGTCGACTTCATCCACCAGCGCATAGTTCAGTTTACGCTGTACACGCTCTTCCGGGCTGAAGGCCATGTTATCGCGCAGATAGTCAAACCCGTATTCGTTATTGGTACCGTAGGTGATATCCGCATTGTAAGCTTCACGCTTGGCAGGGGCTGGCATCCCTGGCAGGTTAATCCCGACGGTCAGCCCCAGGAACTCGAACAGCGGACGGTTATTTTCGGCATCACGCTGTGCCAGATAATCGTTGACGGTCACCACGTGTACGCCTTTACCGGTCAGTGCATTCAGATAGGCCGGTAAGGTGGCGGTCAGCGTTTTACCTTCACCGGTACGCATCTCTGCAATGCAACGCTCATTCAGAACCATACCGCCCATTAACTGAACGTCGAAGTGACGCATATTGAAAATACGACGACTGGCTTCACGGACCGTGGCAAATGCTTCGGGGATCAGGCTTTCTAATGCTTCACCTTTTTCCAGGCGGGCACGGAATTCGATGGTTTTGGCTTTCAGTTGCTCATCGGTCAGCGCCGTGAACTCAGGTTCCATTTTATTAATAACATCAACCGACTTACGCATACGACGTAAGGTACGATCATTACTGCTGCCAAAAATTTTAGTTAATAATTTCATGACCATAGTTTTTATAATCTCAGTTCAGCTCATTGGCTTCAAAATTCGGGGGAAGTGTACGTCCGGGACTATCAGATCTCAGAGGAAGCGGGCCCGGCCCGGATACCCTGAACCCCGGAAAGCCATAACCCGCTATTAAAACCAGCGGGCTGAACGGAAACGAAGACATCCTCTGCAGAGGCCGGCTTGCTGACCGGGTGATGTGTCGTCAGCAGCGCATGCAGTGACTGTAAAACAGCAATTTTCTGCGCAGTCAGAGGAAGAAGCTGATGCCGCACCTGCGGTTGCATTTGCGGTAAAGAGAATGAGAGATGGCGGATAACCACTCTGATAGCATGCTGATGCCAGTAATCGGCGCTGATCCCCGGCCTGCGGGCCGTATCTCGCAAGCGGATAAGGTTTTCAAAACGAACCGCATTACCGACGAAGAGTGTATTGGCAGATTTTCCGGAGACCGTGCCGGATTCCGGCGGTTGCGCATTCGCGACAGGCAGGCCAAGACTGGCCGCGACCATCCCCAAAAGGAGATGCGGCCAGAAGTACCGTCTGCCAAGTTGTCGCCAACGCGAAAAAATTCCGATCACACTCTATCCATTGAAAACTGATTTATGCGTTCCGGGAGACTCTCAGCAATCCCTGCGTTCACTGACCGGATACGCCAATATAATAGTAATGAGATAGTATCACTAATGTCAGATTTCAACATCAGAGAATCAGGAAGCGATGAATAAATTCGGTGTTTTTGGGGGATTTTTAGACAGCGGACGAAAAGCATAAAAAAACAGCAGGATTACTGACCGGAGAGAGTATCAGTAACACCTGCTGCATTAAGCGATTTTACGCCAGTACCAGATTCGGTGCTTTGAATGCCTGTGGCAGTTCAGCATCATCTTCGAAGGTCGCCCATTCCCAGGCTTCCTGTTTAGCCAGTACGGCTTGCAGTAATTTGTTATTCAATGCATGCCCTGATTTAAAGGCACTGAACGCACCGATAACGTTATGACCACACATGAACAAATCACCGATAGCATCCAGCATTTTATGACGAACGAACTCGTCATCAAAACGCAAACCTTCTTCGTTTAATACACGGAAATCATCTAAACCGATGGCACAGTCAAGACTACCACCCAGGCACAGGCCACGAGACTGTAAATACTCAATTTCACGCATAAAACCGAAGGTACGTGCGCGACTGATCTGGCGAACGAACGCATCCGCTGAGAAGTTCAGCTGATAACGCTGTGAGCTGGAATCGATCGCCGGATGCCTGAAGTCGATAGTAAAGTCCAGAGAAAAGCCATTGTAAGGCGTTAACTCTGCCCACTTATCACCGTCTTCAACACGTACGGCTTGTTTAATACGAACGAATTTCTTAGCACTGTTCAGTTCGTCGATCCCTGCATCCAGCAGCAGATAAACGAAAGGTGCAGCACTACCATCCATAATCGGGATTTCAGGCGCATCGACTTCAACAATAATGTTGTCGATACCTAAACCGGCCAGTGCTGAGTTAAGGTGCTCAACAGTAGAAATACGCACGCCTTCGTCGTTTACCAGGCAAGTACTGAGCATGGTATCGCGCACGTATTTTGCATCAGCCGGGAAATCAACCGGTGGATTCAAGTCTGTGCGACGATAGATGACCCCAGTATTCGCTGGCGCAGGGCGCAGTGTCAGGCTGACTTTTTTACCGGTATGCAAACCGATACCTGTCGCCTGAACAATACGTTTTAATGTCCTTTGTTTGATCATCGTATTAATCTCGCAATATTACTCTTCGTTCGTCACTATACATGACTGACTGACCGCCAGTTTAGCACAAAGAGCGAACCAGTCCAAATATCGGTATATTCTTAGTCCGCCTGCTTACGCAGGAACGCGGGAATATCCAGATAATCAGGTTCTTTGTTCGCCTGGCCGGCAGGGTCGTTCACCACTTTCGCGGCAGGTTTCTGCTCCTGAGGTAACGGAGTCAGGCCATGCTGCTGATAGCGGTGATCCATGACAGGCTGGCTGGTGGTTTTGTTAGTGACCAGAGTGATCTCAGGGCGTTTATCCATGCCAATACCGGTAGCGACAACAGTTACGCGCAGTTCGTCGTTCATTTCCGGATCCAGCGAGGTACCGATAACGACGGTGGCATTGTCGGAAGCAAATGCACGGATGGTGTTACCCACCGTTTCAAACTCGTCCAGACGCAGATCGAAGCCGGCGGTAATGTTGACCAGAACGCCACGGGCACCGGACAGATCGATATCTTCCAGTAACGGGCTGGAGATAGCCATTTCTGCAGCTTCTTCCGCACGGTCTTCACCACAGGCCACCCCGGATCCCATCATCGCATAGCCCATCTCAGACATCACTGTGCGCACATCCGCAAAGTCGACGTTCATCAGGCCAGGACGAGTGATCAGTTCAGCGATACCCTGTACCGCACCTTTCAGCACGTCATTGGCAGCACCGAAAGCATCCAGTAAAGAAATACCACGACCCAACACTTTCAGCAGCTTGTCATTCGGGATAGTGATCAGTGAATCGACATGCTTGGAAAGCTCAGCAATACCTTGCTCGGCAAAAGCCATACGCTTTTTGCCTTCAAAGTTAAAAGGTTTAGTCACCACAGCAACGGTCAGGATACCCAGATCCTTCGCGACTTCAGCAACAACCGGCGCAGCACCGGTACCGGTACCGCCACCCATACCCGCGGCGATGAAGACCATATCTGCACCGTCCAGCGCAGCGCGCAGGGCTTCACGGTCTTCTTCTGCTGAGTTACGTCCGACTTCCGGGTTCGCACCGGCACCCAGACCTTTAGTAATGTTATTACCAATCTGGATGGTCTGACCCACTGCGGTTTTACGCAGTGCCTGAGCGTCGGTATTCACTGCAAAGAATTCAACACCTTCGATACGCTCGCGTACCATGTGCTCTACGGCGTTACCGCCGCCACCACCAACGCCGATGACTTTTATCACCGCATCATTGGTTAATTCCATAGGTTCAAACATGATTTCTCTCCGTTATGTGCCTGTCGCCTGGAGACCATAAATGCTAATAGCATGATCTCCTTTTAGTAAAAATTAAAACTCTTTTTTCAGCCAGCTGTTAATTCGTTTAAACCAACCACCGACTGATGCTCTTTTTTCGCTATCGCCTTCGCCGCCCAGGTGTGACTCTTTACCATAGTGCAGCAGCCCTACAGCCGTCGAATAATAAGGTTCCTGAGCATAATCGGTCAGGCCGGTAATATTTAAAGGCTGTCCGATACGGACCTGTGTATGGAACACTTTCTGGGCGCACGCGGCTAACCCTTCAATCTGCCCTGCCCCACCGGTTAATACGATGCCGGCGGCCAGATGATGTTTTACTCCCTGCTGACGAAGTTGTTCCTGTAATTCCAGAATTTCATCATTCACCAGGTTCAGTAATTCGGTATAACGCGGTTCGATCACTTCTGCCAGGGTCTGACGTTGCAGACTGCGTGGCGGACGTCCGCCCACACTCGGTACTTCGACATTTTCGTCTTTACCGACAATCGACCCTAATGCGCACCCGTGACGGACTTTAATGGCTTCCGCATCGGTCGGGGGTGTCCCGAAGGCATAGGCGATATCGCTGGTCACCACATTGCCGGCATAAGGGATCACTTTAGTGTGTCGTAATGCGCCACCGGTATAAACCGCCATATCCATTGTGCCACCACCGATATCAACCACACAGACGCCTAATTCGCGTTCATCTTCGGTTAACACGGCATAACTGGAGGCCAGACCTGCGAAAATCAGCTGGTCCACTTTCAGACCGCATCGTTCAACGGCCTTCACGATATTCTTCGCCATATCATTATGGCAGGTGATCAGGTGCACCTTGGCATGCATCCGGACACCGGATAAACCCACAGGGTTCTTGATGCCTTCCTGGTAGTCGATGGCATATTCCTGAGGGATCACATGCAGAATACGGTGCTCATCACGAACGCGCACAGATTTCGCTGTATGCACGACGTTTTCCACATCATCCTGTGTTACTTCTTCTTCGGAAATCGGAACCATCCCGATTTCGTTCTGACAACTGATATGTTTACCGGAAAGCGCCAGATATACCGAAGAAATCTGACAATCGGCCATTAATTCTGCCTGGTCAATCGCCCGCTGTACACATTTGACCACCGATTCCAGGTCATTCACACCGCCTTTGTCCATACCGCGGGAAGGACAACTGCCGACGCCGATAATGTTGACCATACCATCGGGCAGAATCTCCCCTACAAGGGCAGCAACCTTAGCGGTGCCGATTTCTAGTCCTACTACAAGTTTTCTGTCCGTTGACTTGATCATTGTTTAGCCTGTGCCTGCTTTTGTTGCTGGTTACTGTTCTTTGGGTCGACAGGGGCGGCAATCCATCCCACCGCCGCACCGGAGTCATAACGTAAATCTACGTAGCCTATCCGTTTATTCTCTGCCTGCGCCTGGCGAAGCAGAACCGGGTAGAGGTCAATAAAACGCTGCAGACGTTTCATTGTGTCATCACGTCCCAACTCAATTTTCATGTCATCGCTGGTGACCAGCTGCCATGAACGCCTTGCTGTCATCGAAGCCGCCTTTAGCGTAATTTTCGAAGGCTTTAAGGCATCACTCATCTGATAAAAACCGGCCATCACTTCGTTTTCGCTGCCTTCCGGTCCGTAAAGCATTGGCATAGGTTGCTGTGCCGAAAGACTTAAAGGCAACCGGAATGAGACGCCGTCGGCATCAACGACATTCTGATCATTCCATCGTGCCACCGGCACATATTCAACCAGATGAATCTTTAATTCATCAGGCCATTGCTTCCGGACACTTACCTGCTTAATCCAGGGAAGCCGTTCAATCTGCTGCTGTATCACGTCTACGTTCTGTGACATAAACGTGCCGGGAGGGCCGAGTGATAAAATCGCCTGCCGGATATCATCGTGGGTGGTATAACGCGTTTGTCCGGTGACCACCAGCTTCGATAACGGTAAGCGGGAGGCATCGTCCATCCATTTCAGGACCATTACGCCACCCAGCACCATCGTCCCTATGACCAGTAACAAAAAGATCAATCCGAACAGGCGCGTACCATTACTCCGTCCGGATCCCTGGCGCCCCTGAGGCTCCCGGTTCCGTGTATTTAAAGCCGCCTGAGACATATCAGTTTGTTAACTCCAGCCTATTGCTCATTAAGTTCGAAAAATTCATCGCCGCCTGCTTTGCTGTTAAAGTCCCCGGATTCCGGCGAATCGTCTCTGACGAGAGATCGACGGGTAATGGCTGAAAACAACGATGATTCGCATAGTGCACATCGATGCCTTCTGTTCTGCGACCCTTTAACCTCTGCAGGATGTCTTTGTTCTGCGCACGCTGCTGTCGTTTTTGAGCATCTGAGTGACAGAAATCCTGTTTCTCATCAGCAAGATACTAAGCATTGTAGTCGCAAAATTCACTTTTAACCTTAATACATGCCGGACGCCGCAGTTTCTTACCTGCTCCCCCGGAAACGTCTGTCGTGTTACCGGGGCCGTCCGTCACAGGGAATATTGCTATCCCCTTGAAAATAATTCGTTTAAACCGCTCTTCGGCCGATGACGGTGACAGCTTGTCACGCCCTTTTCCGGCACGGTAACCCCGGGCATTCCCGGGCCCCTGCTCAGCCAGGCTGTTCTTCTGTCCGGGTCATCTGCTGCAACTTCCGATCAGCCAGCGTCCGCGCTATACGTCCGACGGTTCCTGCCCCCTGAGCCAGAACGAGATCATTTCCGCTCAGGGCCGGAGCCAGCGCATCGGCCAGCATCTCATTATCGGAGACCAGTATCGGTTCAACTTTGCCACGGCTTCTGACAGAGCGGCAAAGTGCACGACTATCGGCCCCGGCGATCGGTGCTTCTCCCGCAGAATAGACTTCCAGCATCAGCAGGACATCCACCTGAGACAGCACGTTCGCAAAATCATCGAACAAATCACGGGTACGCGTATAACGGTGAGGCTGAAAAATCATCACCAGCTTTTTATCCGGCCAGCCGGCCCGCGCAGCTTTAATGGTGGCATCCACTTCTGTCGGATGATGACCGTAATCATCTACCAGCATCGCCGTCCCGGGCAGACCATTCACCGGTGCCGTCGGGTATTCCCCCAGAAGATCAAAGCGGCGCCCTGTCCCCTGGAAATTTTCAAGCGCGGTGAGGATATCTTTATCTTCGATGCCCTCTTCACTCGCCACCGCGACCGCTGCGGCGGCATTCAGCGCATTATGGCGTCCCGGCGCATTCAGAGTGACTGTCATCACCGGTTTATCATGACGGACCAGCGTAAAGTGCCCCTGAGCCCCTTGCTGCCGGTAGTCTTCAATCCTGACATCGGCATCGTCACTGAAACCGTAAGTCGTGATCTGACGCCCGATCTCCGGGATAAGCTCGCGGATCACAGGGTCGTCTACACACAACACGGCACGCCCATAAAACGGCAGATTATGTAAAAAGTTCACGAAGGTCTGTTTCAGGATGTCAAAATTTCCCTGATACGTATCCATGTGATCCGCTTCAATATTTGTTACCACGGCGACCATCGGTTGCAGGTGCAGGAACGATGCATCACTCTCATCCGCTTCAGCAATCAGGTAACGACTACTGCCCAGCCGGGCATGTGTGCCGGCGGCTTTCACCAGCCCGCCATTGACAAAGGTCGGATCCAGTCCACCTTCGGCATAAATACTGGATACCATCGCGGTAGTCGTCGTTTTACCGTGGGTTCCGGCAATAGCAATTCCGTGACGGAAACGCATCAGTTCTGCCAGCATCTCTGCACGACGGATCACCGGGATCCTGGCCTCACGGGCGGCGATCAGTTCCGGGTTGTCCGCCGATATGGCACTGGAAACCACGACCACACTGGCGTCGGTCACATTCTCGGGCCGGTGGTTGAAATAAATGGTCGCCCCCAGCGCACTCAGATGCTGAGTGACCGGGTTCGGTGCCAGGTCAGACCCACTGATCTGATACCCTTCATTCGCCAACACTTCAGCAATACCGCCCATCCCGGCACCACCAATGCCGACGAAATGGATATGCCTGACCCGACGCATTTCAGGCACAACAGACCGCAGTTTTGCTAATTGTTGAGTATTCATCTCGTTACACTACCTGTTCATACTTTCCCCGGGACATCCCCCCGGAAAAGCCGCTCACACGGAGCTATATTCATTTAACGACTTTCGCCACTTCATTTGCTACGCGTTCAGTCGCGTCCGGAACGGCAACTGCGCGGGCATTCAATGCCATCGCCAGCAACTGCTGACGATCCCAGCTATTTAAGGTTTCTGCGATAACAGAAGCCGTAAAGGCGGGTTGTTCAAAAATCCTGGCCGCCCCGGCATTCTCCAGCGGCAGCGCATTCCAGTACTGCTGCCGATCTTTATGCTGAAATGGCACGAAAATCGCAGCCAGCCCGGCGGCAGCGATCTCACTGACCGTTAATGCCCCGGAACGACAAACCACCACATCGGCCCAGGCATACGCCTGTGCCATATCATCAATAAACTCATTGATGCGATGACCGGTCTGTCCGACACTGGCATATTCAGCTTCAACGGCTTCCAGCGCACCTTTACCGGTCTGGTGCCAGAGAGTAATACGGTCACCACATTTTTCAGCCACGTAAGGCATTGTCTGGTTCAGTATTCTGGCCCCCTGGCTGCCCCCGACGACCAGGACACGTATCGGTCCTTCACGGCCGGCAAAACGTTGTTCCGGTGTCGGTAAGGCCAGCACGTCAGTGCGCACCGGATTCCCGACCACATCGGCTTTCGCAAAAGCCCCGGGGAAAGCCTGTAACACTTTGCTGGCAATCCGTGATAACCCTTTATTTGTCAGGCCGGCAATCCCGTTCTGCTCATGCAGCACCACAGGAATACCACAACTCCACGCCGCCAGCCCGCCGGGACCGGAAACATAGCCGCCCATACCCAGCACCACATCCGGTTTCCAGCGTTTCATAATCGCCCTGGCCTGCCGCCATGCCGTAAAGATACGCCAGGGGGCCAGCAACTGGGCTTTTACCCCTTTACCACGTAATCCGCTGATGCGGATAAAATCAATTTCAATACCATGCTTCGGGACCAGATCCGCTTCCATACGATCAGCGGTTCCCAGCCAGCGAACCTGCCAGCCCTGTGCCATCAGGTGATGGGCCACAGCCAGGCCCGGAAAAACATGTCCGCCGGTGCCTCCGGCCATGACCATTAATCGTTTGCCGCTCATCGGCTACCCCGGGTAAACGCCTGCGCTTTGGTCAGGCGTGTTTCATAATCTATTCGTAATAACAGCACGATGGCTGTCGACATGATGATCAGACTGGACCCACCGTAACTGATTAACGGCAGGGTCAGACCTTTGGTCGGCAGCATCCCCGCAGCGGCACCGACGTTAACCAGCGCCTGGAAACTGAACCAGACCCCGATAGCACACGCCAGAAAGCCGGAAAAACGTTGATCCAGCTCCAATGCTCTGCGGCCAATCGACATCGCCCGAAAAGCGACGAAGAATACCATCAAAAGAGCCAATGCCACACCGAAAAAGCCGAGTTCTTCGCCGATAATTGAGAAGATAAAGTCGGTATGGGCTTCAGGCAGATATTCCAGCTTCTGAACCGAGTTCCCCAGCCCTTGCCCCCAGAACTCACCTCGGCCAAAAGCCATCAGAGACTGGGTCAGCTGATAGCCGCTGCCGAAAGGATCCGCCCAGGGATTCCAGAAGGAAGTCACGCGGCGCATACGATAGGGTTCCGCCAGGATCAGCAGCACCACGGCGAAAAGCCCGGAACCGATAATCGCAAGAAACTGCCACAGCTTTGCCCCGGCCAGAAACAGCATGGCCAGTGTCGTTACAAACAGTACGATGACCGTCCCGAGGTCGGGCTGCGCCAGCAGCAGGACTGCCAGTACCACCATGACCCCCATCGGTTTACAGAATCCCCAGAAATTACTGCGGACCTCATCCACCTTTCGCACCAGATAGCTGGCGAGATAACAGAACAGAGACAGTTTAGAAAATTCTGCCGGCTGAATACGTAACGGGCCCAGGGCAATCCAGCGGGATGCACCGTTGACCGAACTCCCCACCACCAGTACAACCAGCAACATAACCATAGAGATCAGCAGCATCACGTTACTGTAACGTTGCCAGAAAGACATCGGTAAACGCAGCGTGACCAGCGAGATAGCAAACCCCAGCCCCAGATAGAAGGCATCACGTTTAGCAAAATAGAACGGGTCGTCATTCATTCTCTGCCCGACCGGCACAGACGCGGAAGTCACCATCACAAAACCGATGATGGCTAAACCGAAGGTCAGCCATAACAGGGTGCGGTCATACAGAATAATGGCTGTATCGTCGCTCTCTTTTGCCCCCATCACCCAGTCTCTCAGACGACCGGAGATGGCAAGTATCAGTGCGAGAGGGTATCTCAGGCCCGGGATACGCATTAACCTAACTCCTTTGCAAGACGGGTAAATTCATCACCCCGTTGCTCAAAATTTTTAAACTGATCGAGGCTGGCGCAGGCCGGCGATAACAGAACCAGATCCCCCGGAGCCGTCTGCGGGGCTATCTCTGCCATCGCTTGCTGCAGGGTCCCGGTCCGCACAGAGATCTCGGGGCGCAGAGCCGCCAGTTCATCACCGTCACGACCGAAGCAATAAATTTTCAGGTTATCTCTCTGCAGATACGGTAACAGCGGCGTAAAATCTGCCGATTTACCATCCCCGCCCAGCAGCAGCCATAACTGACCTTTCACGGTCAGCCCTTTCAATGCCGCCTCGGTGCTACCCACGTTGGTAGCTTTCGAATCATTAATCCAGTCAACGCCATGTTGACGGTGAGCCAGGCAATACCGGTGACTCAGCCCTGTAAACGTCGTCAGCGCCTTCAGGCTGGTCGCCCGGGGTAATCCGACGGCATCCGCCAGAGCCAGAGCAGCAAGGGCATTCGTGTAGTTGTGCTGCCCGGTCAGTCTCATTTCCCCGGTATCCAGCACTTTTTCCCCTTTGACCCGCAGCCAGGTACTCCCCTGCTGCGTGTTCAGGTGATAATCACCGACATTCACCCCGAAACTGATACACCGGCTGTCCACGCCACGCACCGGCATCGTTAATCCGTCATCCGCGTTGACGACACAGGTGGTCGCCTGTTCGTAAATGCGTAATTTGGCAGCACGATATTGCTGCATGCCCAGCGGGTAGCGATCCATATGATCCTCGCTGACATTCAGAATGGTCGCGGCGGCCGCTTTCAGGCTATGAGTAGTTTCCAGCTGAAAGCTCGATAGCTCCAGCACATATAATTCGACAGTCTCACTGAGCAGCGAGAGTACCGGCAGACCGATATTACCGCCGATGGCCACCTGGCAACCCGCCGCTTTCGCCATTTCACCCACCATCATCGTCACGGTGCTTTTACCGTTAGACCCGGTGATAGCGACGATCGGGGCCCGGGCCTCACGACAAAACAGTTCAACGTCCCCGACGATCTCGACTCCCGCCTCTTCTGCACGGGAAAGTGCCGGATGGGAAAGTGCGATACCCGGGCTTGCGACGATTAAATCCGCGTCCAGCAACCAGTCTTCATTAATGCCCCCGACAAAACGTTCTACCGTTTCAGGGAGTTTTTCGAGTCCCGCCGGTGATATCCGGGTATCTGTGACACGCGGGGTAACTCCCCGCGCCAGAAAGAAATCAACACAGGAGAGGCCGGTCAGCCCCAGCCCGATAATGACGACTTTTTTACCCCGATAGTCAGACATAATTAACGTACCTTAAGGGTTGCCAGCCCGATCAGAACCAGCATTAATGAGATGATCCAGAAGCGTACGATGACACGCGGTTCCGGCCAGCCTTTCAGTTCATAGTGATGATGGATCGGTGCCATACGGAAAATACGCTGTCCGCGGAGCTTGAACGATCCCACCTGCAGAATGACCGACAATGTTTCCACAACAAAAACACCGCCCATAATTACCAGCAGGAACTCTTCACGCAGTAACACGGCTATGGTCCCTAACGCGCCGCCCAGGGCCAGCGACCCGACATCTCCCATAAAGACCTGAGCCGGATAGGTGTTAAACCAGAGAAAGCCGAGTCCGGCACCCACAATCGCTGTACAGACAATCACCAGTTCGCCGGCATAGCGCAGATAAGGGATATGCAGATATTCGGCAAAATTCACGTTACCGGTGGCCCAGGCTACCAGCCCGAATCCGGCGGCCACAAACACGGTCGGCATAATCGCCAGGCCGTCCAGGCCATCGGTCAGATTCACTGCATTACTGGTTCCCACGATGACAAAGTAGGTCAGTAACAGATAGCTGAGGCCCAGCTGAGGCATCACATCTTTGAAGAACGGCACCACCAGTTCTGTGGCCGGCGTTCCTTTACCTGTCGCATATAATGCAAAGGCAACGGTCAGCGCGATCACGGACTGCCAGAAATATTTCCAGCGGGCAATCAGGCCTTTGGTGTCTTTGCGCACGACCTTACGGTAATCATCAACAAACCCGACAATCCCGTAGCCAATCAGTACGAACAGCACACACCAGACATACGGGTTTGACGGATAAGCCCACATCAGTACCGAAATCGTGATAGAGGCAAGGATCATCAGGCCCCCCATCGTCGGGGTCCCCCGTTTACTGAAATGTGATTCAGGGCCGTCGTTACGGACGACCTGACCAATCTGTAACTTTTGCAGCCAGGTGATCAGGCGAGGGCCCATCCACAGGCTGATAAATAACGAAGTCAGCAGACTGACAATCGCGCGAAATGTCAGGTAAGAAAAAATATTAAACCCTGAATAAAATGAAACCAGATGTTCAGCCAGCCAGACTAACATGCGCCCATCTCCTGTAATTGCTGAACCACTTCTTCCATAGCTGCACTTCGCGAACCCTTAATCAAAATAGTGACTTCCTGATGTTCAGATAATAATGTCTTTAACCGGTCAACCAGCGCCGGTTTGGTAATGAAATGTTCCCCGTCCGGGCTCTCTTCTGAGATAAACCGGCTCAGATGACCGGTGCTTAATACTTTATCGATCCCCGCTTGCCGGGTGGCCTGGCCCACGGCACGATGACACTGTTCCGCTTCATCGCCCAGTTCCCCCATATCCCCGACCACCATGATCCGGTAGCCCGGCATTTCGCCCAGCACCTGTGCAGCGGCAGTCATCGACCCGACATTCGCGTTATAGCTGTCATCCAGCAAACGGTGTGTTTCAGACAGCCGGATGGGATAAAGACGCCCGGGGACGGGTTGCAGAGTACTGAGTCCGTGGCGGATAGCGCTGAGTGGTGCACCGACCGCCTGAGACAATGCAGCGGCCGCCAGCGCATTCGCAATATTGTGGCGGCCTGGCAATGGCAGAGTCACTTCCACCTCTCCCTGCGGAGAGTGCAACGTAAATGAGGTTCCCCCGCCGTGGATCACAACCTGGCTGGCATAAAAACCGACCCCGGCTTCCGCGTTTGGCGAGAAATGCCAGACGATTTTATCTGCCAGGCGAGGCTGCCAGTTCACCTGATCATTACTGTCGTGATTAAGAATAGCGATGCCTCCTGCCGGGAGACCTTCGAAAATTTCGCCTTTCGCTTTCGCCACTCCGGCCAGAGATCCGAAACCTTCCAGGTGCGCCGCGGCCAGGTTGTTGACCAGCGCCGCTTCAGGCCGGACCATCGCCGTGGTGTAGGCGATTTCCCCCTGGTGGTTTGCCCCTAACTCAATGACTGCGTATTCATGCTCCCGGGTCAGCCGCAATAACGTCATCGGCACACCAATATCGTTATTCAGGTTGCCCGCGGTGTAGAGCGTATTGCCGCACTGCTTCAGGATGGCGGCGGTCATCTCTTTCACCGACGTTTTCCCCGAAGAGCCGGTCAGAGCCACCACCCGGGCAGGGACCTGCTGCCGGACCCAGCCAGCCAGCTCACCAAAGGCAATGCGGGTATCTTTGACCACCACCTGCGGAACATCTATCGGCAGAGGTTTACTCACCAGTAAGGCCCCAGCGCCGGCGGTGATCGCATCCGCAATAAAGTCATGCGCATCAAAACGCTCACCGATCAGGGCAACAAACAGGCAACCCGGCGTCACCTTACGGGTATCCGTGGTGACGGCAGTAAACTCAAAGGCCGGTTCCCGCGAGAGTTGCCCGCCGGTCACCGCAGCCAGTTGCTGTAAACTTACGGAAATCATGCCATTACTCCCAGCAGCCCCGCGACAGTCGTCCTGTCCGAGTAATCAAAACGTCGTTGCCCGATAATCTGATAATCTTCATGGCCTTTACCGGCGACCAGCACAATATCGTCCGGCCCGGCCTGTGCCAGTACCTGTTCAACGGCACGGGCACGGCCCGCGATAGTCAGCGCTTTCCCCGGGTCCAGCAAACCACTGAGAATATCTTTGACGATAGCGGCGGGATCTTCGGTGCGCGGGTTATCGTCAGAGATGACGACCTGATCGGCCAGCTCTTCAGCAATCGCCCCCATCAGCGGGCGTTTACCTTTATCCCGGTCACCGCCACAGCCAAACAGGCACCACAGCTTGCCGCGGCAGTGTAAGCGGGCGGCGGTTAAGGCTTTTTCCAGTGCGTCCGGGGTGTGGGCATAATCGACCACCACCGCAGGACGGCCTTCGGTATGGAAAACTTCCATACGTCCGCAAACCGGTTGCAGCTGTTGTGCCGTTTCACATAAGCGCGCCAGCGGATATCCCAGCGACAATAAGGTGGCCATCGCCATCAGCATGTTGCTGACATTGAATGCTCCCATCAGCTGGCTGGTGAACTCACCTTCACCCCAGTCAGAACGGAAAGTCACTCTGGCACCTTTTTCCAGATAGACAACACTGACGGCCTCGACCGCGCGGCCCTTATGATCCGCGGCGATATTCCCTTCCATACTGACCGCCACGCCGTCCGTCAGCTTTTTCAGCCATAAACGTCCGGTCGTGTCATCCGCATTGATAATGGCTTGCCCGACCTGATGTTCGGAGAACAATGACCATTTTGCGGCTTCGTAGCTTTGCATATCCCCGTGGTAATCCAGGTGATCGCGGCTCAGGTTGGTGAAGACGGCGGCGGCAAAGGGAATGGCAGCCACCCGATGCTGAACCAGCCCATGAGAAGAAACTTCCATTGCCGTCAGCGTAGCCCCGCGGGCCTGCAGATCTGACAGCACATGCTGAATCTCTACCGCTGACCCGGTGGTATTTTCTGCCGGAACCAGCTGACCAAAAAGACCGTTACCGACGGTTCCCATGACGGCGCCGGTTTCACCCAGCAGATTAGCCCATTGAGCCAGCAACTGACTGGTGGTGGTTTTACCGTTGGTCCCGGTAATACCAATGACTTTCTGTTGCTCCGCCGGCTGACCATAGAATCGACCGGCCAGTGCAGAAAGGCGTTGCGATAGTTGTCGCAGGTAGATCACCGGCACGCCCTGAAATTCTCTGATATCCCCGTCGGCAGCTTCACCTTCGGCATCGGCAATCACCGCCGCGGCGCCCCCGGCAATCGCCTGCGGGATATATTGGCGACCATCGGCCTGATGCCCCGTAACAGCCACGAACAGATCGCCGGCAGCCGCAGCGCGGCTATCCAGTGTCATTTCCCTCAGTTGACGCTCCGGCGCACCCGGCACCCAGGGGGCCAGCAGGTAACGCAAGTTACGATCTGTCACTTGAATCCCCATTGTTATGAATTACTGAATCATTTTTGTCACTGATGGGTAAGGCATCCGGCTCGATATTCATCGTGCGTAGCACGCCGCCCATAATGGCGCCGAATACCGGTGCAGATACCGCACCCCCGTAATATTTACCGGCCTGCGGGTCATTGATCACAACCACCAGCGCAAAACGCGGGTGGCTTGCCGGTGCGACACCTGCGGTATAAGCGATATATTTATTGATATACCGTCCGTCAGGGCCGACCTTCTTCGCGGTCCCGGTCTTAATGGCAATACGGTAACCTTTAATGGCCGCTTTTACCCCGCCACCGCCCGGCAGAGCCACACTCTCCATCATATGGAGAACCGTTTTAACCGTCGCTTCAGGGAATACCCGTTCACCGCCGACCGGAGGATCGACTTTGGTAATGGAGAGGGGTCTGGCTATGCCGTAGCTGCCGATCGTGGCATAGACCCGCGCTAGCTGTAACGGGGTGACCATCAGGCCGTAACCGAAGGAGAAGGTGGCCCGCTCAATGTCAGACCACCGTTGTTTTTTGGGGAAAATACCGCTGCTTTCACCGACTAACCCGAGGTTGGTCGGTTTCCCGAGGCCGAAGCGTGAGTAGGTATCGACCAGAGCCGAAGACGGCATCGCTAACGCCAGCCGGGAAACACCCACGTTACTCGACTTCTGTAAGACGCCGGTGAGCGTCAGTTCGTTATATCGTGCAACGTCTTTGATTTCATGACCATTAATCCGGTACGGCACGGTATTGAGCACACTGCCTTCCCGCACAACCCCCCGCTGTAATGCCGTCATCACTACCATCGGTTTTACGGTCGAACCCGGTTCGAAGATATCGGTGATAGCCCGGTTTCTCATGACATCTTTCGAGGTATGCCCCAGATTATTGGGGTTATACGCGGGGCTGTTAGCCATCGCCAGAATTTCGCCGGTATTCACATCCACCAGCACCGCAGACCCGGATTCCGCTTTATTAAAAGCCACCGCGTTGTTCAGTTCGCGATACACCTGGGCTTGTAATCGCTCATCGATACTCAGCGTCAGATTATGTGCCGCCTGGCTATCGGTGGAGGAGATATCCTCAATCACCCGGCCCTGACGATCTTTACGGACCGTACGTTCACCCGGCTGACCGGTGAGCCACTGATTAAAGCTCTTTTCGATACCCTCAATGCCCACGCCATCGATGTTGGTAAAACCGATTAAGTGCGCAGTCACCTGCCCTGCCGGATAATATCGGCGTGACTCTTCCCGCAGATTTACCCCGGGCAGTTTCAGCTTTTTAATGTAGTCACCCACCGAGGGCGTGATCTGGCGGGCAAGATAGATAAAACGGCTATTCGGATTGGTCGTGACACGGGCAGATAACTGATCCGTGGTCATCGATAACGTATCCGCCAGGGCTTTCCAGCGGTTATCGAGGGTGACCCCGCCTTTCTCAATCACTTCTTTCGGATCGATCCAGACAGCATTGACCGGCACGCTGACGGCTAAAGGCCGGCCGGCACGGTCGCTGATCATTCCCCGGGAAGAGGGAATGGACTGCACACGCAATGAGCGCAAATCCCCTTCCCTGACCAGTTTACCGGGATTGACGACCTGCAGGTAACCGACCCGGGAGATGAGACCTACCAGTGCAGCCAGAATTCCCAGACAGAGCAACGCAAAACGCCAGCTGATAAAGCTGGCCTTATTTTCCTGTTTTCCGGATTTCAGCGTTTTCTTCGCGCTGCTCATTCAGTCATGGATTCCCTATGGTTGAACCACTATATTTTCCTGTGAAGGATCAACATGTTGCATATGAAGCTTTTCGATAGCCAGTCGTTCAACACGGCTATGATCGCCTAATGCATTTTCTTCCAGGATCAGGTTTCGCCATTCGATATCCAGCGAATCCCGCTCCAGCACCATCTGTTCCCGTTGTGCGGTCAGTAACCGGGTCTTATGCGTGGTAATAACAACCATCATCGCAGTGACCAGTACGGCAATAAGCAGTATCAGCGGCAGCTTTCCGTGACGCAGCAGATCGCCACCGATAATTCCGGGCAGGCTATGGCGCTCGTTGCCGATCATTCAGCCGTCCTCTGCGCAATGCGTAATACTGAGCTACGGGCACGCGGGTTTTCTTTCACTTCCTGCTCCCCGGGGATCAGTTTGCCAAGCGTTTTCAATTCACGTCCTCCCAGTGATTTTAACTGAGCTTCGGTGAGTGGCAGGCCGGAAGGGACCTGAACCCCCCGGCTCTGATCCCGCATAAAGCGTTTTACCAGCCGGTCTTCCAGCGAGTGGAAACTGATAATCGATAACCGCCCTTCCGGTGCCAGTACACTCAGAGACCCTTTCAGTGCCTGAGTAATTTCCTCAAGTTCACTGTTCACCCAGATACGGATAGCCTGAAAACTGCGGGTCGCCGGATGCTTAAACTTATCCTTTACCGGCGTGGCGTGATAAATCACGTCAGCCAGCTCTTTCGTACGGGTCATCGGCTGCTCACGGTTACGTTCCACGATGGCCCGGGCAATACGTTTCGCAAAACGCTCTTCACCATACGCTTTGAGTACAAAAGCAATGTCCTGCTCTTCGGCCTGCAGTAACCATTCCGCGGCAGACTGTCCACGCGTCGGGTCCATACGCATATCCAGAGGCCCGTCACGCATAAAGGAAAATCCGCGTTCGGCATCATCCAACTGAGGCGAAGAGACTCCTAAATCCAGCAAAATGCCGTTGATTTTTCCGCTCAACCCGAGCGACTCAACGTATTCTGCCAGCCCTGAAAACGGCCCATGGATAATCGAAAACCGGGGGTCGGTAATTTCAGCGGCCGCTGCAATAGCCTGCGGATCTCTGTCGATGGCGATTAACCGGCCCTTTTCACCTAATTGTGAAAGGATCAGGCGCGAGTGACCTCCCCGGCCAAAGGTTCCATCAATATAGATCCCCTCCGGCTGAAGGTTGAGTCCGTTAACCGCTTCATCTAAGAGGACGGTCGTATGTTTAAAATTTTCCGACATAGGCTATAACGATAAATCCTGCAATCGCTCAGAGAGCTCCCCCTGAGCCGATTCTGATTCGATATCTTCCCTGATTTGTTGATACCAGGTCTGTTCATCCCACAGTTCAAACTTGTTGAACTGACCGACCAGCATAATTTCTTTCTGTAATCCGGCGTGTTGCCTCAGGGTGCTGGCAAGCAATAATCGTCCGGCATTATCCATCTGACATTCGCTGGCATGCCCCAGTAACAACCGCTGAACACGACGCTCTGCCGGGTTCATGGTAGAAAGGCGTGAGAGCTTTCGCTCAATCACTTCCCACTCCGGCAGGGTATAAAGCAGCAGGCAGGGCTGATGGAGGTCAATGGTGCAGACCATTTGCCCCTGTGATTCTCCGATCAGTATTTCCCGATAGCGTGTAGGGACTGCTATACGGCCTTTACCGTCGAGATTAACCAGCGTTGCCCCACGAAACATAACTGTCGTTGCCCTCAGTTAACCTGTTTCACCACTTTATCCCACATTTTACCACTGATTGAGTGTACGGAGCGGACGAAATCCTTGTCAAGCGACAACGGTCGCTTAATAACATTATTTCCTGCGGTAAATTCGCTGAAATCCAGAGGTAAAATGGACAAAAAACAGCACAAATAGTATTAACCCGATGAATAATTGAAGGAATTTAAGAAAACGGCGAGGAAGGATCCAAAAACAGCGGCGAAAAACGACGGAATTGTTAACTTCGTGCGGCGTAGTCATAAACGCCATTTTAAGGAATTTCTTAGCTGAAGCACAGCAGGACCGGCACGATATTTGTAAAATTAATCGTGGGGCGAAACGCCCCCAGTGTCCGGGAGGTGGTCTGCCGGCCGTCAGCCTCACTGCGGACGACGACCGAGACGCCCACGCTGGTAGAGGTTACGGCGAATGCGCGTCAGCCCGGGCTTCGGCCGGGACGGCTCATCCAGGCTTGCCAGCACTAATTCCAGCACCCGTTCCGCCACATCGCGATGACGCTGACCGGCCGATAGCACCGGACATTCCAGGAAATCCAGGAGTTCATTATCCCCGAAGGTCGCGATAGATACGTGGGCAGGTAAATGACCGTGGACGCGAAGACAGGCATCCATCATTCCCTGTAATAAACCGAAAGACGTCGTAAACACTGCCGCCGGCATCTCATGTTCACTTAAAAAGCGGACGAAGGTCTCTGCGGCAACACTCCGCTCAAAGCTATTACTGTAGATAAACTCGACCCGGCGTTCATCCCCTTCCCAGGCCTGACGAAACCCCTGCTCACGCAGAAAGCTGACCGATAATTCCGGCAATGCCCCTAAAAAAAGCACATCACTGATCGGTTGTTTACGGAGTTCCCGGGCCAGGGCGAACGCATCGTCCTGGTCAGCGCCGACGACGCTGGTGAAATTTTCACGGTCGAGGGCACGGTCAAGGGCGATAATAGGTAAGGATTTTCCCACCCAGTGCTGATAAAAAGGGTGTTCCGGCGGCAATGAGGTAGAAACTATCAGGGCATCTATCTGGCGTTGCAGCAAATGTTCGATACAGCGGATTTCGTTGTCCGGCTGATCTTCCGAGCAGGCGATCAGCAGCTGATAACCGCGTTGCCTGGCCTGACGTTCCAGATAGTTAGCAATACGTGTATAACTGGTGTTTTCCAGATCAGGGATCACCAGTCCGATTGAGCGGGTGCGTCCCGCGCGCAATCCTGCGGCAACGGCATTCGGCTGATAGTTGTATTCCCGGACAACGGCCATCACCTTCTCTACCGTTTTTTCACTGACCCGGTATTGTCTGGCTTTGCCATTGATGACATAACTCGCGGTCGTACGCGAGACTCCCGCAAGACGAGCAATTTCATCCAGTTTCACTCTCACCCCACCCCACACGTTGCCCCACAGAGATAAGCATTATCAGAGGGGTATTCCTTTATCTTTCGTATCTAAGCGCAGATATCCGGGCCCGGCAACTTTTTTATTGTAAACCCTGACCATAAAAAAGGCCCGGAAAACCCGGGCCTGAGTGTCATCATGACAGAGAGTGTGGTCTGGCTTTAGCCAATAGTGCGTTCGCCGCGGGAAACCCCCACGACACCGGAGCGCACGACCTCGGCAATCTCCGTCACCGCACGCAATGCGCTCAGACAGGCATCCAGTTTTTCGCTGGTTCCAGTCAGTTGCAACGTATACAGGGTTGCCGTGACATCAATAATTTGGCCACGGAAGATATCGGCACAGCGTTTTACTTCTTCACGTTGCGCACCTTCTGCTTTCACCTTCACCAGCATGATTTCACGTTCAACATGCGGCCCCTGACCGAGTTCGCTGACACGCAAAACATCGACCAGCTTGTGCAGTTGTTTCTCAATCTGTTCCAGTACTTTTTCATCGCCCACGGTCTGGATAGTCATCCGCGACAGCGTCGGGTCTTCGGTCGGAGCAACGGTCAGGCTCTCAATGTTATAGCCCCGCTGGGAAAACAGGCCAACTACGCGGGATAATGCGCCTGACTCGTTCTCAAGTAATACCGATAAAATACGGCGCATTATTCTGTCCTCTCCGTTTTGCTTAACCACATATCATTCATTGCGCCCCCGCGTACCAGCATCGGGTAGACATGCTCACTGCCATCGACTCTGACATCCAGGAACACCAGACGGCCGCTGGCCACTATCGCCAGGGCTTCTGCCATTTTTTCATCCAGCTCTTCCGGTTTATCAATGACCATACCGACGTGGCCATAGGCTTCAGCCAGACGCACAAAGTCAGGTAATGACTCCATATAAGACTGCGAGTGGCGTCCGGAATAGATCATATCCTGCCACTGCTTCACCATCCCCAGATAGCCGTTGTTCAGATTCAGTATCAGCACCGGCAGATTATATTGTGAGGCCGTCGACAGTTCCTGGATATTCATCTGAATGCTGCCATCGCCCGTCACACAGACAACGGTCGCCTCCGGCACGGCCAGTTTCACGCCCAGCGCTGCCGGCAGACCGAAGCCCATGGTGCCCAGTCCTCCGGAGTTGATCCAGCGCCGTGGTTTATTAAAGCGGTAATGCAGGGCTGCAAACATCTGATGCTGGCCGACATCCGACGCCACGTAAGCATCGCCACCGGTCAGACGCCACAGCGCATCGATGGCGGCCTGAGGTTTGATGGTCTGGGAATGTTTGTCAAATGCCAGGCAGTTACGGGCGCGCCACGTTTCAATCTGCGCCCACCAGTCAGCCTTTTCGGCGTTATCTGTCTCTTCAGCCGGCAGTAATTCCAGCATTTGCTGAAGCACCAGAGCGGCATCGCCGACGACAGGAATGTCCGCCATGACCGTTTTGGAAATAGAGGTCGGGTCAATATCGATATGAATGACCGTGGCATCCGGACAATATTTTTCCAGATTATTTGTCGTACGATCATCAAAACGTACACCGATGGCAAAAATGACATCCGCGTTATGCATTGTCATATTCGCTTCGTAAGTACCGTGCATCCCCAGCATACCAACGCTCTGGCGATGCGTACCGGGAAAGACCCCCAGTCCCATCAGCGTGGTGGTCACCGGAATATTAAGCACTTCGGCTAACTGGATCAGCGCTTTTTCCGCCCCCGCAGTGATAACCCCGCCCCCGGCATAGATCACCGGTTTTCTGGCGGCTAATAGCTGCTGCAAGGCCCGTTTAATCTGCCCGCGATGCCCCTGCGTCGTTGGATTGTAAGAACGCAGCGAGACTTGTTCCGGCCACTGATACGAATACTTGGCCGCAGGGTTCAGGATATCTTTGGGCAGATCGATCACCACCGGCCCCGGGCGGCCGGAAGATGCCAGCCAGAAGGCTTTTTTGATTACCGCCGGGATGTCTTCGGCTTTATTAACCAGAAAGCTGTGTTTGACGATAGGCCGTGAAATTCCGACCATGTCGCATTCCTGGAAGGCATCACTGCCGATCAGTGAAGAGGCTACCTGTCCGGAAAGCACCACCATCGGGATCGAATCCATATAAGCCGTTGCAATACCGGTAATGGCATTGGTCGCGCCAGGCCCGGAGGTGACCAGCACAACCCCCGTTTCACCGGTGGCACGGGCCAGTGCATCCGCCATATGTACCGCTGCCTGCTCATGGCGTACAAGGATATGGTCAACACCGCCGACGGTCTGAAGTGCATCATAAATATCCAGCACTGCCCCACCGGGATAACCAAATACCTGTTTTACGCCCTGATCGATCAACGATCGGATGACCATCTCGGCCCCTGACAACATCTCCATTCTTTCCTCCAGGTGAACACTGAACTCACGGATACCTATAACTGACCACCAAAACCTTCCGTAATATACGTAACATAATCACCAGCAAAAACTGACACCCGGATCGGTGAAATGTGCTGTTTATTACGTTTAACCGGGATAGCTGGCATTTTATTATCGGTTTTTGTTCTGGTTAACATAACCGCAGAAATGACCACAGGCAAACATCCACAGGAAAGAAGTATGCAAAGGTGTAAATAAAAGCTTCTGCGATACTCAACTGATGGCTCAGAATAATAGCGGGGGGCGCAGAGTTATTAGTTAAATATTCTGCGTTTTCATTTAATGGTAGAGAGTTATTAAATTTAGCTTTTTTATATTTACCTGAATGTCAGCGCCCTGTCCGGAATAATCGTAGCCACGCAAGGTTATTTACTAAAAAAAACCCATCGCCCGACATTTTCCACTGGCCGCCCGTTAAAAAACCATGCTTTACACTGGCCGGAGCGTGTCATAAAAACATTGTATATCAATAGATTACGAAACACCTCTCCCTTCACCAGCCATGCATCCGGCCGTTGATCCGCCGGGCAGGGTGTCTGCACATGATAGTGCGCTCTCTGCCGGTAAAAATGCAGAAGATTCATCTTTCTCACCGGTATTGATTCCTGCGTCATTAAGGTTGACATTGGCCGGCGTTTACAGTACCAATATAGGCATACTTTATTTTATTGGGTCTGAACTAATGATTCGTTTTATCCGCCTCGCAGGACTACTACTTCTCGCATTAAATATGCGCGGTAGTGTTGCGGGCGGAATTAAAAAATGATTCGGGCCTGAGAACAAAAAAACCCGCGCCGCAGCGCGGGTTTTTTTATACCCGCTGGCCGGTGCCAAAAACACTTAAGGAATCTACGAATATGAGCCAGCAAGTCATTATTTTTGATACAACATTGCGTGATGGTGAACAAGCGTTACAGGCCAGCCTGAGTGTTAAAGAAAAACTGCAGATTGCAATGGCACTGGAACGTATGAAAGTCGATGTCATGGAAGTCGGTTTTCCGGTCTCTTCACCTGGCGATTTTGAATCCGTACAGACCATTGCCAGAACCATTAAAAACAGCCGTGTGTGCGCGCTGGCCCGCTGTGTAGAGAAAGATATTGATGCCGCCGGTGAAGCCTTACGTGTCGCAGAAGCCTTTCGTATTCATACGTTTATTGCCACCTCGCCGATGCACATCGCCACAAAGTTACGCAGTACGTTGCCGGAGGTGATTGAACGTGCGGTGCATATGATCAAGCACGCCCGCCGTTATACCGACGATGTGGAGTTCTCGTGTGAAGATGGCGGACGGACACCGATAGACGATCTGTGTCGCGTCGTCGAAGCCGCGATCAATGCCGGTGCACGGACCATCAACATCCCTGATACCGTCGGTTATACCCTGCCCCATGAATATGCCAATATCATCTCTCAGTTAACCCAACGCGTTCCGAATATCGATAAAGCCATCCTGTCGGTACATACCCATGACGACCTGGGAATGGCGACCGGGAATGCTGTGGCCGCAGTGCAGGCCGGCGCACGCCAGGTGGAAGGAACCCTGAACGGTCTGGGTGAACGCGCCGGTAACTGTGCACTGGAAGAAGTGATTATGGCGATTAAAACCCGTCAGCAGATCCTGAATGTGACGACCGGGATCAATCATCAGGAAATCTACCGTACCAGTCAGATTGTCAGTCAGATTTGTAACATGCCTATCCCGGCGAACAAAGCGGTGGTGGGTTCCAACGCATTTGCTCACTCTTCAGGGATCCATCAGGACGGCGTACTGAAAAACCGCGAAAACTACGAAATCATGACCCCGGAATCTATCGGTCTGCATCAGATCCAGCTGAACCTGACTTCCCGTTCAGGCCGTGCCGCGGTGAAACACCGCATGGAAGAGATGGGCTATAAAGAGACCGATTATGATGCAGAGGCGCTGTACGATGCCTTCCTGAAACTGGCCGATAAGAAAGGGCAGATTTTCGATTACGACCTGGAAGCACTGGCCTTCATTAATAAACAGAATGAAGAGCACGACCATTTCCGCCTGCAGGACTTCAACGTTCAGTCAGGTTCCAGCATCTCTGCCACCGCATCCGTGAAACTGGCCTGTGGTGATGACATTAAAGAAGAAGCCGCGACCGGCAACGGCCCTGTTGATGCGGTTTATCAGGCCATTAACCGCATTACCGGGTATCAGGCTGAGCTGGTCAAATACCAGTTATCTGCCAAGGGCCACGGCGAGAATGCGCTGGGTCAGGTGGATATCGTCATCCGCTATAACAACCGTAAATTCCATGGCGTTGGTCTGGCTACTGATATTGTGGAGTCGTCGGCGACCGCGATGGTCAACGCCCTGAATAATATCTGGCAGGCGAAGCAGGTTGAAATCGAATTGCAGCGTAAATTTAAGAATGAAGCTAAGGAAACCGTGTAATTATGTCTACATCATTTCACATTGCAGTATTGCCGGGTGACGGCATCGGTCCGGAAGTCATGGCGCAGGCCCTGAAAGTATTAAAGGCTATCCGTGAACGCTTTTCTCTCGACATCACCACCCGTCAGTATGATGTAGGCGGTATTGCCATTGATAATCATGGCCAGCCACTGCCGCCGGAAACGTTAGCCGGCTGTGAGCAGGCAGATGCGGTCCTGTTTGGTTCTGTAGGCGGTCCGAAGTGGCAACACCTGGCGCCGGATGCGCAACCTGAGCGTGGCGCATTGTTACCCCTGCGTAAACATTTTAAATTGTTCAGCAACCTGCGCCCTGCTGCGCTTTATCACGGACTGGAAGCTTTTTGTCCTCTGCGCAGTGATATCGCCGCCCGTGGGTTCGACATTTTATGCGTCCGTGAATTGACCGGGGGCATCTATTTCGGTCAACCCAAAGGCCGTGAAGGCAGCGGTGACGAATTACGGGCGTTCGATACCGAAGTCTATTACCGCTATGAGATTGAACGTATTGCCCGACTGGCTTTCGAATCTGCGGCGAAACGCCGTAAAAAAGTCACCTCGGTCGATAAATCCAACGTCCTGCAATCGTCCATCCTGTGGCGTGAAACCGTGACAGAAATCGCCAAAGAGTACCCGGAGATTGAACTGGAACATATCTACATCGATAACGCGACAATGCAGTTGATTAAAGATCCGTCGCAGTTTGATGTGCTGTTATGTTCAAACCTGTTTGGTGACATTCTGTCGGATGAATGTGCCATGATCACCGGCTCGATGGGGATGCTGCCCTCCGCCAGCCTGAATGAGCAAGGCTTTGGCCTGTACGAACCGGCAGGCGGTTCCGCACCGGATATCGCGGGACAAAATATCGCTAACCCGGTGGCACAGATTTTATCACTGGCGCTGCTGTTACGTTACAGCCTGAACGCCGGCGAAGCCGCAGACAGTATTGAGCAGGCCGTTAACCAGGCACTGGAAGCAGGCTACCGGACACGCGATCTGGCCGGTCAGGGGCCTTCTGTCAGTACCGATGAAATGGGTGACATCATTGCCCGCTTTATCACCGGAGAAAAATAAAAATGAGCAAGACCTTATACCAGAAGTTATTTGATGCACATGTCGTTTATGAAGCCCCTAATGAAACACCGTTACTGTATATCGACCGTCACCTGGTCCATGAAGTGACCTCTCCGCAGGCATTTGATGGCCTGCGTGCACAGGGACGCCCGCTGCGTCAGCCTTCAAAAACCTTCGCCACCATGGATCACAACGTCTCTACGGAGACCCGTGATATTAATGCTTCCGGTGAGATGGCGCGTATTCAGATGCAGGAGTTAATTAAAAACTGCGAAGAGTTCGGCGTACAGTTATATGACCTGAATCATCCCTTCCAGGGCATTGTGCATGTCATCGGCCCTGAGCAGGGTATGACGCTGCCGGGGATGACCATTGTCTGTGGTGACTCCCATACCGCCACCCACGGCGCATTCGGGTCGCTGGCCTTTGGTATCGGTACCTCAGAGGTGGAACATGTTATGGCCACCCAGACCCTGAAACAGGGTCGTGCTAAAACCATGAAAATTGAAGTGACCGGCGATGCTGCGCCGGGGATCACCGCAAAAGACATCGTGCTGGCCGTGATCGGTAAAACCGGCAGTGCCGGCGGTACCGGGCATGTCGTCGAGTTCTGTGGTCCGGCGATCGAAGCCCTGAGCATGGAAGGCAGGATGACCCTGTGTAACATGGCGATCGAAATGGGCGCCAAAGCAGGCCTGGTCGCCCCGGATGAAACTACCTTTACTTACCTGAAAGGCCGTCAGTTCTCGCCGAAAGGTGAAAAATGGGAACAGGCGGTGGCTTACTGGCAGGGTCTGAAATCGGACAGCGATGCCGTTTTTGACGCGGTCGTCACCCTGGATGCCGCAGACATTGCCCCTCAGGTCACCTGGGGAACCAACCCGGGCCAGGTCATTGCCATTAACCAGCCGATTCCGGCACCGGAATCCTTTAGTGACCCGGTCGAGCGCGCTTCCGCTGAAAAAGCACTGGCTTATATGGGGCTGGATGCGGGCGTCAGACTGACCGACGTTGCCATTGATAAAGTCTTTATCGGTTCCTGTACTAACTCACGTATTGAAGATTTGCGGGCAGCCGCCGCGATCGCGAAGGGACGTAAGGTCGCTCCGGGGATCGTTGCCATGGTGGTTCCGGGCTCCGGTCCGGTGAAAGCCCAGGCAGAAGAAGAAGGCCTGGACAAAATATTTATCGATGCCGGGTTTGAATGGCGTCTGCCTGGCTGTTCCATGTGTCTGGCGATGAATAATGACCGTCTGAATGCCGGTGAGCGTTGTGCCTCTACCAGCAACCGTAACTTCGAAGGGCGTCAGGGCCGTGGCGGACGTACCCACCTGGTCAGCCCGGCCATGGCTGCTGCAGCTGCCGTCACCGGCCGCTTCGCCGATATTCGTGAACTGAATTAAGGAAGACTTTATGGCCAGTAAATTTACCCAACATACCGGTATTGTTGCCCCGCTGGATGCGGCTAACGTCGATACCGATGCCATTATTCCTAAGCAATTTTTGCAGAAAGTGACCCGTACCGGTTTCGGGCAGCATCTGTTTAATGACTGGCGTTTTCTGGATGATGCCGGTCAGGTGCCTAACCCGGAGTTTGTACTGAATAAACCTGAGTTTAAAGGTGCCAGCATTCTGCTGGCCCGTGAAAACTTTGGTTGCGGATCGTCACGCGAACATGCCCCCTGGGCACTGACCGATTTTGGATTCCGTGTGGTGATCGCGCCTTCTTTCGCCGATATTTTTTACGGAAACAGCTTCAATAACCAGCTGCTGCCGGTCACCCTGACCGAGACTGAAGTGGACGAGTTGTTCCGTCTGGTGAAAGCAGAACCGGGCATCGAATTTGTCGTAGATCTGGAGAAACTGGTGATCTCTGCCGGTGACAACGTCTATCCGTTTACCCTGGACAGCTTCCGCCGGCATTGCATGATCAATGGACTGGACAGCATCGGTCTGACCTTGCAGCATGAGGAGGCTATCTCCTCGTACGAATCTGCACAGCCTGCTTTCCTGCGTTAAGTCGCACTGAGCCACAGTTTTAGCACTTCCCCCTCCCCTCCGGAGGGGGGAAATCAGCCCTGAACAGGCTCTTTCACCCGCCAGATCAGTACCAGCGCCAGCAGCATCAGCCCCGATGCCAGCCCGTAAATGGCCCGATGCCCCAGCCAGTCACTGAGAATTCCCTGCAATAATCCGGCAAAAATCATCCCGGTCGACACCGAGTTGGTAAACATCGTCGTCGCGGCACCCGCTTTACCCGGCATCAGATCCTGGAACCAGAGCATGACCAGGCCGGCAACGATGCCGATAAAGATGGCATTTAATAACTGTAATACCAGCATCGCTCCGCGGGTGGGAAACATCAGCATGCCCGGATAAAACAGTACCCCGGCCATCACCGCCAGCAGCACCAGAGGACGTTTACCTACCCGTTTGGCCAGTAATCCGGCCAGCAGCATGATCGGGATCTCCAGCCCGGCCGCCGTTCCCATAAAGACCCCGGCCATTTTCTCCGGCATCCCGAGGGTTTGACTGATATAGAGCGGCATATCGATGATATACATCAGATTACAGATCCACATCAGGACCGAGGCGATAAACAGGCGACGAACATGGCTGTTTTTCCAGCCGGTCACCGCGCTGCGGGCAATATCCGCCGGGGGAAAGACTTTCGGTACCGAGGGCAGAGTAAAGCGGATAAACCCCAGTGCCAGTAAAAATAAAGCGGCCGCCACCAGATAGAGCACAATAAAGCCATAATTCAGGGCCAGTGCAAAAGAAATCGGCGGGCCGATCACCCATGCCAGCGACATCTGCGCGCGCATCAGCGAACTGAACATCACCACCTCACGGGAAGTGTGATCCGCATATTCCCGGGCGAGGGCAAAAATCTGCGGCATCACGACCGTGGAAAAGGCTGACAGTATCAGTCCGAGCGTGATCAGTACCCAGTAACTGCGGGTAAAGGCAAAGACGATCGCGTTGCCAAGCGCCATCAGGCAGCAAAGCATCAGTAAGTTGCGCCGGTCGCCCTGTTTATCCGATCGCCGGGCCAGCAGGAAGCTGACAATAATTCCTGTCACCGCATTGACCGTAAAAAATGCACCGACCATAAACGGTTTGGCATGCAGTTCATGGCTGAGAAACAGGCTCAGCGTCGGTGCCTGCAAGGCTCCGGCAATACTGACAAAAAAGGTGACCAGCATAAAAAAGATAAACACGGTATTGCCTTTTGCAGGCAACCTTTCAGGGGTTTCCATAAAAATATCCGGATAAGATGAGACAACATTGCGTTAAGACACGGGACAGCGTGACCTGAGGTCCGGTGGATAATCTACACCGGAATGGCCCTGTGTACCGCAGAATATCGTGAATAAACTGGGACGATAACAAAATTCTGCGGTTTCCGGCGAGCAGGTAACAGGCACCGTCTGCTGAAAACCGTGGACGTCATCGTGACCGCGCCTCCCCACGCTTCACGCCGGGCTTCCCCCGCCCTGCAGAATTACATAGAATAAGCCGTTCTCAACGGGGTGCATGTGAATGCTGAGAGATACCCGTCGAACCTGATCCGGTTAATACCGGCGTAGGGATTTGAGAGTCAGCCCCCTCAGATCCTTTGCGCCTTGCTAAATAATGCCTCAAGGAGCGCAAAGTGTTAAAAAAAATCCTGCCCGTTTTACTGGTTGTCTGCACCCCGGCGCTGGCCGCCAAACCGGTGCTGACCGTTTATACCTATGACTCTTTTTCATCAGACTGGGGCCCCGGACCGGCGGTAAAAAAAGCCTTTGAAGCCAGTTGTGGCTGCGAGCTTAAATATGTCGCGCTGGGTGATGGCGTGGCTCTGCTCAACCGCCTGCGCATGGAAGGCCGCCACAGTAAAGCCGATGTGGTTATCGGACTCGACAATAACCTGATGGATTCCGCAGAAAAAACCGGACTGTTCGCCCCGTCAGACGTCAGCACCGATCAGCTTACCGTGCCGGGTGGCTGGACCAGCAAAACATTCGTGCCTTATGACTATGGCTACTTTGCCTTTGTCTATAATAAAAAAACGCTGAAGAACCCGCCCACCAGCCTGAAACAGCTGGTTGAAAGCCCTGAAAAATGGCGCGTCATCTATGAAGATCCGCGCACCAGCACCCCGGGGCTGGGCCTGCTGCTATGGATGCAAAAGGTCTATGGCGATAACGCCCCTGCCGCCTGGAAGAAACTGGCGGCGAAAACCGTCACCGTCACCCGTGGCTGGAGTGAAGCCTACAGCCTGTTCCTGAAAGGGGAAAGCGACCTGGTCCTCAGTTACACCACGTCGCCGGCGTACCATATCATCGAAGAACATAAAACGAATTACGCCGCCGCAGACTTCAGTGAAGGCCATTATATGGAAGTGGAAGTTGCCGCACGCCTGAAGAACAGCCCGCAACCCGCATTGGCAAAAGAGTTTATGCAATTTGTCACCGGTCCGGCCTTCCAGAAAACCTTGCCGGAAGGCAACTGGATGTATCCGGTCATAAAAATGCCATTACCTGCCGGTTATCAGTCACTGGTGGTGCCAAAAACGGCCCTGCAATATTCCCCTGCGCAGGTCGCTGAGCACCGTGAAGCCTGGGTGGATGCGTGGCAAAATGCAGTGAGTCAGTAATGCCCCGCTGGCTTATTCCCGGGCTGCTTGCAGCCCTGTTAAGTTGCTGTGTCGCGCTGCTCGCACTGGCAAGCCTGTTCTTCAATGCTCCGCAGGTACGCTGGCTGAATCTGCTTTCCGACCCTTACCTGTGGCACGTCGTCCGCTTCTCGTTTGAACAGGCGACGCTTTCCACGGCCCTCTCCGTTCTGCTGGCCCTACCGGTAGCCAGAGCACTCTATCGTCGTCGCTTCCCGGGACGACGCTGGTTACTTCGCCTGTGTGCTATGACGCTGGTATTACCGGTACTGGTTGCAGTGTTTGGCATTATTAGTGTCTATGGACGTGACGGCTGGCTGGCGCAGGCTTGTGCCTGGCTGGGCCTGCGCTATACCTTTTCGCTTTACGGGCTGCCAGGCATCTTACTGGCCCATGTCTTTTTTAATCTGCCTATGGCGGCCCGGCTTCTGTTACAGACCTTTGAACAGATCCCGGCCGAACAACGTCAGCTGGCCGCTCAGCTTAATATGCAGGGGCTGAATCTGTTCCGCTGGCTGGAGTGGCCCTGGCTTAAGCGCCAGTTGTTGCCGGTGGCCGCACTGATTTTTATGCTCTGTTTTTCAAGCTTTGCCATTGTCCTTGCGCTGGGGGGCGGCCCCCGCGCCACCACGCTTGAACTGGCAATCTATCAGGCCCTGAGTTATGACTTCGACCCGGCAAAAGCGGCAATACTGGCACTGGTTCAGTTAGGTTTTTGTCTGACACTGGTCGTGATCAGTCTGCGGCTGAATACGGTGCTGACCGGTAACACCTCTCTGATGTCCCCCTGGCGCGCCCCGGAACAGCGGTGGCTGGCACGGTTGTCTGACAGTGCCTGGATCCTGCTGGCCCTGATATTACTGGTTCCCCCGGTGCTGGCGGTGATCATTAATGGTATTAACGGCGATATACTTCCCTCACTGCAACAACCCGTGCTCTGGCAGGCCACGCTGACCTCCGTCAGTATTGCCTTGCGGGCCGGTTTACTGGCCACGGTCCTGACCGTTATGCTGCTGTGGAGCAGCCGTGAACTTCGTTTACGTGAGCAACTGTTTCCCGCCAGAGTGCTGGAAACCAGTGGTATGCTGATCCTGGCGATGCCGGGTATTGTGCTGGCCAGCGGCTTCTTTATGTTTTTTAATGCCACTACAGGCATCCCCGACTCACCCGCATCGATCATTATTGTCACCAATGCCCTGATGGCGATGCCCTACGCCATAAAGATCCTGGATAATCCGATGCGGGATATCGCCCGCAACTACAGCTGGCTGTGCATGTCCCTGGATGTTACCGGCTGGCGGCGACTCCGGTTGGTCGAGTACCCGGCATTAAAACGCCCTCTGGCTCAGGCACTGGCCTTTGCCAGTGTCCTCTCGGTCGGCGATTTCGGGGTTATTTCTCTGTTCGGTAACGATGATTTCCGGACGTTACCGTTTTATCTGTATCAGCAGATAGGAGCCTACCGGCAGCAACAGGGAGCCATCACCGCCTTAGTACTGCTGCTGGTATGTTTTATTCTTTTCTCACTGATTGAAAAAATAGCAGGAACCCATGCTGACACTGAATGACCTGAGCTACCGCTATCAGTCCCGGACACTGAGCTTTACTTTGCAGGCCGCGAAAGGCGAACGGCTTGCCATCCTCGGGCCAAGCGGTGCCGGAAAAAGTACGCTACTGAGCCTGATTGCGGGGTTTTTGCCGGTCACCGGAGGAGAGTTATGGATAGACGGCAAAGCCTGTACCGGCCTGCCGCCGGCTGAACGTCCGGTCTCAATGCTGTTTCAGGAAAATAATCTGTTTGCGCATCTGAATGTACAGCAGAATCTCGGGTTAGGTCTGCACCCCGGTCTGCGCCTGACTCCACCACAGAAAAAGCAGATCAGTGATATTCTCCTGCAGGCAGGACTGGACGGGTTAGCAGACCGTTTGCCGGGGCAGTTGTCCGGCGGCCAGCGTCAGCGGGTAGCGCTGGCCCGTTGTTTGTTACGCCAGCGCCCTTTGTTACTGCTGGACGAGCCGTTTTCTGCCCTGGACCCGCACCTGCGGCAGGAAATGATCACCCTGACGGATCAGCTCTGTCGTGAACATACGATCACCCTGTTAATGGTCACCCACCATCAGGATGATATCCGCCGGATTGCGGACCGGGCCATTGTTATCCGTGACGGACATGTCGCCCGGGAGGTCGATGCCCCTGGCGACGCAGTGATCCCGGGCTTTACCCCCCCGGGATCAGGCAATAAAGACACGCCATAACAGATGACGGAACCCCGGCATCATCGGATGGAACTGAAGTGCGACAAATCCGCCAATCGCCAGAATAATCAGTAACGGGGCCAGCCAGTGCAGACGTTTTGTCGTTAAAAATCCGCTCACGGGTTTTTTACTTTTGATAGCGCGGCCCCACCGCCAGCCAGACCACGCCGCCAGCCAGATCATCACCGCTTCCGCCAGTAACAGCCACTTAAAATCGCTGCTCTGTGCGGTATGCGGTGCATCAATCGCCACACCGGCCAGGATGCCCGGTAACAGATACACCGGCGGCCATAGCAGACAACCGGCAATATTCGGTGGCAGAAATTTTTTCACCGGCAGTTCCAGCATTCCTGCCAGCATCGGGATCAGCGGACGGGTCGGACCGACAAAACGACCGATCAGGAGGGTGGCAATACTGTGCTCGTTGAGGGCATGCTCGGTTTTATCCAGCAATTTCCGGTATTTTTGCAGGTACTTCCAGCGATGCAGCGGACCTTTGAAACGCCAGCCAATATAAAAGGAAATCCAGTCTCCCAGCAGGCACCCGATGAATCCGGCCCCCCAGGCAGGATACAGCCCGATCTTGCCACTGCCGATCAACGCTCCCAGGCTCGCCATCATTACGGTGCCGGGCAGGACTAACCCGACCAGGGCCAGTGACTCAAAAAAAGTCACTACCGCGACCGCAAACAGGGCCCACTCCAGCGATTGGGTAAGCAGATGTTGGATCCAGACTTCCATAAAGATTCCTCAAGTAAACAGAGCCTGGATTGTCCTGAGCAAGCCCGGGAACGTCAAGCTAAGTGTTCGGTTAAATACAAACAGATACAAAACATCCCTGCCCCTTGCGTCTCTCCGGGCTCCCTGCCCCCTGTGCTATACTGAAGACTCTGCAACACCGGAGTCTTTGTGAACAATCCTCAAGCTGGTTTTTTATTAACCCGTCACTGGCGGGATACCCCCCGGGGCATCGAACTTTATTTCTGGCTGGCCACCGATTCCGGGCCGGTAAAAGTGCGCGTGCCGGCTCAGCAGGCGGTTGCCTTTATACCACAGTCCGCTTGCGAAAAAGCCCGGGGATTGCTGTCGCGGGAAAAAGCGTTCCGGCTGAGTCCGCTGCAATTGCTCGACTTCCATCGGCAGCCACAGGCCGGCCTGTATTGTTCGCAATATCGTCAACTGCAACGGTTTGAAAAATTGTTACGGGAAAATGCCATTCCGGTGGCTGAAGCCGATATCCGTCCACCGGACCGCTACCTGATGGAACGCTTTATTATGGCGCCGGTCTGGTTCAGTGGTGTGGCCCGTGACGGTCTGATCGATGAGGCACGGCTCAAACCTCACCCGGACTATCGTCCGTCCCTGACCTGGATGTCTCTCGATATCGAAACCAACGAGCATGGCGAGTTGTACTGCATCGGTATTGAGGGCTGTGGTGAACGGCGGGTGATAATGCTCGGCCCCCCGACGCCCGGTGGACAGACAGTGGATTTCACCCTGGAGTATGTCCCTACCCGCAGGGAACTGCTGGAGAGGCTGAACCAGTGGTTCACCGACCACGATCCGGATGTCATTATCGGCTGGAATGTGATCCAGTTCGATTTACGCGTTTTACAAAAACAGGCTGACCGGTATCAGATCCCTCTGCTGGCCGGACGCGGCGGCGTCCCCCTTGAGTGGCGGGAACATGGTTTTAAACCCGGCACCTATATTGCTCAGGCGGCCGGCCGGCTGATCATTGATGGTATTGAGGCACTCAAATCGGCCTTTATGAATTTCGATTCCTTTAGTCTGGAGAATGTCTCACAAACGCTGTTTGGCGAGGGCAAATTTATTGATGAGCCGGGCAACCGGATGGCGGAGATCAATCAACGTTTTGCCACCGATAAACCGGCCCTGGCGCGTTATAACCTGCGGGACTGCGAGCTTGTCACGCGGATCTTCCTCCATACCCGCCTGATGCCCTTCCTGCTGGAACGCAGCAGTGTGAACGGGCTGCAGGCCGATCGTCACGGCGGGTCCGTCGCCTCTTTCAGCCACCTCTATATTCCGCGGATGCATCGGGCCGGTTATGTCGCGCCCAATACCGGTGAAGTTGCTCCGGCCGCCAGCCCCGGCGGGTATGTGATGGACTCAAGCCCGGGATTATATGACTCCGTGCTGGTGCTGGACTATAAGAGTCTGTACCCCTCCATCATCAAAACCTTTCTGATCGATCCGGTCGGACTGGTGGAAGGCATGGCGCACCCTGCGGATGACACTTCGATGCCCGGTTTTCTGGATGCCCGTTTCTCACGGCAGACCTTCTGCCTGCCGGATATCGTCGGGCAGATCTGGCAAAGCCGTGAACAGGCAAAACGGCAGAATAATCAGCCACTCTCCCAGGCGCTGAAAATCATTATGAATGCGTTTTACGGTGTGCTGGGAACCCCTTCCTGCCGGTTCTTTGATCCGCGGCTGGCCTCCTCCATCACCCTGCGCGGTCACGAAATTATGCAAAAGACCCGTGATTTTATTGAACAACAGGGATACCGCGTGATTTACGGCGATACCGACTCGACCTTTGTCTGGCTGAAAACGGCCCACAGCGAAGCCCGGGCGGAGGAAATTGGCCGCCAGCTGGCCGCCAGCGTCAATGACTGGTGGAAGCAGCAGCTCGCACAACAGTTTCAGCTGGACAGCGCCCTTGAGCTGGAATACGAAACCCATTATTGCCGTTTTCTGATGCCCACCATCCGGGGTGCCGAACAGGGCAGTAAAAAGCGTTATGCCGGCCGGGTGAATCATCACGGCCGGGACCAGATTGTTTTTAAAGGGCTGGAGACGGTCCGTACGGACTGGACCCCACTGGCCAAAGAGTTCCAGCAAACGCTGTATTCCCTGATTTTCCGGCGCGAGCCCTGGCAGCAATATGTCCGGGACACGGTGGCTCAACTGATGGCGGGTGAACTGGATGATAAATTAATTTACAGCAAGCGGTTACGGCGTCCGCTGGATGAGTACCAGCGAAATGTGCCGCCCCATGCGCGGGCCGCCAGGCTGTCTGATGACTATGCCCGTAAGGCCGGACACCCGTTACGGTATCAGAAAGGCGGGACCATCCGTTATGTGATGACCACCCGCGGGCCGGAACCCCTGAATGCCCGCAGTGCCCCGCTGGATTATGATCATTACCTGACACGTCAGCTGGAACCTGTGGCGGACGGCATACTCGGGTTTGTCGGCGGCGACTTCAACACACTGATTACCGGGCAGCTGGGACTGTTTTGATAGGTGACGAATGGCTCACCTTCCAGTACCATAGCGCCCTCCCTGAATCTCATTGCTCTGCATTTTATTTACCAGACCTTTTGTCTGGTCGCCATGCTATTGCCTGCAGCGCATGAATATCTTTTTACACGTTAAGAGAATCGAGCTAATTATTTATGCCTTTTACACTTGGTCAGCGCTGGATTAGTGATACAGAAAGTGAACTTGGACTGGGGACGGTCGTCGCTATCGATGCACGTATGGTCACTTTACTTTTTCCGGCTACTGGCGAAAACAGACTGTATGCCCGTAATGATTCTCCTATTACCCGGGTCATCTTTAACCCGGGCGATACCATCACCAGCCATGAAGGCTGGCAGTTAACCGTAGAAAGTGTCCGGGATAATGACGGTGTCATGACCTACACCGGGACACGTACGGATACTCAGGAAAATGATGTCAGCCTGCGTGAAGTCATGCTCGACAGTAAACTGGTATTCAGCAAACCTCAGGACAGGTTATTTGCCGGTCAGCTCGATCGGATGGATCGCTTTGCCTTGCGTTTCCGCGCCCGTAAATATCAGAGTGCGCAATATCGTCTGCCCGTCAGTGGTATGCGCGGCATGCGGACGAACCTGATCCCGCATCAGTTGCATATTGCCCACGATGTGGGCCGTCGCCATGCACCGCGCGTATTACTGGCCGATGAAGTCGGCCTTGGAAAAACCATTGAGGCCGGGATGATCATTCAGCAGCAGCTACTGGCGGGCCGTGCTGAACGTGTACTGATCGTGGTCCCTGAAACGCTACAGCACCAGTGGCTGGTTGAAATGCTGCGTCGTTTCAACCTGCGCTTTGCGCTGTTCGATGATGACCGCTACAACGAAGCACAGTTTGACACCAGCAACCCGTTCTTTACCGAACAGCTGGTCATCTGTTCACTCGATTTTGCCTGTAAGAACCGGCAGCGCCTGGAAGCGATGTCTGAGGCGGAATGGGATCTGCTGGTGGTCGATGAAGCCCACCACCTGTCCTGGTCTGAAGGTAAACCTGGCCGTGAATATCTGGTGGTCGAGAAACTGGCTGAAAACATTCCTGGTGTGTTGCTGCTGACCGCCACTCCGGAGCAGCTGGGTATGGAAAGCCATTTCGCCCGTCTGCGCCTGCTGGATCCGGACCGTTTCCACGACTATCAGTCTTTTGTTGAAGAACAGGAGCAGTACCAGCCGGTCGCCGATGCCGTCACCTCTTTACTGGCGGATACCCCTATCGCGACCAGCGAAGAAGCGATGATCAATGACCTGATCAGCGACCAGGATATTTCCGCACTGATCGCCCGGGCAAACAGCGGCGATGAACTGCGCCTTGAGGCTCGTAAAAAGCTGGTCTCCCTGTTGATGGATCGCCACGGCACCAGCCGCGTTTTGTTCCGTAATACCCGTCAGGGTGTTAAAGGCTTCCCTTCACGTCAGCTGCAGCAATTCCGCCTGCCGCTGCCTTCGCAATACCAGACGGCCATCAAGGTCTCCGGGATCATGGGCAGCCGTAAAAGCGCCGAAGAACGCGCCCGCGATATGCTCTACCCTGAGCAGATTTATCAGGAGTTTGAAGGCGATTCCGGTACCTGGTGGGCCTTTGACCCGCGTGTCGAATGGCTGACCGACTATCTGCTGGAAAACCGTAAAGAGAAAGTGCTGGTGATCTGCGCCAAAGCCGCGACGGCACTGCAACTGGAACAATTCCTGCGTGAGCGGGAAGGTATCCGTGCCGCCGTTTTCCACGAAGGCCTGTCGATTATTGAACGTGACAGAGCGTCGGCGTTCTTTGCTTCACAGGAAGAGGGAGCACAGGTGCTGCTGTGTTCGGAAATCGGTTCTGAAGGACGTAACTTCCAGTTCGCCAGCCGGCTGGTCATGTTTGACCTGCCTTTCAACCCGGATCTGCTGGAACAACGTATCGGACGTCTGGATCGCATCGGGCAACAGAACGACATTCAGATCCTGGTTCCCTGGCTGGAAAACACCGCTCAGGCCGTATTGCTGCGCTGGTTCCACGAAGGGCTGGATGCCTTTGAGCATACCTGCCCGACCGGACGTACGGTCTATGACCAGGTACATCCGCAGTTGCTGACGTATCTGGCCGCACCGGAAAAAACCGAAGGGCTGGATGAATTTATTGCCGACTGCCGTCAGCAACATGATGCTATGAAAGCACAGCTGGAACAAGGGCGTGACCGTCTGCTGGAGCTGAACTCCAACGGGGGTGAAGCCGCTGTCGGGTTAGCAGAGGCCATCGCCGCGCAGGATAACGATACCGAACTGGTGAATTTTGCCCTGAACCTGTTCGATATCGTCGGTATTAATCAGGAAGACCGCAGTGATAATCTGATTGTCCTGACGCCGTCGGATCATATGCTGGTACCGGACTTTCCGGGGTTACCGGAAGAAGGCTGTACTGTCACCTTTGACCGTGAACAGGCGCTTTCCCGCGAGGATACCCAGTTTATTACCTGGGAACATCCGTTGATCCGTAATGGTCTGGACCTGATCCTGTCCGGTGATACCGGCAGCAGCGCCATTTCCTTACTGAAAAATAAAGCACTGCCGGTCGGGACCTTACTGGTTGAACTGGTCTATGTGGTGGAAGCACAGGCACCTAAACACCTGCAACTGACCCGGTTCCTGCCACCGACCCCATTGCGTCTGATGCTGGATAAAGCCGGAAATAACCTGGCGGCGAAGGTTGAATTTGAAAGCTTCAACCGTCAGTTGAGTGCCGTCAACCGTCATACCGGTAGCAAACTGGTGAATGCGGTCCAGCAGGATGTTTATCAGATCCTGACCCGGGGGGAAGAACTGGTGGTGACCGATGCGCAGGCCGTGATTGAAGAAGCCCGCCATCAGGCGGATGAGACACTGACGGCTGAACTGGACAGGTTACGTGCCCTGCAGGCAGTGAACCCGAATATCCGTGACGATGAAGTCGAAGCACTGGAAACCAACCGCCAGGAAGTGATGGAAAGCCTGGCTCAGGCAAACTGGCGGCTGGATGCTTTACGGCTGATTGTTGTCACCCACCAGTAACCGGTTACGGGGGCTTCGGCCCCCGATGGAAACGTGTATGGAACCCTATAATCCTCCCACCGAACCCTGGCTGCATATCCTTTACCAGGACAGCCATATCATGGTGGTGAATAAACCGAGCGGGCTGTTGTCCGTGCCGGGGCGTTTGCCGGAACACCATGACAGTATCATGCTCAGGGTTCAGCGTGATTATCCGGCGGCACAGTCGGTTCACCGTCTGGATATGGCCACCAGCGGTGTGATTGTGGTCGCTCTGACCAAAGCCGCTGAACGGGAACTGAAACGTCAGTTCCGTGAGCGCGAACCTCAGAAGACCTACATCGCCCGCATCTGGGGCCATCCGGCCGCAGAAAAGGGACTGGTCGACCTGCCACTGATCTGTGACTGGCCGAACCGGCCGATGCAGAAAGTGTGCTTCGACACCGGGAAAGCGGCGCAGACGGAATGGCGGGTAATGGAGTATTGTGATGATGCCAGTTGCCGGGTCGAACTGAAACCCATTACCGGGCGATCACATCAGCTCAGGGTACATATGCTGGCGCTGGGCCACCCCATTCTGGGAGACCGGTTCTATGCACATCCTGAAGCCTTAGCAATGGCCGATCGTCTGTTACTGCATGCAGAATCACTGACGATCACGCATCCGGCGTACGGCACGCCGATGACGTTTCGCCAGCCTGCCGGTTTCTGACCGGCAGTCACTCAAAGAGCCGTTTCCCGCACCGGTAACGGCTCTGTTCCCGGACTATTTAAACCCTTTCTCTTTACGGATCATGTCGTAAGCAGACTGGATCTTTTGTGTCTTCTGTTTCGCCATTTCCATCATCTCCGGCGGTAATCCCTTCGCCACCAGTTTATCCGGATGATGTTCAGTCATCAGTTTGCGGTACGCCCGCTTAATGGTCGTCGGATCGTCACCAGGCTTAACACCCAGTACACTGCAGGCATCTTCCAGCGTCGGACCACGCTGCGCGTGCTGATACTGTTCCTGGCGGGAATAACTCCCCCCGGAGAACTGCTCGCCCCCCGCCATCATCCGCAGAAACTGATCGAACTGTCCGCGGGAGATACCGAGTTCTTCGGCAATCACATATAAGACCTGCCGTTCACTGGGATGCAGAATTCCGTCGGCGAAAGCCGCCTGAACCTGGATTTCCAGAAACATGCGGATCAGATCAAAACGTCCGAAACAGGCACTGCGAAACTCCCGCAACTTCTCACGTAACGGATACTGGCTGTCTTTACCTTCGCGGAATGCCTGCTGAGCCGATCGGCGGGACTCTCCGTGCAGTTGCAGACGATCCATAAACGCGGAAGCGACCTGAATATCCGCTTCGGTGACCCGTCCTTTCGATTTGGTCAGATGCCCCATCACCTGAAATGTGGTGCGGAAAAACAGGTTCTGACGTGACTGGTTGTCAGAAAAATATCCCTGCCCCTTACTGCTCATGACTTTATCGATGGCATGGCCAATCATCATCCCCAGAACCACGCCCCAAAAGCCGGCGCCAGAGAAAAGACCCACCATAAATCCAATTACTTTACCCCAATAGCGCATAAACTCCTCAATTCGCCATGCTTCAGGTCGAAATTTGCATTATCATACCCGTCATTTACTCAACCGCCTATCGGCAAACCGGATAGATCAGGATTAACACCGGCTTCATAATGCGGTAAGTTAGTCTTCGCCAATTGTCGGCATGATGCCAGTTTTAACGGAATCCCAGATACTGCGTATGAATAAACGTATACCTACCCTGCTTGCCACGATGATTGGTGCAGCGCTCTACAGTCAGCATACCCTTGCAGATGACCTGATGTCGCAATGTATGCTGGGCGTTCCCTCATATAATCGCCCGCTCACCAGCGGAACGCCTAATGAGCAACCCGTCACCATCAACTCTGACTCGGCGAAGGGAACGTATCCGAACAATTCCGTTTTTTCCGGTAAAGTCATCGTTAATCAGGGCAACGGACAGCTGCAGGCCGATGAAATACAACTTCATCAGAATGAGCAATCCGGCCAGAGTACACCGACCCGTACTGTCGATGCACTGGGCAACGTTCATTATGACGACAATCAGGTAATTCTGAAGGGCTCAAAAGCCTGGTCCAACCTGAATAATAAAGATACTAACGTCTGGAATGGCGATTATCAGATGGTCGGACGCCAGGGCCGTGGCACCGCGACCCAGATGAAACTGCGTGATAATAACCGCTACACCATCCTGGAAAACGGCAGCTTTACCTCCTGCCTGCCCGGCAGTAATAGCTGGAGTGTGGTCGGCTCTGAAATCATTCAGGACCGTCAGGAAGAAGTCGCCGAAATCTGGAATGCCCGCTTCAAAATCGGTTCGGTTCCTGTTTTTTACAGCCCTTACCTGCAACTGCCGATCGGTGACCGCCGCCGTTCAGGGTTCCTGATCCCGAATGCGAAATATGGCAATAATAACGGCTTCGAGTTTATGTTGCCGTATTACTGGAATATTGCGCCACAAATGGATGCCACGATCACGCCTCATTACATGAGCAAGCGTGGGATGCAGTTGCAAAACGAATTCCGCTATCTTTCCGGATTAGGCGGCGGGCTGATGGAGCTGGATTACCTGCCTTCGGATCAGCAATATAACAACGAAAAATCCGCGAGGGGTATCGCCGACAGTGCCAGCTCTGACCGCTGGTTGTTCTACTGGCGCCATTCCGGTGTTTATGATCAACACTGGCGGTTCAATGCCGACTACACCAAAGTCAGTGATACTTACTACTTTAACGACCTGGATTCGAAATATTACAGTTCAACGGATGGTTATGCCTCGCAGAAATTCAGTATTGGTTATGCCGATACTCACTGGGATGCTACCTTATCCACGCGTGACTTCCAGACATTCTCACGCACCAACAGTAATATTTACCGCACCCTGCCGCAGCTTGATGTTAACCTTTATCAGAATGATATCGGCCCGTTTGATGGCCATGTCTTTGGTCAGGTGGCGCGTTTTACCAATACCAACCCGCGTTATCCGCAGGCTACCCGTCTGCATGTCGAACCGACCCTGGACTTACCTCTGTCCAACAGCTGGGCCAGCCTGAATACCGAAGCAAAACTGCTGGCGACACATTATCAGCAGGATAACCTGGATGATTACAACAGCGGTGACCTGACAGAAAACGGCTCCCGTTATAATCTGAAAGATTCCGTCAACCGGACGATGCCGCAGTTTAAAGTCGATGGCCGGATGGTCTTTGACCGGGACATGGACTGGTCTCCGGGGTATACCCAGACCCTGGAACCTCGTGTTCAGTACCTGTATGTGCCTTACCGTAATCAGAGCGATATCTATCCTTACGACTCGACCTTATTACAAACTGACTATACCGGGCTGTTCCGTGACCGGACTTATAGCGGTCTGGATCGCATCGCATCTGCGAATCAGGTCGCCTCCGGGGTTACTTCCCGCATTTATGATAGTAATCTGGTTGAACGATTTAACATTTCTGTGGGTCAGATATATTCGTTTACCCCTGCACGTACGGGAATTGCATCAATCGACGATGAAGACAGCACCGGTAGCCTGACCTGGGCCGGTGATACGTACTGGAAGATCAGCGATCGCTGGGGTGTCCGTGGGGGTCTGCAATATGATACCAAACTGGATAATGTCTCCCAGGGGAATGCGATACTGGAATATCGTCGTGACGCCGACCGCATGGTGCAGTTGAGTTACCGTTATAGCAGCCCTCAGTATGTTGCTGCAGCACTGAACGATGAATCCTTGCTGAACAGCCCGATTTACAAAAACGGGATATCGCAGGCGGGCGCAACTGCCAGCTGGCCTATCGCAGATGCATGGTCAGTGGTCGGCGCTTACTATTACGATACCCGTAACCGTAAACCTGCTGAGCAACTGTTAGGTGTTCAATACAGTTCTTGTTGTTATGCCATCCGTTTAGGCTATGAGCGTAAGATCAATGGCTGGGAAAACGATACAAGTAAATATGACAACCAGATTTCATTCAACATTGAGTTCCGGGGCCTGAGTTCAAACTATAGTCTGGGAACCAGTCAAATGCTGAGCCAGGGGATTATCCCTTATCAGTCAGCGTTTTGATGTTGTAATGTATGGCCGGTAAATTCCGCATAGCGGTAACAACGATGGAAATAGTATGAAGAACTGGAGAATGCTGATTCTGTGTGTCGCGCTTAAGGCAACGACTGCTCTGGCTGCACCACAGATGATTGATAAAGTCGCAGCGATCGTCAACAACGGTGTGGTTCTTGAAAGCGATGTTGATGACCTGATGCGCACTGTGAAAACTCAGGCAAAGGAGGCCGGCCAGCAGTTGCCAGATGATCAGACCTTACGTCATCAGATCCTCGAACGCGAGATTATGGACAGCATCATCACTCAGATGGGCCAGCGTGCCGGCATGCAGATCAGTGACCAGGAACTGGATCAGGCAATTCAGAATATCGCCGCGCAGAACCACCTGAGTATGGATCAGTTACGCAGCCGCCTGACCTACGACGGGGTGAATTACAACGATTACCGTAATCAGATCCGTAAAGAGATGCTGATCGCAGAAGTTCGTAATAACGAAGTCAGAAGCCGTATTACTATTCTCCCTGAAGAGGTGAATAATCTGGCCAAACAGATTTCAGCGCAAAACGTGCCGGGCACAGAAATTAACCTCAGCATGATCCTGCTGCCGTTACCGGAAAATCCGTCCCAGCAACAGGTTGATGATGAAGAAGCTCTGGCAAAAAAACTGGTCGGTGAGCTGAAAAACGGTGCCGATTTCGGAAAAATGGCCGTCACCTATTCTGCCGACCCTCAGGCGCTGAAAGGCGGCAATATGGGCTGGGGCAAAATTGAAGAGCTGCCAAGCCTGTTCAGTCAGGCATTAAGCACCGCCCATAAAGGTGATATCGTCGGTCCTATTCGTTCGGGTGTCGGTTTCCATATTCTGAAAGTGAACGATATGCGTGGTGAATCTCAGAACGTTTCGGTTACGGAAGTTCATGCGCGCCATATCCTGATCAAAGTGACCCCGATAATGAATGATCAGCAGGCTCATGCCAAAATTGAACAGATCGCCGCGGATATCCGTGATGGCAAACTGACCTTTGCCGACGCCGCCAATAAATATTCTGATGACCCGGGCTCTGCCAATCTGGGCGGGGATTTAGGCTGGGCATCGCCGAACATTTATGACCCGGCGTTCCGTGATGCGGTCATGCACCTGAAAAAAGGCCAGCTGAGCCAGCCTGTCCGTTCTTCCTTCGGATGGCATCTGATCCAGTTGCTGGATACCCGTCAGGTTGACAGAACGGATGAGGCGGCGAAAGATCGTGCCTATCGTATCCTGTTTAACCGTAAATTCGCAGAAGAAGCGCAGACCTGGATGCAGGAAGAACGCGCATCTGCTTATGTGAAAGTTCTGGATAACAATGACTGATATACCACGTATCGTCATCACTCCCGGCGAACCCGCCGGGATTGGACCTGACCTGACGTTACAACTGGCCAGCTTTGACTGGCCAGTTCAGTTAGTGGTCTGTGCCGACAGGCAACTGTTACTGGACAGAGCCGCACAGCTTGGGATCTCCGTCACGCTGACCGATTACCAGCCGGAACGCCCTGCCGCCGCACAGAAAGCCGGCACACTGACCTTGCTGCCGGTGGATTTACCTGCGGCAGTGACCGCCGGCAAACTGTCCGCCAGTCACAGTGCCTATGTGGTCGAATCTCTCGCGACCGCCTGTGATGGGTGTCTTGCCGGAGAATTTTCCGCTCTGGTCACAGGCCCCGTCCATAAGGGCGTGATTAATGACGCCGGGATACCTTTTACCGGGCATACCGAATTTTTTGCGGATCGTGCCGGCTGCCATAAAGTCGTCATGATGCTGGCGACGACCGAATTACGGGTCGCTCTCGCCACCACACACCTTCCGTTAAAAGACGTCTCTGCCGCGATTACGCGGGAAAACCTGCACGAAGTGATCACCATCCTTCATCGGGATTTACAGCAGAAATTTCATCTTCCTGAACCGAAAATTCTGGTGTGCGGATTAAATCCTCATGCCGGCGAAAGCGGGCATATGGGACGTGAAGAAATTGATATTATCGAACCGGCACTGGAAGAGTTGCGCCAGCAGGGCATTACGCTCATCGGGCCGCTGCCAGCCGATACCCTGTTTCAGCCAAAATATCTTGAACATGCCGATGCTGTATTGGCGATGTACCATGATCAGGGACTGCCGGTGTTAAAATATCAGGGATTTGGCCGGGCGGTAAATATTACCCTGGGTCTCCCATTTATCCGGACTTCAGTCGACCATGGAACTGCCCTTGAACTGGCAGGTCGTGGTCAGGCCGATCCGGGCAGCTTTATTACGGCGATTAAACTCGCCATCAATATGATTAAGAGCAGTAATGAATAATCGCGTCCATCAGGGGCACTACGCCCGTAAACGTTTCGGGCAGAACTTCCTGAACGATCAATATATTATTGACAGCATTGTCTCAGCCATCCATCCGCTTACCAGTGATGCGTTGGTGGAGATTGGTCCCGGCCTGGGGGCATTGACCGAACCGGTCGGTGAAAAAGTCGATGCGCTGACGGTGGTCGAGCTCGACCGTGATCTGGCTGCCCGCCTGCAGACTCACCCATTCCTGGGTCCGAAACTGACTATTTTTCAGCAGGATGCGATGACATTCAATTTTGCTGAACTGGCCGCTGAGCGCGGGCAACCGTTACGTGTTTTCGGTAACCTGCCTTACAATATCTCAACGCCATTGATGTTCCATCTGTTTAGCTATCCGGGTGCCATTAAAGATATGCACTTTATGCTACAGAAAGAGGTCGTCAATCGCCTGGTGGCAGGCCCCGGCAGTAAGGCTTACGGCCGTCTGACGGTTATGGCTCAGTACTACTGTCAGGTCATCCCGGTGCTGGAAGTACCGCCACAATCCTTTACTCCGCCACCGAAAGTAGATTCTGCCGTCGTGCGCCTGGTGCCACATACCCGTTCTCCGTATCCTGAAGTGGATGTCAAAATCCTCAGCCGGATCACGACAGAAGCCTTCGGGAAACGTCGTAAGACATTACGCAACAGCCTCGGTCACCTGTTCTCTGCCGGGGTACTTTCTGATCTTGGTATTGATGATACCCTGCGGGCAGAGAATATCTCGATTGCCCAATACTGCCAGCTGGCACACTGGCTGACAGAGCATCCGGAACAACCCCGGGAGAGTTAATCATGAGTGGATCCAGACGCGTTTACGTACATGTACAAACATTTTATGCCGCCTCGCAGTCACTGCCTGAGGAAGAACGTTATGTGTTTGCTTATACCATCACCATCCGTAATTTAGGGCACTCTGAAGTGCAGTTACGTGAGCGCTACTGGTTAATCACTAATGGTAACGGGAAAGAGACAGAGGTTCAGGGTGAAGGGGTGGTCGGTGAACAGCCGCGGATAAAGCCCGGTGACGAATACCAGTATACCAGTGGTGCCGTCCTCGAAACGCCGATAGGTACCATGCAGGGGCACTATGTCATGGAAGACGAAAACGGCGAGCGTTTTACTACCCCGATCCCTGTGTTTCGCCTTGCTGTCTCTACTCAGCTTCATTAAGCCGCCCTCTGGTCTGTCTCTGCAGGCCCGGGGTTTATGCTGACAGGATTTACATGAGTACGTATCTGATAGGCGATATTCACGGTTGTTACACTGAATTTTGTGCATTGCTGGATCAGGTCAGTTTTGACCCGGCCAGGGATGAACTCTGGCTGACCGGTGATTTAGTCGCCCGTGGCCCGGACTCACTGGCTGTGCTGAGAAAAGTGAAGTCACTGGGTGACTCTGTCCGGCTGGTGCTGGGCAACCATGATCTGCATATTCTGGCGGTGTATGCCGGGATCAGTCGCAACAAACCTAAAGATAATCTGGCCGCGCTGCTGGCCGCCGATGACTGCGATGACCTGATCAACTGGCTGCGTCGTCAGCCATTATTGCAGGTGGATGAAGAGAAAAAACTGGTGATGGCCCATGCCGGGATCACACCACAGTGGGATATCGAAACCGCAAAAGCCTGTGCCAGGGAACTGGAAGTCATACTCTCCAGTGACAGCTATCCGTTATTCCTGGATGCCATGTACGGCGATATGCCAAATAACTGGACCCCCGAACTCAGCGGACTGGCTAAGCTGCGTTTCAGTGCAAATGCACTGACGCGGATGCGCTATTGCTTTCCGAACGGACAGCTGGACATGATCTGCAAAGATGTTCCGGAAAAAGCGACACCGCCGCTCAAACCCTGGTTTATGCTGGAAGGCCCGGTGCGTGAAGGCTATACCATTGCCTTCGGTCATTGGGCATCGCTGGAAGGTAAAGGCATGCCGGCGGGGATTCTGGGGCTGGATACCGGATGCTGCTGGGGCGGAACGCTGACCCTGCTGCGCTGGGAAGACCAGCAGTATTTCCACCAGCCTTCCCTGCAGAAGAAAAAGAGTTAACCTTCCGGGGCCGTCGCTCCGTGACCGCCCCTGAATTTTCTCTTATTTCAGTACGGCCCCCCGGCTGGCAATCACCGACTGATACCAGCCGAAACTTTTTTTACGGTAACGTTGCAGCGTCCCGGTACCATCGTCGTGGCGATCGACATAAATAAAGCCATAGCGCTTGGAAAGTTCACCTTTGGAAGCACTGACTAAATCGATAGGCCCCCAGCTGGTGTACCCCATAATATCCACACCATCGTCCAGAGCTTCCCGGACTTGTTGCAGATGATCATTCAGATAACTGATGCGGTAATCATCGTTAACCTGGCCCTCCGCCGTGAGTTGATCCCGTGCCCCCAGGCCATTCTCTACAATAAACAGCGGTTTTTGATAACGATCCCAGAGCAGGTTTAGCAGTATCCGTAATCCCTGCGGGTCTATCTGCCACCCCCATTCCGATGCACTCAGGTGCGGGTTCGGGATCATGTTCAGGATATTTCCGCGCTGTTGCAGATATTTTTCCGGCTCGGCACTGGCACATCCGGACATGTAATAACTGAATGAGACAAAATCCACGCCGTGTCTGAGAGCGTCACGATCTTCATCGGTGATATGCAGCTCAATCGCATTATCGCGGAAATAACGTTGCATATAGCCCGGGTACTCTCCCCTGACCTGCACATCCCCGAAAAATAACCAGTGCCGGTTTGCCTCCATGGCCGCCATCACATCGGCCGGTTTGCTGCTTAACGGATACTGTAAACCGCCCAGCAGCATATTGCCTATTCTGGCTCCCGGGATCATTTCATGGCAGGTTTTGACCGTCAGGCTACTGGCCACCAGCTGATGATGGATGGCCTGATAAATTTCTCCCGGCGAACTCTCCATCGGGATACCAACACCGGTCAGGGGCGCATGCAGTGACATATTAATTTCATTGAACGTCAGCCATAAACGCACCTGGTGGCGGTAACGCTGAAACACCGTTCTGGCATAATGCAGGAAGAAAGTAATGACCTGACGATTTCCCCAGCCACCGTATTCTTTAACTAATGCCCAGGGCATCTCGTAATGAGAAAGTGTCACTACTGGCAGGATCCTGTGTTTTGCCAGTTCAGCAAAAATCGCGTCATAGTACGCAAGCCCGGCTTCATTCGGTGCCGCCTCATCACCGCGGGGAAAAATACGGCTCCACGCGATCGACAGGCGCAGGCAGGTGAATCCCATTTCAGCAAATAACGCGATATCCTGCGGGTAGCGATGATAGAAATCGATCGCCACGTCCTTCAGATATTCATTATCAGACCCGCGCTCATCAAGGCGCCCGAACAGACCTTCCGGCAGAACATCGGATGTCGATAGCCCCTTCCCTCCTTCACGCCATGCACCTTCCACCTGGTTGGCCGCAATCGCGCCTCCCCACAGAAAATGTTCCGGAAATAACTTCATAACTCTCTCCCTGATGATGATGAATCACTCCAATCACGCATGGCCTGTCATAACTGCGACAGGCCGGCCATGTTATCCATTGTTCACTGTGCTGTGAGTTGGCCCGGTACGAGGCACCCCGAACAGGAACGTCAGCAGACAAGACAGGAACAGTGCCAGGATTGCCGCACCGATCGCAGCCCAGACGGTAAGATCTATCCCGCTGGCCGGGATCATCTGTGTCACAGAAAAAATACTCACCAGTCCGAATGACCAGACTTTCACCTGGCACAGACCCACGATGCCGCCCCCGAGTCCCCCGGCAATACACCCGAACAGGAAAGGCAGTTTCAGGGGCAATGTCACGCCGTAGATTGCCGGCTCTGTAATACCGAAAATGCCCGCCGTCACCGATGTCCCGGCCAGCATTTTAAGCCGGGCATCCCGGGTTGCCAGAAACACCCCAAGGGCTGCACCGGCCTGACCCATTACCGCTGGCAGTAACAACGGAATGATGGTGTCGTATCCCAGCACACTGAGATTGTTGATTGCGACAGGCACCAGGCCCCAGTGCAGGCCGAAAATGACACAGACCTGCCACACTGCGCCAAGGAAAATCCCGGCAATCCAGGGCGCGATATCGTAAATCCATTGATAACCGCTGGCCAGCAGATGGCTGAGGAACGTAAACAGCGGCCCGATCACCAGGAAGGTCAGCGGGACAATCACTATCAGACAAATCAGCGGGGCGGTAAAATTGCGGATGGATTCAGGCAGGCGCGGGTAAAGCGTTTTCTCCAGCCAGCAACTCAGCCACGCAGAGAAAATAATCGGGATCACCGAGGAACTGTAATTGATCAACGTCAGCGGAATACCGAAGAAGCTCGCCGGTTCCGCAAGTGACAGGATAGTCGGGTGAACCAGTGCGCCACCGATGGCCATCGTCAGGAACGGCGAGCCACCGAACTTCTTACCGGCCGTATAACCGAGAACCATCGGGAAGAAATAGAACAGAGCATCACTGGCTGCAAACCAGACCTGATAAGTCGCGCTTTGCGGATCCAGCAGGTCCAGCGCCACAAACAACGCAAGAAATCCTTTCAGGATCCCGGAGGCTGCCATCACACTCAGGACCGGAGTAAAAATCCCGGAAACCAGATCGATAAAGCGTGCCAGCAGAGACGCTGCGGGGTTCTTTTCATCTTCGCGCTCAGAGCCGTGGACGGGCTGCTGAGAAGTCACGGCGGTTCCGGCCAGGCAGCTTTCAATGGCACGAAACACCTCGCCCACATGATTGCCGATGACCACCTGGAACTGCCCCCCGCTTTCGACGACGGCGATAACCCCGTCCAGAGATTTTATCCGGTCCGCTGCCCCTGCCGGGGTATGATGCAGTTTAAAACGCAGCCGTGTCGCACAGTGGACGAGTGTCCGGATATTTTTCTTTCCCCCTGCGTCCTCAATAATCTGTTCTGCTAATTGCAAATATCGGGTCATCCTAATCTCCTTAATTTACAGCACCAGTCCTTTGCAGGATGATCAATTTTCCGCAAATCATCGTGCCCGGATAATCCTTACTGAGCACTTTTTTAATATTCAGGGTGAAATCTTCAAAATACGGGATACCGTATTTACGGCTATACGCGAGCCGCGTTTACTGAAAAAACCACCTTTACCCGTCCGGCGAAAAGTATCCCGGTAATTATCCGGAAGGATAAAATCCTATATTCCCGGGACAATACGGTTCTTCAGAAAATAACCCGAACTACGGGCATCAGGAAATAAAAGTCTGAACCGCGCCCACGGGTAAACCGATATCCTGTCAATCCGTAATTACCGATGAATTTATTAAAAAATATGACCAGACGGGGAGAGTTCTATCATTCACAACGCGATACAGATTAATTTTAATGGGAGATTAAAACTGTGAGGAAGGTCTATTTTAGAATAAAAGGAAATACGTTACTTATTACTGCATGTCATAACAAGGACCTGCCACAGGGGCTGATTCCCCTGTGGCAGAATATTATTCTTTACGGACGAGAGTGATTTTCCGTCAGTCAGTGCAGACCCGACGATCCAGGATCTCAAAACAGAAGCTGTGGGTGTTATTCGCATCTGCGTCATGAAACTCACTGAATACAGACTGCCAATGATCGGGATCGTAATCCGGAAACTGGGTATCTCCTTCGACTTCTGCATCGATATGTGTCAGATAGAGCCGGTCGGCTTTTTCCAGCATCTGAGCATAGATTTTACCGCCGCCGATCACCATGATCTCCGGCGCATCGGCGACCAGTTTCAGCGCCTCTTCGGGGGAAGTGACCCAGCTGACGCCCTCAGCGGTACCCGCTGAACGGCTGATCACGATATTCAGTCGTCCGGGCAGTGGCCGGCCAATGGACTCAAACGTACGCCGCCCCATGATCACGGGTTTATTCAGGGTCTGTTTTTTAAACCAGGCCAGATCCGCTGGCAAATTCCATGGCATGGCATTATCCATACCGATAACCCGATCTGCCGCCATTGCAGCAATCAAACTAATCATTACATTAACCCGCTGGAAAAATTGGCGCCATCATACGGAAAGGGATCGACTTCGTCGATAGGGATTGGTCATTATTTCACTAAACCCTTCTCCGGCACAAAGTCCTGCCTTAACAGGGCTGACGGTCCCGGTATTTGCCCAATTCAGGAACTCCGGCGGTTTCACCGCCGCGTTGAAATGAATTAAACGTCCCTTACCTGCTGTTTTTAACACTAAAAATCATCGTTAAACCGGACCAGATTGATACCGTCTGAATTATCAGACCCGGGGGTCGGGGTATTTTCATCATTCATACTCTGACCGTCTGCCAGAGTGAAGGGAATCCGTAACCCATTGTCTGTAAATTGATAATTTCTTCCGGTCGCAAATTGCATTTTGTCTCTCATCAATAAGGGGGCACTTTTTGTAATCTGTACTGTTCTGTAACCTGCATAGTACGCAACACCCCACGCATCCCCGGCAAAGTAATGATTCACATCCCTGCGTTTAGCAGGGGGAAAATACGGATACCAAACGTCACCGGACGCGATTGAGGATGGGTCGTATTTGCCACTGAACCTCGACCCCGGATGTTTTGAATATCATTTTTATCTTCGTAAGAGTGCGATGACACCTTACGGCCCTGGTGTCGTTCCGTTCCACGCGAATCCCCGGCCAGAGTTCAGAGTTAGTCATCAGGCCCCGGCGACCTCCGTTTTTCTTTAGTGATCTGCTCCATTGCCGGACAGATAATCACTGCCAGAGAACAGAGACGTCGTCAGCAACTTTATAACACCGGAGGCTTTCTGATAACGGGGGTGTAACCCGGCCGCTCGTCATCTTCCTGAATGCCATTCGCCGGTGCTTTTCCCGGTCAATCGTATTCCCGGATACCGGTTTCAGCCCCGATAATATCCTGATCAATACGGCGACTCTGGCGAAGATTTACTTACCCGCGCCTTGCGGCTTAGTCCGGTAGCTGACATTTTGCGAAGGGTATTACCTCCGGCCCGGCAATAATCATGTTCCCGGTGGAGTCGTACCGGAATATTCACACCCGACTCGTCATGGTATGTCCGGTCCGGCCCCTCGTTAAGTCCGTAAGTTGCTGTAAAACGAAAACGGGTGCCACCCTCAATACTCCCCTGCAGAGATGCTCCCTTCGTTCCGGCAGAATGACTTACCCCGGGGTGCCGGGCTTCCCCCTCTGAAAAGTTAAGCGACTTAATAAATCATCCTCCCAGGGGCCGCTGAACCAGGGTGACTTCAGACGGTGAACTGACGGACCTGCTTCAGATAAAAAATAAAAGATTTCCTGATGTCAGAAACCACAGCTATCGGACGATGGGAATAACCGGGTAATATAAACTCACTCTGGTTAAATAATTCTCCCGCCCCCCTATAATCTGGCATAGCCATTTTTATTATCATCAGGCAGACAACAACTCTTTTTTAGTGATAACCCTTAGAATGATATAAATAAGCCGGCAATCTACGATGAAGATCCTAAGTAGAACATTTATCACGACTTATTCAGGGTATTACTTTCAGAGAAAAGTCATATACGGGGAGAATTTCAGCGGTAACCAAAAAGTAGCAACTTCCCCTGATAAAAATAATAAAGGCATACACTGATTAGCCGGAAAATACGGTATGGCATGACCACCTGCTCTGATGGCGGTCAGCCGGTCACAGATTATCCGGTGCCTTGCGTCATACTTCTGACGGACAGGATCCCCGGTTAAGTGAGTCCGGGGGTAAACCCCCGCCCTGCACATAATGCCTGCCTGTGAGTCATCCGGCTGGCAGAACACCAGAGCACGGCGAGACTCGCGTTATTCCCGGATTGAGACAGATAGCCATTAGCCATTAGCCATTAGCCATTAGAGGTAAGAGGTAAGAGGTAAGAAGTAAAAGGTCAGCAGTCAGCAGTCAGCAGTCAGCAGTCAGCAGTCAGCAGTCAGCAGTCAGCAGTAGGAAATAAAACAACAGTGGGGAGTGAGAAGCCAGTGCGGACAGAGATAAGCAACCCTGAAACAGGGTTGCTTATCCGGGTAAGGTCTTAGCCTTTTATTTCAGCATGCATTTCCTGAACCGAAATTACACGATCGGTCGGGTCAGCATTCAGCGCCATCGCTGTCGCGAAACCACCGTTCAGCGTGGTGTCGTAGTGGACTTTATACTGCAGTGCACTGCGTCTGATCAGACGGGAGTCTTCAATGGCCTGACGTCCGGCTGTGGTGTTTACGATATAGCTGTATTCACCATTTTTCAGACGGTCCTGAATATGCGGACGACCTTCATGAACTTTATTGACCAGGCGTGGATTAATCCCGGCTTCCCCCAGTACCACAGCAGTACCGTGTGTTGCATCCAGCTCGTAACCGAATTTCAGTAACTTAGCCGCCAGGTCAACCACACGCTTTTTATCACCTTCACGGACGGATAATAACGCACGACCGGACTTTTTCATCGTCGCCTGAGCACCGAGCATCGCTTTGGAGAAGGCTTCGGCAAAGGTTCTGCCCACGCCCATCACTTCACCGGTAGACCGCATTTCAGGGCCAAGGATCGGGTCAACGCCCTGGAACTTGTTAAATGGCAGAACCACTTCTTTCACCGAATAATAAGGCGGGATCACTTCCTCTGTCACTCCCTGAGCCGCCAGCGTTTTACCGGCCATCACACGGGCAGCCACTTTCGCCAGCGGAACACCGGTCGCTTTCGAGACAAAAGGTACCGTACGGGCAGCGCGCGGGTTAACTTCAATCAAATACACTTCGTTATCTTTAACCGCAAACTGTACGTTCATCAGACCACGGACATTCAGCTCGAAGGCCAGCTTACTGACCTGGTCACGCATAACATCCTGGATTTCCTGGTTCAGCGTGTAAGCCGGTAATGAACATGCGGAGTCACCGGAGTGAACACCTGCCTGTTCGATATGCTCCATGATCCCGCCGATCAGTACCCGCTCACCGTCACAGATGGCATCGACATCCACTTCTACCGCATCATCCAGGAAGCGGTCCAGCAGAACCGGCGCATCATTTGAGACGGACACCGCAGTCATAAAGTAACGCTTCAGATCCTGTTCGTCATAGACGATTTCCATCGCCCGACCGCCCAGAACATAAGAAGGACGTACCACCAGGGGATAACCGATGGTCGCGGCTTTTTCGACGGCCTGCTCCAGAGCGGTTACGGTGGCATTCGCCGGTTGCTTCAGCGCCAGGCGATCAACGGCCTGCTGGAAACGTTCACGGTCTTCGGCACGGTCAATGGCATCCGGACTGGTACCGATCACCGGTACGCCGGCAGCTTCCAGCTCACGGGCCAGTTTCAGTGGTGTCTGACCACCGTACTGTACAATGACGCCTTCAGGTTTTTCGATGCGGACAATTTCCAGTACATCTTCCAGCGTCACCGGCTCAAAATAGAGACGGTCGGAGGTATCGTAGTCGGTAGATACGGTTTCCGGGTTACAGTTCACCATAATAGTTTCGTAACCGTCTTCACGTAAGGCCAGCGCCGCGTGAACACAGCAATAGTCAAACTCGATACCCTGACCGATACGGTTCGGGCCGCCCCCCAGGATCATGATTTTGGCACGATCGGTAGATGGGTTAGCTTCACACTCTTCTTCATAAGTGGAATACATGTAAGCGGTATCGGTCGCGAATTCTGCCGCGCAGGTATCCACCCGCTTATAGACCGGATTCAGGTTATATTGCTGACGCAGTTTGCGGACTTCGCTTTCCGCAACACCGGCCAGTTTGGCCAGACGCAGATCCGAGAACCCTTTACGTTTCAGCTGACGCAGGAAACCGGCCGTCAGGCCATTGAGTCCCTGGCGGGCAACCTGCTCTTCCAGACGAACCAGCTCCTCAATCTGCACCAGGAACCAGCGGTCGATATTGGTCAGATTGAAAACGCCATCCACGGACATCCCCAGACGGAAAGCATCGGCGATATACCAGATACGGTCGCTACCGGCATCTTTCAGTTCGCGGCGGATACGGGTCAGGGCTTCCGGGTCTTCAGCCTCGACTTTCGGGTCAAATCCGCTGGCGCCGACTTCCAGGCCGCGCAGTGCTTTCTGCACAGATTCCTGGAACGTGCGGCCGATTGCCATGACTTCACCGACAGATTTCATTTGGGTGGTCAGGCGATCATTACTGCCGGCGAATTTTTCGAAGTTAAAACGCGGGATCTTGGTCACAACATAGTCGATGGAAGGCTCGAAGGATGCCGGCGTCAGTCCACCGGTAATATCATTCATCAGCTCATCCAGCGTATAACCTACGGCGAGTTTTGCGGCGATCTTCGCAATCGGGAAGCCTGTCGCTTTAGATGCCAGGGCGGACGAACGCGATACCCTTGGGTTCATTTCGATAACAATCAGGCGACCATTTTCCGGGTTAACGGAGAACTGGACGTTAGAACCGCCGGTTTCCACACCGATTTCACGTAATACGGCCATCGAGGCATTACGCATGATCTGGTATTCTTTGTCGGTCAGCGTCTGTGCCGGCGCAACAGTGATGGAGTCACCGGTATGGATCCCCATGGCATCGAAGTTTTCGATGGAACAAACAATGATACAGTTATCATTTTTGTCACGGACCACTTCCATTTCATACTCTTTCCAGCCAATCAGTGATTCATCAATCAGCAACTCATTGGTCGGGGAAAGATCCAGCCCGCGGGTACAGATCTCTTCAAACTCTTCCCGGTTATAGGCAATTCCGCCACCGGTACCGCCCATAGTAAAGGAAGGACGGATGATGCAAGGGAAGCCAACATCATCAGCCACCTGAAATGCTTCTTCCATTGTGTGTGCGATACCGGAGCGCGCAGTATCCAGACCGATGCTTTTCATCGCTTTATCAAAACGACGACGATCTTCTGCTTTATCAATCGCATCGGCGGTTGCACCAATCATGGTGACGCCGAACTCTTCCAGAACGCCTTGTCTTTCCAGTTCCAGAGCACAGTTCAGGGCAGTCTGCCCACCCATGGTCGGCAGGACAGCATCCGGACGCTCTTTTTCGATGATTTTGCGCACAACTTCCCAGTTAATCGGCTCAATGTAGGTCGCATCGGCCATTTCCGGGTCGGTCATGATGGTTGCCGGGTTTGAGTTCACCAGAATAACGCGGTAACCCTCTTCACGCAGAGCTTTACACGCCTGCGCACCGGAGTAGTCAAATTCACAGGCCTGACCAATAACAATCGGACCGGCACCCAGGATCAGGATGGATTTTATGTCTGTACGTTTTGGCATTGATTAGCTCCTGATTACCGGGTTTCTGAACGGTAGGTATTGATTAACTCGATAAAGTGGTCGAACAGTGGCGCTGCATCATGCGGCCCCGGGCTCGCTTCCGGATGTCCCTGGAAGCTGAATGCAGGCTTGTCGGTACGATGGATACCTTGCACGGTATGGTCAAACAGTGACGTATGAGTGACGCGCAAGCATTCCGGCAGGCCCTCTTTATCGACAGCAAAGCCATGGTTCTGCGCGGTGATCATCACCACATCACGGTCAAGATCTTTGACCGGATGGTTCCCGCCGTGGTGTCCCAGCTTCATTTTTACGGTTGACGCGCCGCTTGCCAGAGCGAGCAACTGGTGACCCAGACAGATACCAAATACCGGAATGTCGGTGGTCAGGAAGGTTTTAATCGCGCTGATGGCATAATCACACGGCTCCGGGTCACCCGGTCCGTTAGACAGGAAAATCCCGTCCGGTGCCATCTTCAGGACTTCCTCCGCAGGGGTCTGAGCCGGAACCACGGTCAGGCGGCATCCACGGTCGGTCAGCATACGCAGGATATTGCTCTTCGCACCAAAGTCATAGGCCACCACGTGGTATGGCAGTTCGCTTTCCTCTTTTGGCGCAGGCAGTTCATCACTCAGCGTCCAGCTTCCCTGTGTCCAGGAGTAGCTTTTCTGCGTGGTGACTTCTTTCGCTAAATCCATCCCTTTCAGTCCCGGGAAGGCTTTCGCCTGCGCTAAGGCCGCAGCCACATCCGGCGCGTTCCCGGCAATGATACAGCCATTCTGAGCACCTTTTTCGCGCAGCAGGCGGGTCAGTTTACGGGTATCAATGTCGGCGATAGCAACGATGTTATGGCGTGAGAGATAAGCAGAGAGGTCTTCTTTACTACGGTAATTGCTGGTGATCAGCGGTAAATCGCGGATGACGAGGCCCTGAGCATGAACGTGAGATGACTCTTCATCAGCGGGGTTAGTACCAACATTACCAATATGGGGATAAGTAAGAGTGACAATCTGGCGGGAATAGGAAGGATCAGTAAGAATTTCTTGATAGCCGGTCATTGATGTGTTGAAAACGACTTCTCCGACTGCCGACCCGCTTGCGCCTATGGACCGGCCATGGAATTCGGTTCCGTCTTCCAGAACCAGGATTGCTGACTTAATCAAAACTTCCTCCGGGGAATAAATAGTCACTATACCTGCATATTAATTCATAAGTGTCGCCTGAATCAATCCAAAAAACGCTGAATACTCGATTTTCGGCAAATTGGGCGCATTCTAATGAGCAGCTTTGCTTATGTCCAGTCTGAAAGCGGATAAAGTTGTTTTTTTTACGCCATTGGGAGTAAAAACTATAAAACAGCGATAAAAAGGCACGTATGGAGGGTGGATAAAACGATTGCCTGAAGAAATGTATCCCGGGAGAGAGAATTACGGTGAAGATGTGTACAGAAAGGTATCTGACGCAAAAAAAACGGCGATAAAAATAACAATAATTACAGGTAAAGCACCGTTTAAACCAAAAACCAGACCAAATGGTCAATTTTCACAAACATAAGGGGATATTAATAAAATCCCCTTTATAATCATTTAATTAAACAAGGAAGACTGAACGAAAAACATCAGATATCATTCAGAGAAAGCACGTCACGCATGTCATAGAAACCATGGTTATGTCCGTTTAACCACAAAGCTGCCTTTACCGCACCCTTTGCAAACGTCATCCGGCTGGAGGCCTTGTGGGTAATCTCTACCCGTTCTCCGATGTCTGCAAACATTGCCGTGTGCTCACCAACAATATCACCGGCACGGACTGTCGCAAAACCGATAGTCCCGGGCTTACGCTCGCCGGTATGCCCTTCCCGGCTATAGACGGCATGTTCAGAGAGTGTCCAGTTCATCGCATCGGCAATAGATTCCCCCATTGCCAGAGCCGTTCCTGACGGAGCATCGACTTTATGCCGGTGATGGGCTTCGGTGATTTCAATATCGCTATACTCGCCCATCACTTTAGCGGCTTTCTCCAGCAGTTTCAGCACAAGGTTGACCCCGACACTGAAGTTCGCGGCAAACACCACCGGGATAGACTCTGCGGCAGCGCGGATAGCCTGTTTACCCGCGTCATCAAATCCGGTAGTCCCTATCACAATGGCTTTACGGTGTGTCTGGCAGAATTTCAGGTAGCCGGCCGTGGCTTCAGGGCGTGTAAAATCAATAAGCACATCGAAGTCATCCTTCACCGCATCCAGATTATCGCTGACCAGAATACCGGTTTTGCCACTCCCGGCTAATTCACCGGCATCGCAGCCAACCAGAGAGGAGCCCTGACGCACAACAGCAGCCCCCAGGGTGGCTCCGTCAGTCAGTTTTGTGGCTTCAATTAATTGACGGCCCATTCTTCCGGAGGCACCGACAATACCTATTCGGATATTATTCATAACTATTCATTCCTGTACACATGCATGCGGAGTCAGGGTAACCAGCCACCAGAGCCAGTACCAGCAAAAAAAAATATCATTAGAATTTCAGGTTTCACCGATAATCTTATCAGTAAAATCAATAGGGAGTGAATAGCGGTGCCCGGCAGGACGCCGGTAACGCACGGGACAGAAAGGCGGGGCCCGTAGCCAGCCTGAGCAGACGGCTACGGGATAAGACAGATTATTCGACTTCTTTGACTTCCACACGAAGTTCCTTAGGAACCTCGAACACGATATTTTCTTCACGACCAATCAATTCGATAGCGGCGTCACCGCCCAGCTCACGCAGACGGCTAATCACCTGCTGTACCAGGATATCCGGAGCCGACGCTCCGGCAGTGACACCAATACAAGCCGCGTCTTTCAGCCAGCTTTCGCTGATATCTTCTGCGGAGTCGATCAGCCACGCCTGCTTACCGGCCCGGCGGGCAAGTTCAGCCAGCCGATTCGAGTTTGAAGAGTTACGCGAACCCACCACCAGAATCACATCGGCCTGCTGAGACAGCGTACGAACCGCTTCCTGGCGATTGGTGGTCGCATAGCAGATATCATCTTTGCGTGGCCCGATAATCGCCGGAAAACGCTGACGCAGCGCATCGATGATCTCAGAAGTGTCATCCACCGACAGCGTGGTCTGAGTCATAAAACTCAGGTTTGACTCATCTTTAATCTTCAGTCTGAACACATCTTCCGGGCATTCCACCAGATACATGCCACCTTCAGGATTATTATACTGCCCCATCGTGCCTTCCACTTCCGGGTGACCGGCATGACCGATAAGGATCGCTTCTACACCCTTACGGCTGGCCCGGGCGACTTCCATATGCACCTTGGTGACCAGCGGACAGGTGGCATCAAACAACATGGTCAGTGAGCGGGCACGGGCTTCAGCCCTGACAGCCTGCGACACCCCATGGGCCGAAAAGATCAGGATCGCTCCGTCAGGGACTTCACTGATTTCTTCGATAAAAATCGCCCCACGGTCGCGTAAACTTTCGACCACATAACGGTTATGCACGACCTCATGGCGGACATAGATAGGTGCGCCGTACATTTCCAGCGCCCGCTCCACTATACTGATAGCGCGGTCTACACCGGCACAAAAACCACGGGGATTAGCGAGCAGAATCTGCATTTTCATTCTCCAGGACCGGATCAACCTCCAGCACTTCCACAGCAAACGTCACCGTCTGCCCGGCCAGCGGATGATTAAAATCTACCGTCACCGAATCACCGGAAACGTCACGGATAATACCAGGCATCTCACTGCCATCGATGGCGGTGAACAACATTATGGTTCCAGTCTCCGGTTCAGCCGCACCGGCGAAGTCCCGGCGCGAGAAGTACTGAATCAGATCAGGGTTGGCAGGGCCAAACGCATCCTCAGGCGTCAGGGTAAACTGCCGGGTTTCCCCGGCAGTCATACCGGATAGAGCCTGACCGAAAGCCGGCGACAGGCTACCATCGCCTAAGCGAAACAAGGCAGGCTTACCATTGGCCCGGGTCGACTCTGCCAGCGAGCCATCTTCCAGAGTGAGGGTAAAATGCACTAACAGTGAACTGTCGTGCTGTACCTGATAACTCATGGCTTACCCTTTGTCCGTTTTACGGGAGGACGCAATAAACCCTTCCAGGATCACCAACGCGGCCCCGATACAGATCCCACAATCCGCAATATTAAAGGTCGCAAAATGCCAGTCACCGACATAGAAATCGATAAAATCGACCACAAAACCATGCCAGAAACGATCCAGTAAATTGCCCAGCGCACCGCCGATGATCATCGCATAGGCGATATTCGTCAGACGCTGACTGGCGCGATTACGGTACATCATCACCACCAGTGTGATAGCGATGGCTATCGCGATACCGGCAAAGAACCAGCGCTGCCAGCCGCCCTTATCGGCCAGAAAACTAAAGGCCGCCCCGTAATTATGGGCATAAAACAGATTAAGTGAAGGGAGCAGGGCCCGGGTTTCATGCAATTGCATGTGGGCCATAATCCACTGTTTGCTGGCGAAGTCTGCGACTATCACCAGCACCATAACCCACAACCAGCGCAGGCCGGTTGAACATAACGATTTACTCATCAGGCAAACTTACGCTCTTCACCTTCACCGGAGACGTTGGTGTAGCAGCGTCCACAGATCTCAGCATGTTCAGGGTTCTGACCCACATCCGTCGTGTAATGCCAGCAACGCGGGCATTTCTCACCATCGGCTTTAGCCAGAGTAATTTTCAGACCTTTCAGGTGTTCGCTCTGCACCGCATCTGCCGGCGCAGCGTCCAGTGGCGCGACCTTAACGGCCGAGGTCAGTAACACAAAACGAAGTTCATCGCCGAGCGCTGTCAGTTTTTCTGACAGTGCCGCATCGGCATACAGAGTCACTGACGCTTCCAGCGCGCCACCGACACGTTTGTCCGAACGCGCCTGCTCAATAACCTTGTTCACTTCACCACGAACTTTAAGCAGTTGTTCCCAGTACGAGTCATTCAGTGTTTCGTTCTCAGGCAGGCCAAACAGCCCCTGATACCATTCCCCGGTGAACACGTACTGATCACGTTGCCCGGATAAATGTCCCCAGATTTCATCGGCAGTGAACGACATAATCGGTGCCATCCAGCGAACCAGTGCTTCAGCAATATGCCACAGCGCGGTCTGACAACTGCGACGAGCCACACTGTCAGCTTTCGCGGTGTACTGACGGTCTTTAATCACATCCAGGTAGAACGAACCCATTTCCACAGAACAGAACTGCATCAGACGCTGAACCACTTCATGGAAATCATAGTTTTCGTAAGAGGCCACAATATCCTGCTGTGCGGCCAGCGCACGGCCCACCGCCCAGCGGTCAACCACGACCATCTCTTCCGGCGCCACCTGATCCGTCTCCGGATTAAAGCCATTCAGGTTAGCCAGCAGGAAACGGGCTGTATTACGGATACGACGGTAAGCATCCGCCGAACGTTTCAGGATCTCATCCGAAACGGCCATTTCCCCGGAATAGTCGGTTGAAGCCACCCACAGACGTAAAATATCGGCACCCAGTTTGTTCATCACATCCTGAGGACTCACGGTATTACCGATAGACTTCGACATCTTACGACCCTGACCATCGACGGTAAATCCGTGGGTCAGCACCTGACGGTAAGGGGCTTTGTTTTTAATCGCCGTCGAGATCATCAGCGATGACATAAACCAGCCACGGTGCTGGTCGGAGCCTTCCAGGTAGATATCTGCGCTATGCCCGTTAAATTCCGGACGCACATCGACCACTGAACAGCTGGTAGATCCGGAGTCAAACCAGACATCCAGCGTATCCGGGACCTTGGTGTAGTTGTCCGCGTCTGCACCCAGCAGTTCTTTCGCGTCCAGATCCCACCACGCCTGAATACCTTCCTGCTCAACCCGCAGAGCAACCTGCTCCATCAGGTTAAGGGTATCCGGATGCAGCTCTTCGGTCTGGTTGTGAACAAACAGAGCCATCGGCACGCCCCAGGTACGCTGACGCGAGATACACCAGTCCGGACGATTAGCCACCATCGATTCAATACGTGCCTGACCCCAGTCCGGGATCCACTGCACGCCTTTAATTTCTTTCAGCGACTGCGCACGTAAGCCTTTCTGATCCATGCTGATAAACCACTGCGGGGTCGCACGGAAAATGATTGGGGTTTTATGACGCCAGCAGTGCGGATAACTGTGGTGCAGTTTTTCCAGGTGCAGTAACGCGCCTTTTTCGCGCAGCAGATCGGCGATCATTTCGTTGGCTTTGAAGACGTTTACGCCATCCAGCCCGGGGTAAGTGCCTGGTAAGTAGCATCCATCCGGACCGACCGGGTTAGCCGCTTCAATACCGTATTTTTGCCCGATGACATAGTCATCCGGACCGTGGCCCGGAGCAGTATGGACAGCACCGGTACCGGCATCCAGAGTGACATGGTCGCCCAGCAGAACAGGGACATCAAAGGCCAGGAACGGATGCGCGAAGCGTAACATTTCCAGCGCGCTGCCTTTACATTCACCCAGTACCTGCCATTCGGTAATACCGGCACGCTTCATCACACTGTCGACCAGATCTTTCGCCAGGATCAGTGCTCTCTCTTCCGTCCGGATGAGCTGGTAGTCAAATTCCGGGTTGACCGAGATGGCCCGGTTTGACGGCATCGTCCAGGGGGTGGTGGTCCAGATCACCAGCGACACCGGCGTTGACGGAGTGGCTGCGGAGAACGCGGCGGCGACTGTCTCCGGCTGCGTGGCGTTGAACATGACATCGATAGACAGGGATGTCTTGTCATAATATTCCACTTCAGCTTCCGCTAATGCAGAACGACAATCCAGGCACCAGTGAACCGGCTTGGCCCCTTTATGCAGGTGACCATTACCGATGATACGACCTAATGCGCGGATGATATTCGCTTCGGTGTTGAAGTCCATCGTCAGGTACGGGCGATCCCAGTCGCCCAGTACGCCCAGACGGATAAAGTCTTTTTTCTGCCCTTCCACCTGCTCAGCGGCATACTGACGACACGCGGCACGGAATTCTGCGGCAGATACTTTTTCGCCAGGCTTGCCGATCATTTGTTCGACTTTATGCTCAATCGGTAATCCGTGGCAGTCCCAGCCGGGGATATAAGGCGCGTCAAATCCGGACAGACCTTTAGATTTAACAATAATATCTTTCAGAATCTTGTTAACTGAGTGACCGATATGAATGTTGCCGTTGGCGTACGGAGGGCCATCATGCAGGATAAATGTTTTTTTGCCTTTTTTAGCCGCGCGGATCGCACCGTACAGGTTATCGGTGGTCCAGCGCTGCAACATCGCAGGTTCCCGTTTGGCTAAGTCGCCACGCATCGGGAAGCCTGTTTCCGGCAAGTTCAGGGTAGATTTATAGTCACTCATCAGATTCTCGGTTCCATATTTCGGTGATTACACCGTTGCTTTTAGCCCAAAAAATTCGCGGGCCGTCACCACATCTTTGGCAATTTGCGCTTTTAATTCATCAAGAGAGGCAAATCGTTGCTCATTGCGTATTTTATGCCGCAATACCACAGAGATATGGCGGCCATATAAATTCATACTGACGTCCAGCAGGTTCACTTCCAGCTGCTGCCGTATACCTTTCACCGTCGGTCGTGTGCCGATATTAGCCACACCGTAGTACGGTTTTTCTGCAATCCCCAGCACCTCTACGGCATACACACCGCTGACCGGTGAGACCGCACGTCGCAGGGGAATATTGGCCGTCGGGAATCCCAGCGTTCTGCCCAGCGCATCGCCATGAACCACCCGGCCGCTGATGGCATAAGGCCGTCCCAGTAACCGTTCTGCCCCCGCAAGGTCATCGTCTGCCAGCGCCTGGCGGACCCGGGTGCTACTGATTCGGGTCCCCTGCTCACAAAAGGTTCGGGTATTCACCACATCAAAGTGGTAACGGCGCCCGGCGTTCTGTAATAACAGGAAATCACCTTCACGACCAGCGCCGAACCGGAAGTCATCACCGACCGCCAGAAAGCGGACATCCAGCTTATCCACCAGGATATCATGGATGAAATCGCCGGCATTCAGTGCGGCAAAGTCGCTATCGAAGCGCACGCAGAGCACGGTGTCCACCCCGGCCGCGGCCAGATAGGTCACTTTTTCCCGCAGACGCGTCAGGCGGGGCGGCACATTACCGCTGGTGAAAAACTCGCGAGGTTGCGGTTCAAATAACATCACCACCACCGGCAGCTGTCGCCTTCTGCCTTCTTCACAAAGCTGTTTCAGCAATGCCTGATGCCCGCGATGCACACCGTCAAAATTACCAATAGTCAAAACGCAGCCACGATGCTGCTTTGTGAGATTATGTAAACCGCGGATAAACTTCATGGCTGACTCAAATCGCTGGAAATCGCCGGATTATACCCTTTACAGCGTACAAAATTAACCCGTTAGCGTAGCCTTTCGTCGCTTCTTTGCTGCTTTTCCTCATGTTTCTTACCTGCCGGGCAAAATCCCGACAATTTTGTTGCGAAAAGCTGTATTCAACACAAGGAAGCTGGTAGAATCTTGCGCCATCAATTACGTAACCGGGTGTTGTTTTTTAAACGACGCTTATTTGCACAAATCCATTGACAAGAGAAGGCGCAAAAGGCATAGTCCTCGGCCTTTGATTTGTCCATATAGAACATATTTGGGAGTTGGACCTTGGCTAATATCAAATCAGCTAAGAAACGCGCTGTAACATCTGAGAAACGTCGCAAGCACAATGCAAGCCGTCGCTCAATGCTGCGTACTTTCATCAAAAAAGTATACGCTGCAATCGCCGCTGGCGATAAAGCTGCTGCGCAAAACGCATTTAACGAAATGCAACCAATCGTGGACCGTCAGGCTGCTAAAGGTCTGATCCACAAAAACAAAGCTGCACGTCATAAAGCAAACCTGACTGCACAAATCAACAAACTGGCTTAATCGCTGATTTGTTGTTGCTTTGAAAAGAACCGGCTCAGGCCGGTTTTTTTATGTCCGTTATTCCTGCTTCCCCTCCCTGCCGTGATTTTTACCCCCGGCTCTTCTGTTACCACTGAGACAAACTGCCACGCCGGTCTTTAACCCGCATAAATCATCCCTGAGCGCTTTGTTGCATTGCGGGATTAACGTACCTGGCAACATCAACGTGAACGGTGCAGGGAACGACTCACAGCACCTCACCGGTATCTTCACACGCAATGCCGCCAGGCTGGTTCTCTGACCCCCGCAGCCTGACGGTTCACTGAAAGCGGCCCGCGATTATGGCAAGGTATACCGGCGGCGCAGTAACAAATACCCGGCAACCGCAGAAAGTACCGAACCGCCCAGAATACCCAGTTTGGCCTCATTGACCAGCGAGGCCGCCTCCTGACCATACGCCAGAGAAGCAATAAAGATAGACATCGTGAAGCCAATCCCACACAACACCCCGATGGCCGCGATATCCCTGACCCCGGTATTTTCCGGTAACCGGGTTAATCCCAGGCGGAGACTTAGCCAGCACGCCACCGTGATGCCCAATGGCTTTCCAATCAGCAAACCGGCAATAATCCCCGACGGCAATGAAGAAAAGGCCTGAGTAAGCGAAATATCACCCACCACCACTCCGGCATTGGCGAACGCAAATAACGGCAATACCAGCCAGCGGACCCAGGGCTCCAGAGAGTGGGTTAAACGGGGGGCAGCCGCCGTCTCAGATAAACCTTTCACCGGCATCATCAGGCCGAGAACCACACCGGCAATCGTGGCATGAATCCCGGACAGCAGTACGGCAACCCATAACACGGCCCCGACCAGCAGATAAGGGAGCCGTGAGGATACCTTCGCTCTGTTCATCAGTGCTAATACGGCCACCGCCGCTACGACCAGCGCCATCGCGCCCCAGGCGATATGGCTGCTGTAAAATATCGCGATAATAACGATCGCGCCCAGATCATCAATCACCGCCAATGCCATCAGAAAAACTTTTAATACCGGCGGCACACGGCTGCCCAGCAAGGCAAGGATCCCTAATGCAAAAGCAATATCTGTCGCCGTCGGAATCGCCCATCCATCGCGGATATCGGGGTGAGAGGCATTAAATGCCAGGAAAATCAGGGCGGGGGCAATCATGCCTCCGAGGGCCGCGATCAGCGGAAAAAGTGCCTGCTGTTTACTGGCCAGCGCCCCTGTCACCAGTTCCCGCTTTACTTCTAATCCGACCAGCAGGAAAAACAGCGCCATCAGGGCATCATTGATCCAGAAAAGGATGTCGTGCGGATGCTCACCGCTGCTCAGTCCCGTCGGCGTATAATGCAGGAAACGCTGATAGCCTTCCGCACTCCAGCCGGCGTTGGCCAGTATTAACGCCAGTCCGGCAGCGATAATCAGTATCACGCCGCCCGCAGCTTCGCTTTTTATCCATTTATGCAGTACTGACATTCCGTAAGCATCCTCTCAGTGAATCTTAAGTCCGTATATCTTTACATGTCGGTAAAAATTTTAACATCGCATGACGCAACTCACCGGCACTTTCCGCCAGCATAAAAAAAGCCAGCCCCAAGGGGGACTGGCTTCAGTCTCTACCGGAACAGACCGGTTAGCGCGTCAGATCATCAAAAAACTTCTTCACGCCATCAAAAAAGCTTTTTGAGCGCGGGCTATTGTTATCACCTGAAGGTCCGCCCAGGGTTTCACCCAGTTCGCTAAGCAGCTCTTTCTGCTTCTCACTCAGGTTCACCGGGGTTTCAACGACAACCCGGCATAACAGATCACCCACAGCGCCACCACGCACCGATTTAACACCTTTACCGCGCATACGGAATAATTTATCCGTTTGTGTACCGGCCGGAATTTTCAGTTTTACCCGGCCATCGAGGGTTGGCACTTCAATTTCGCCCCCCAGTGCAGCCATGGCAAAATTGATAGGCACTTCGCAATAGAGGTTACTGTCTTCACGTTCAAAGATCGGGTGTTTTTTCACCGACACCTGAACATATAAATCACCGGCAGGTGCGCCCTGTTCACCCGCTTCACCTTCGCCTGACAGACGAATACGGTCACCGGTATCCACACCGGCAGGAATTTTCACTGACAGTGTTTTGGTGGTTTCTACGCGGCCATGACCGTGGCAGGAGTTACAAGGATCTTTGATAATCGTCCCGCGTCCCTGGCAGGTCGGACAAGGTTGCTGAACCGCAAAGAACCCCTGACGCATCTGGACCTGACCGGCCCCTTTACAGGTAGAACAGGTCTGAGGTTTTGAACCTGCTTTTGCACCGCTGCCATCGCAGGTATCGCATTCCTGCAATGTCGGAATACGGATCTCTTTGCTGACACCGCGTACCGCTTCTTCCAGCGTGAGTTCCATATTGTAACGTAAGTCAGAACCCCGCGCAGAACGCTGCCGACGGCCACCCCCGAAGATATCGCCAAATACGTCGCCAAAGATATCGCCAAAATCAGCACCACCGCCACCGAAGCCACCGCCGAATCCGCCGCCGCCCATGCCACCTTGTTCAAAGGCCGCATGACCATACTGGTCGTAAGCTGCGCGCTTCTGTTCATCCGTCAGAATTTCATAGGCTTCTTTAACTTCTTTAAATTTCTCAAGCGCCTCTGCATCATCCGGATTACGGTCAGGGTGATATTTCATTGCCAGCCGTTTATAGGCCTTTTTGATTTCACGCTCATCCGCTGTTTTGGATACGCCTAAAACCTCGTAGTAATCACTCTTCGCCATTTTTTCATTGCCCTTAACATGATCGCACGGGCGTGGATATTATCCTACGCCCGTGCTGGTTGAAGGCGAAGGTTTTACCCCTCGCCCGGCCCTTCATGGGCAATTATTTTTTATCTTTAACTTCTTCAAATTCAGCATCGACAACATCGTCATCTTTCTGAGCTGAAGCATCTGCACCCGCGGCATTCGCCTGAGCGGACTGCTGAGCCATTTCCATCAGCTTACCGGAAACTTCAGCCAGTGCCTGAATCTTCGCATCGATAGCCGCTTTGTCTTCGCCTTTCAGCGCAGTTTCCAGCTCAGCCAGCGCAGCGTCAATCGGTGCTTTGTCATCAGCAGACAGTTTGTCACCGGCTTCTTCTAACTGCTTACGGGTGCTGTGAACAACCTGGTCACCCTGGTTACGAGCCTGAACCAGTTCTTCGAATTTACGGTCTGATTCTGCATTCAGTTCTGCATCACGAACCATTTTTTCGATTTCATCATCGTTCAGACCGGAAGAGGCCTTGATGGTGATTTTCTGCTCTTTACCGCTGTTTTTGTCTTTAGCAGAAACGTGCAGGATACCATCAGCATCGATGTCGAAAGTCACTTCGATCTGCGGCATACCGCGTGGTGCTGCCTGAATACCGTCCAGGTTAAACTGACCCAGCGACTTGTTATCAGAAGAACGTTTACGCTCACCCTGCAGCACATGGATAGTTACCGCAGACTGGTTGTCTTCTGCCGTTGAGAACACCTGACTGTGTTTGGTCGGGATAGTGGTGTTCTTGCTGATCAGGGTCGTCATCACACCGCCCATAGTTTCGATACCCAGGGACAGCGGGCTGACATCCAGCAGCAGAACGTCTTTTACATCACCGGCCAGAACACCACCCTGCACTGCGGCACCGATAGCGACAGCTTCATCAGGGTTAACGTCTTTACGTGGCTCTTTACCAAAGAAATCTTTTACCTTGGTCTGAACCATAGGCATACGGGTCTGACCACCGACCAGAATAACGTCATGGATTTCAGAAACTGACAGGCCAGCATCGTTCAGAGCAACTTTCAGCGGCTCAATCGAGCGGGTCACCAGATCTTCAACCAGTGATTCCAGTTTTGAACGTGTTACTTTGATGTTCAGGTGCTTAGGACCGGTCGCATCCGCAGTAACATATGGCAGGTTAACGTCGGTCTGCTGCGCAGAAGAAAGCTCAATTTTTGCTTTCTCTGCCGCTTCTTTCAGACGCTGCATTGCCAGCGGATCATTACGCAGGTCAATGCCCTGCTCTTTCTTAAATTCTTCAACCAGATAGTTGATCAGACGGCTATCGAAGTCTTCACCACCCAGATGGGTATCACCATTGGTTGCCAGAACTTCAAAGGTTTTTTCGCCATCAACTTCGTCGATTTCGATAATAGAGATATCGAAAGTACCACCCCCCAGGTCATATACCGCGATAGTACGGTTACCCTGTGCTTTATCCATACCGTAGGCCAGTGCCGCTGCGGTAGGTTCGTTGATGATACGCTTAACTTCCAGACCAGCGATACGGCCGGCATCTTTAGTAGCCTGACGCTGAGCATCGTTAAAGTAAGCCGGTACGGTGATGACTGCTTCAGTCACCGGCTCACCCAGATAATCTTCTGCGGTTTTTTTCATTTTCTTCAGCACTTCAGCAGAAATCTGCGGAGGTGCCATTTTCTGGCCTTTCACTTCCAGCCAGGCATCGCCATTGTCTGAACCGACGATTTTGTAAGGCATGATTTTCAGGTCACGCTGGACTTCTTCGTCCTGGAAACGACGACCAATCAGACGCTTAATAGCAAACAGGGTATTTTGCGGGTTAGTCACGGCCTGACGTTTAGCAGGCTGACCTACCAGAGTCTCGCCATCCTGAGTGTAGGCGATGATTGAAGGTGTGGTACGATCACCCTCAGCATTTTCCAGTACGCGCGCTTTGCCACCATCCATAATTGCAACACATGAATTGGTTGTACCCAGGTCAATACCAATAATTTTACCCATCTCTACACATCTCCCACGTAAATTCTGTTTTTGTTCGGATATGAACCATAAATGTGGTCGCCGAAACTAATTTCAAGCGGCAGAAAAAACTTTTTTTTCAGATTCATTCTCCGGCATGACAAAGTAAATGGGGCTGCTTTAACACGCATCAAGTGTTTACCCCGAAAAAAAATCAAAAAAAACAGCGCACCGCGCTGCTTTTCAGATCTGCCGCCTGGTTTACGCCGTTTGCGGTACCGTTTCTCCGCGACTCCGCCGACAGAGATAACCGCCAATTATTGCCCCCATGACACACAGACTGACCATGTATACGCAGGGTGCCATCGGCGTCAGGCGTAACGCCAGCGTCACAATGACCGGCGTCAGGCCGCCAAAAATGGCATACGACAGATTATAGGCCAGTGAAATTCCGCTGAAGCGTATGGCGGGCGGGAACGCCCTCACCATCACAAACGGAACAATCCCTACCGTTCCGACACTCAGCCCCAGCAACCCATAAACCGGTAACAGATATTGTGGGTATAGCGCCGTCACGGTGAAAAATACCCAGGTCATCAGCGCCAGAAATGCGCACCCGGCAATCAGGCAAGGCCCGGCTCCGTAACGATCGACCAGCACCCCGGCCAGCAGACACCCGGCAAGAAGCATCAGCGTGGCAACGCTGTTAGCCTGCAAACTGACCACAGCCGGGATGTGATACATCTTCTGCATCAGTGCCGGAGCCATCAGGATCAGTACTACCAGCGCACCGGACAATAGCCAGGTCAGTAACACCGACACCATCAGACTCTTACGATGATCGCGGATCACTGCCTGTAAAGGCAGCGATTCAGCCAGCGCTTTTTGTTGTTGCATCTGCTTAAACACCGGGGTTTCCTGCAGCCAGCGGCGCAGGAAAAGTGCTACGAATCCGAACACGCCCCCCAGCAGAAACGCCAGACGCCATCCGACAGAGGCCACCTGCTGAGGTGTCATATGCCGGTTAATTTCACCGGCCACCAGCGACCCAAGTAAAATTCCGACGGTGAGACCGGCGGTCAGGGTTCCGCAGGCTATCCCGGTACGCTTTTCCGGCACATGCTCGGCCACAAATACCCAGGCACCGGGGACTTCACCGCCGATAGCAGCGCCCTGTAAAAGACGCATCAGTAACAGTAACAACGGAGCGGCCAGGCCAAGTACGTCGTAGGAAGGTAACAGCCCCATCGCCAGTGTCGGCAAGGCCATCAGTAAAATGCTCAGGCTGAACATTTTTTTACGGCCCAGAATATCGCCGAAATGCGCCATGATGATGCCGCCCAACGGCCTGGCCAGGTAACCTGCCGCAAAGATCCCGAAGGTCTGTACCTGCCGCAGCCATTCAGGAATATCCGCGGGGAAAAAGAGTTCGCCAATGACGGCGGCAAAAAAAACGAAAATGATAAAATCGTAAAATTCCAGTGCTCCGCCCAGGGCAGCCAGCAGCAAGGTCTTATAGTCCTGAGCATTCAGGGGTCTTGCAGCGTGTTTTTCCATGTTAAGTCGTCTTTTCAGAGGTCCGGTGACGTTATTGTTGTAAATCCGTCATTACTATATCGTCAATATTTTGATACACCAGCACCCCTGAATTTTCCACTTAAAAAAAACGATATTTAGTCGTTTATCTCACGACTTGCGCTTTTAGGACGGAATGATGCTACCACGTCGGGGTGAGTCTCCACATAAGGCCCCTCAAGCAACTGTAAACAATACGGTACACTTGCAAAAATCCCGGGCACACGGACATGGCCGGTGTCATCTTTCAGCCCTTCCAGAGTTTCTTTGATCGATTTTGGCTGCCCCGGTAAGTTCAGGATCAGTGACTGCTGACGGATAACGGCCGTTTGTCGTGACAAAATGGCGGTGGGAACAAAATGAAGGCTTATCTGGCGCATCTGTTCACCAAAGCCAGGCATGACACGATCCCCCACCGCCAGGGTCGCCTCCGGTGTGACATCACGCAGTGCCGGTCCGGTCCCGCCGGTCGTCAGCACCAGCTGACAATGATATTCATCAACCAGTTCACATAAGGTCTGTTCGATCACTGACTGTTCGTCAGGGATCACCCGGCTTTCCAGCACAAAAGGCGTGGCCATCGCCTGACCCAGCCAGTCAGACAGCGCAGGAATGCCCTGGTCCTGATAAAGGCCCTGGGAGGCACGATCAGAGACCGACACCAGTCCGATTCGTAGAGTATTCATGATAATTCACTTTATATTGAGACTGTCGAAACAGTAAAAGCGGCAGGCAGGAAGTAATAGCCCGCAACACGCAACGTGTCGCGGGAGAGAGGAAAGATTACAGCAGGTCTGCAATCATTTTTTCCAGTTTGCCCTGGTCCAGAGCGAAGTTGCGGATACCCTGTGCCAGTTTGTCGATAGCCATCGGATCCTGGTTGTGCTCCCACAGGAATTCAGCTTCGGTCATTTTTTCAGGACGGGCTGACACTTCACCGCTGTAACTCAGTTTACGTTCAACTTCACCCTGAGTTTCAGACAGTTCTTTCAGCAGTGCCGGAGAAATTGTCAGACGGTCGCATCCGGCCAGTTCAATAATCTCACCGGTGTTACGGAAGCTGGCACCCATGACCACAGTCTCATAACCATGTTGTTTGTAATAGTCATAAATCTCGGTGACAGAAACAACGCCCGGATCTTCCTGAGGGGCATACTCTTTCTTATCGGTGTTAGCTTTGTACCAGTCCAGAATACGTCCAACAAACGGAGAGATCAGGAATACACCCGCTTCTGCGCAGGCACGGGCCTGAGCGAAAGAGAACAACAGCGTCAGGTTACAGTTGATACCTTCTTTCTCCAGCTGCTCGGCAGCACGGATGCCCTGCCAGGTCGATGCCAGCTTGATAAGAATACGGTCATTGCTGATACCCGCATCATTGTACAGCTTGATCAGGCTATGAGCCTTAGCAATACTCGCTTCGGTATCGTAAGAAAGACGTGCGTCAACTTCTGTTGAGATACGGCCAGGAATTAATTTCAGAATTTCCAGACCGATGTTTACCGCCAGCTTGTCGGAAGCAAAAGCAATCTGCTGCTCTTTATCATTGCTTTGTTTACGCGCCCACTCGATAGCTTCATCGATCAGTTTACGGTATTCAGGGATCTGTGCAGCATTCAGGATCAGTGAAGGGTTAGTGGTTGCATCCTGTGGCTGGTAGAGTTTCATTGCTTCGATATCACCGGTATCGGCTACAACGGTGGTGATCTTGCGCAGTGATGAAAGTTTGTCCGTCATGTTTTGCTTCTCTTCTGTTGTACTGTCAGTGTAAAAAGCCTCTCCGGATAATATCACGCACTTGCTGAGGCGCAAGGCCGCCCCGGATAAACAGCCGTGAAATAATGCCGTGCGGATAGCCTCTCAGGCCTGCTGAAATGCCGGCAGACCTGTTAACCATAGCCCGGAGGAATAGTAACGATTGATCAATCCGTGCAACTTTTTTGTTAAACTCCGGCTATCAGCTATCGCCTGCGGGCCTGAAATCAAGAGGAATGGTAAATGTTAATGGTGATATCCCCGGCGAAAACGCTGGATTATGAAAGCCCGTTGGCCACTGAAAAATATACACAGCCAGAACTGCTCGCCGCATCGCAGCAACTTATCGATATCGCCCGCCAGCTAAGCCCGGCACAAATAGCCTCCCTGATGAGTATCAGCGATAAACTGGCGCACCTGAATGCCGAACGCTTTAATGACTGGCAGGCAGACTTTACCCCTGACAATGCCCGCCAGGCGATTCTGGCCTTTAAAGGTGATGTGTATACCGGGCTGGATGCCGGGACGCTGGAAGAAGATGATTTCACCTTTGCACAGCAACATCTGCGGATGCTTTCCGGTCTGTACGGCGTGTTACGACCACTCGATCTGATGCAGCCTTACCGTCTGGAAATGGGGATTAAACTGTCAAATCCGCAAGGTAAAGACCTCTACAGTTTCTGGGGAGATAGGCTGACGAAAGTGCTGAACGACGCTCTGGCCGATCAGGGTGACGATGTGCTGGTTAACCTGGCCTCCGATGAATATTTCAAAGCGGTGAAGCCGGGCAGCCTGAAAGGCCGGATAGTGAAACCGGTATTCCTGGATGAAAAGAATGGCAAGTTTAAGGTGATTAGCTTCTACGCGAAAAAAGCCCGCGGACTGATGACCCGCTACATTATCCGCAACCGTCTGAGCTCGGTTGAACAGCTTAAGGCCTTTGATACCGATGGGTATTTCTATGATGAAGCGGGCAGCAGTGCAGATGAACTGGTCTTCAAACGTCACGAACAATAAGTAAACCTGCGTGACCTGCCCGGCCACCGGTGACGACAGCGGGTCTGACGACCCGCCGGCGGTAACACCTTATTCCGCTGAGTTACCGGTCAGGAAGCGTCTCAGCGCAGCAAAATCTGCGGGTAAGGTCTCAGATAACAGCGGCAGCTCTGCACGTTCTGCCAGCTCTGCCGGCAGTGGCAGTGTCTGCTGCAGGATCTCTTCCACGCTTTCCTTAAATTTCGCGGGATGGGCCGTTCCCAGGAACAGACCATACTCACCGTCCTGTAACTGATCACGCAGAACCCGCCAGGCGATGGCCGCATGGGGTTCAGAAATATAGCCTTCTGCAGCCAGCTCACGTACCGCCACCCGGGTTTGCTCATCACTGAGCGCACCGTATCCCAGTTCATTCAGCTGCCACGATTTACGGCGGAACAACTCCTCAACACGCGGCCAGTTGTTCGGCTGGCTGACATCCATCGCGTTCGATAAGGTGGCTACTGTTTTATGAGGTGTCCAGTCGCCACTGCTCAGAAAACGCGGAACCGTATCATTGGCATTAGTGGCTGCGATAAAACGCTTCACCGGCAGCCCCAGGCTCTTCGCCAGCAAACCTGCGGTCAGATCCCCGAAGTTGCCGCTGGGGACTGAGATCACCAGTTGATTACGTTTTTCCTGAGGCAACTGGGCGACGGCTTCAAAGTAGTAGCATATCTGCGCCAGTAACCGGCTGATATTGATCGAGTTCGCTGAGTTCAGGCCGATGGCCTGTTTCAGTTCCTGATCATCAAATGCCTGTTTGACCAGCGCCTGACAGTCATCAAAATCGCCTTCAATGGCGATAGTCCGGATATTTCCTCCCAGCGTACAGAACAGCTTCTCCTGCAGCGGGCTGATTTTCCCCTGCGGATAGAGGATCACGACATTAATGTTTTCCATACCATAAAACGCATGGGCCACAGCCGCACCGGTATCACCGGAGGTGGCAGTCAGAATAGTGATTTTTTCATCACTGCTTTTGCTTAACGCCAGCATCTGCGCCATAAAACGGCCGCCAAAGTCTTTAAATGCCAGCGTCGGCCCATGAAACAGTTCCAGACACGCCACATCGTCAGAAACCGTCTGTACCGGGGCTCCGAAAGTAAAGGCCGCGTTGATACGGGCTGCCAGTTCCTGTTCAGGGATCTCATCGCCGATAAACGCCGACAGGATCTTGCTGCTGCGGCTGACAAAATCCATCTCCAGCAGCTGGTCTATCTCTGTCAGTTCAAACTCAGGGAGTTCGTTAGGAAAGAACAGCCCCTGCTGTGAGCCAAGCCCCTGCTTTACGGCCTGAGTAAAACTGACCTGCTCGTTATGATCTTTCAGATTATATAATTTCATTGCTTATCCCAGTTTTCGTGCGCCGGTCGTATCAAGACGGCAAATATGTACAAAGCCTTCATCGTTCTGCAGGTAGTTCTGCTGCAACCATTGGCGGGCTTGTTCAGCCACTTCCTGCGTGTCACAGACGGCGAACAATGTCGGACCCGATCCGGAGATACCGCAGGCCAGTGCGCCTAATCCGGTGACGGCCTGACGCGCCTGTGCAAACCCTGGCAAAAGTCCGGCACGATACGGTTCGGCCATGACATCTTTCATCAGGCTTGCCGCCAGTTGAGGCTGTCGGGTATGGCAGGCATGGATAAACCCGGAAAGCATACGTCCATGGGTAATACAGTCAGATTTACTGTACGTCGCCGGTAAAATGGCACGGGCTTCCGCTGTCGACACCTTGATCCCCGGATAGGCCATAACCCAGTACCACTCCTCAAAGCACGGTACCGGCTGACAGGTGATCCCCGCGGATTCCAGCATCAGCTGTAGACCGCCGAGGAAACAGGGAGCCACATTGTCAAAATGGACACTGCCGGAGACGCGGCCTTCCAGTTCGCCCATCAGCGCCAGCAGGCGATTATCATCCAGAGGCTTACCGCAAAACTCATTCATTGCCATCAGTCCGGCAACCACCGAACAGGCACTGGAGCCGAGACCGGAGCCGATAGGCATATTTTTTTCCAGTACCATTTTTACCGGAACTTCGCGGCCGATTTCCTGGCAAAAACGTTGCCAGCATTGATAAACAATATTTTCCTTCGGATCAGCCGGGAGCTTTGCCACAAACTTTCCGCGGTTTTCGAGACTGAAGACATCCGCTGTTTCGACGGTGACGCAGTCCCCCAGTAAGGTACCATCCACCGGAGAGACCGCGGCCCCCAGAACATCAAAACCGACACTGACATTGCCGATAGAGGCCGGTGCGTAAACTTTTACCATGATCAGACTCCCAGCTTCCACGACAGAGTTCTCAATAAATCTGCAAATACACCGGCTGCAGTCACATCATTTCCTGCACCGTACCCGCGCAGAACCAGCGGGATCGGCTGATAATAACGGCTGTAGAAAGCCAGCGCATTTTCACCATTCTTCACTTTATAGAGCGGGTCGTTGTTATCGACCGCAGCAATTTTCACGCTGCATTGCCCCTGCTCATCGATAGCGCCGACAAAACGTAATACCTTACCTTCTTCACGCGCCTCACTGACGCGGGCAGCAAAGGTGGCATCCAGTTCCGGCAGACGACGCATAAACTCTTCCGTATCTGTCAGATCCGTTAACGCCTGCGGCAGAACGGCTTCGATAGCAATATCACTCAGTTCCAGCGACATTCCGGCCTCACGGGCCAGAATTAATAACTTACGGGCGACATCCATGCCGGAAAGATCATCACGCGGATCCGGCTCAGTAAACCCGAGTTCACGGGCCTTACGGGTGGCTTCGGAAAGCGTGACGCCGTCGTCGAGCATACCGAAAATATAAGAGAGCGAACCGGACAGAATGCCGTCGAACTTAATCAGCTCATCCCCGGCATTCAGCAGGTTTTGCAGATTTTCGATCACCGGTAATCCGGCACCGACATTGGTATCGTACAGGAACTTACGACGCGACTTTTCAGCCGCCGTGCGTATTTCCTGATAGTACTCGAGGGAAGAGGTATTCGCTTTCTTATTCGGCGTCACCACATGGAAACCTTCACCCAGGAAATCCGCATACTGATCGGCCATTGACTGGCTGGAGGTACAATCCACAATCACCGGGTTCAGCAGGTGATACTCCTTCGCCAGTCGTGTCAGGCGCTCCAGTGAGAAGACCTCTTTTGCCCCCGATAATTGTTCCTGCCAGTTATCCAGCGGGATGCCATGCACATTGGTCAGCATGGCCCGCGAATTAGCGATACCACAGACCCGCAGATCAATATGTTTATTCTTCAGCCACTTCTGCTGGCGATGCAACTGTTCCAGCAAGGCACCGCCCACACCGCCGGTACCGACCACAAACACTTCAATGACCTGGTCGGTTGCAAATAACATCTGATGGACGACTCTGACGCCGGTCGTGGCATCCTCATTGCTGACCACCACCGAAATGGAGCGTTCCGACGACCCCTGGGCAATCGCAACAATATTAATGTTAGCCCGCGCCAGTGCGGCAAAGAACCTGGCGGAGATCCCACGCAGCGTGCGCATTCCATCGCCGACCACCGAGATGATGGCCAGTTTTTCGATAACGTCCAGCGGCTCTAATAGCCCGTCTTTCAGTTCCAGATAGAACTCATCTTCCAGCGCCCGGCGGGCCGCCAGCATCTCGTTTTGAGGAACACAAAAACTGATACTGTATTCAGAGGACGATTGGGTAATTAAAACCACCGAGATCCCTTTACGGGACATGACCGCAAACACCCGGGCGGCCATACCCACCATCCCTTTCATTCCGGGACCGGAGACATTAAACATCGCCATATTATTCAGGTTAGTGATCCCTTTGACCGGTGTGTTGTCATCCCCGGCATTTCCCGAAATCAGGGTGCCCGGGGCGGAAGGGTTGGCGGTGTTTTTAATAATGCAGGGGATCTGGAAACGGGCGATAGGGGTGATGGTCCGGGGGTGAAGCACTTTAGCACCAAAGTAGGAGAGTTCCATCGCTTCCTGGTACGACATCGAGGTCAGTAATCTGGCATCCGGTACCTGACGCGGATCACAGGTATAGACCCCGTCGACATCTGTCCAGATTTCACAACAGTCTGCCCGCAAACACGCAGCCAGCACCGCCGCAGAATAATCAGAACCATTGCGTCCCAGCACGACCAGTTCACCCTGTTCGTTACCGGCGGTGAAGCCCGCCATCAGAATAAAGTGATCCGTCGGGATTTGGCTGGCAGCAATACGGCGGGTGGATTCGGTAATATCCACCGTGGATTCAAGGTAACCACCGATGGCCAGTAACTTTTCAACCGGATCAATCACCGTAACACGATGGCCCCGGGCCTGTAATAACGCCTGCATAATGGCAATCGAGAGTTTTTCACCGGTACAGATGACCGCAGCATTGACGCTGTCCGGGCATTGTCCCAGTAAGGTAATCCCGTGGATAACGTGCTGTAAACGGGCAAATTCAGTTTCAAGGAATTGTGTGAGTGCTGCCAGATCGAACCCCGGCTGTGCCACCGATAACTCTTTCAGCAGAGTGTCAAAAATGTGTCGGGCATCCTGCAGATTGGCGGACGCATCCTGCCCGGAAATCGTCTTCTCTATTAACGCGACTAAGTGGTTAGTAATTCTGGCCGGTGCAGAGAGAACTGTCGCAACCTGCTCCTGTTTTGCATTATTTTCCAGTATGTCGACAACGCGCATAAACCGCTCGGCATTGGCAACGGAGGTTCCGCCAAATTTCAACACTCGCATGATTCACTAACTCCTGAATTTACGCCAAAAAAAAGCCCGCACCTGATGGGGTGCGGGCTTTTTCATTTTTTCCTGTTATGCGTCAGCCCGCACCGTTACCTGTGGTAATGGTGATGGTAATAATAGTAATGTTCAGGCTGTAGTTACGCATGTATTTTCTGTCTGCTTTGCTTTTAATCTGTCTGCTTTCAGAAGTAAAACAAACTGCCCTCTAAGTCAATAAATTTATCATATTCACCGCTTTTCCCCGGCACTTTAATGCTCGGCACATTCAGTAAAATTCCGTACGATCCGTAAACTCTGCCGCCAGATGACAACATCAGCCGCTGCTAAAAGGAAGTTAAACAGCCATTTACTCTGTCAGTTTTTTTTCGATATCGTGCAGCAAGCGATGTAACATTGCACTGTCTCTTTGTTCCAGCAATCCCAGTCGCTGATCCAGCCAGTCTGTCATTTTCAGGTCATCACTGACATCCAGACGTTCCAGCAATTGATGAAGACGCGCACGCAGTGCCTGTAACTGCTGAGGGTCCGCCGTTGCATGACGGGGCGCAGAAACCTGCATCAGGGAGGAGAACTGATAACAAAGTACCATGACTGCCTGCCCGAGGTTGAGGGAGGGATAGTCCACGGCCATAGGAATACCGGTCAGCAGATCGGCCAGAGCCAGTTCATCATTGGTCAGGCCACTCTCTTCACAACCGAAAATCAGGGCCAGACGCCTTGCCCATTGCTGCTTCTCTTTCAGTAAGACTTCTGCCTGCTGCGGGGTGGCGTAATAGCGAAATTTTGCTCTGCTGCGGGCGGTGGTTGCCACGGAGAAGTCCACGTCGGCCAGCGCAGACGCAAGATCCGGAAACGGACGAACATTATCAAGGATCTCCGTCGCACCATGTGCCACGCGGTAAGCCGCAGGGTCCTGCCAGACGTCGCTGTTCACAATGCGTAATTCGCTAAACCCCATGGTTTTCATCGCGCGGGCCGCAGCCCCCACATTTTCGGGTCTGGCCGGTGAGACTAAAATAACAGGAAAGGACATTTCATTACCTTATCGATGGGTATAGACGGGACAAGCCTGAAGACTTTATGCGCCAGATAACGGTCTATTTTAACCGGCTGGCGGGGCAGAATTCATGCCTGACAGAGAATAAGCGAAGTTAAATTCATTTTTACTATTTAATTACAATAAGTTATATGTAAAAATCCCCGAAATACCCGTCAGACCCCGCCGGTATGTGAATTATTTAGCGATTTATCCTATGAGAGATAAAAAAGAGATATTTTTCACACAAGTGTTAACGTGCTACACTCAGTTTTGATATAAGTCAACGAAGCGTTTTTATTTGCTTCCTGAATGTTGTTGGTGCTGTTAGCTGGCTGTTAAAGCGGTTAGGATGAAAACAGAGAAAGACCCGTTTCGGCGCATACAGACAGATTGTGTTTAAGCTGAACCCGCCGTTAGCGTTATTCTGTGCTGCATCAAGAACAAAACGTCGTAAATTGGCAATGCAGACTCATAATACGTTAACCGATATCTCAGACATCAGCACTGTATGCCTTGTATCAATTTTGATGGCAAATTTTAGGTAGCAAAACATGCAGACCCCGCAAATTCTTATCGTCGAAGACGAGCTCGTAACCCGAAATACCCTGAAAAGTATTTTTGAAGCTGAAGGATACGTTGTATTCGAGGCGACTGATGGTGCCGAAATGCACCAGCTTTTGACTGACAACGATGTCAACCTGGTGATTATGGATATCAACCTGCCAGGTAAAAACGGACTGCTGCTGGCACGTGAATTACGGGAGCAAGCCAGTGTTGCGCTGATGTTCCTGACCGGACGTGACAACGAAGTCGACAAAATTCTGGGTCTGGAAATCGGTGCGGATGATTATATCACCAAACCGTTTAACCCGCGTGAGCTGACGATCCGTGCCCGCAACCTTCTGTCACGTACCATGAACCTGGCCGTGAGCACCGAAGAGCGTAAGCATGTAGAAAACTATCAGTTTAATGGCTGGACGCTGGATATCAATAGCCGTTCACTGATTAGCCCTCAGGGTGAGCAGTACAAGCTGCCGCGTAGCGAATTCCGCGCGATGCTGCATTTCTGTGAGAACCCGGGCAAAATTCAGACCCGCGCCGACTTGCTGAAAAAAATGACGGGCCGTGATCTGAAACCTCATGACCGGACGGTCGATGTGACTATTCGTCGAATCCGCAAACATTTTGAATCAAATGCGGATACCCCGGAAATCATCGCCACCATTCATGGTGAAGGCTATCGTTTTTGCGGTGAGTTAGAAGAGCATTAATCCGCGGAAACCGGCTTTCTGAGGGCCTGACAGTGATGCTGTCAGGCCCTTTTTTATGACCTCTTAATGCCAGGGCATAATCGGAACCGCGCTAATCGCATTTTTCGGCGAGCCGTTAACCAGCTTGTCTGAATAGCTCATGTAAACCAGTGTATTTCTCTTTTTATCGTAAAAACGTACAACCTGCAGGCTCTTGAAAATCAGAGAAGTGCGTTTTTTAAACACGACATCTGACTTTCCGGGTTGAATAGTGTCGGATAATTCGACCGGCCCTACCTGCTGACAGGAGATAGCAGCATCGGAGGTATCTTCTGCCAATCCCAGACCGCCTTTGATACCACCGGTTTTCGCCCTGCTGATATAACATGTAACATTTTTAACATCTGGATCATCAAACGCTTCGATTACAATCTTGTGGTCAGGGCCTAACAGTTTGAAAACTGTGTCAACAGAACCGATTTCTTCCGCATGAACGACTCCCTGAAAAGCACAGAAAATGCAGCCAGCGGCGAGGAATTTGTTGGCAAAATACTGGAGTTTTTTGATTTTCATTAAGGTACCCGTTATTAGGTGATTACTGAATAATCAATATAAGGTTACTATTGATATCTTCAAGTGTTCCTTTTGTAGCACTGAATTATTGTAACAACAGGAAACGGTACCGGTGCGCCGCCCCTGTTTTTTTTGCATTTAATGCTATTCTTAGTTTGGCGTAGGTTGCTTACTTTTTGTGCCAACCAGGACTGTGAGGATGTAATATGGACCAAGCTGGTATCATTCGCGATTTGCTTGTCTGGCTGGAGAGCCATCTGGACCAACCCTTATCTCTGGATAATGTTGCGTTCAAGGCCGGATACTCAAAGTGGCATTTACAGCGGATGTTTAAAAATGTAACGGGGCATGCTATCGGCGCCTATATCCGGGCAAGACGTCTCTCTAAGGCAGCTGTCGCACTAAGGCTAACCAGTCGTCCTATTCTGGACATCGCTTTGCAATACCGTTTTGATTCTCAGCAGACATTCACCCGGGCGTTTAAAAAGCAGTTCAACCAGACGCCGGCAGGATATCGGCGGGCATCTGACTGGAACTCTTATGGTCTGCGCCCGCCTATCCGGATGGGGGAATTCTCCATGCCTCAGGCGACTTTTGTCACTCTGCCGGAAACCTCTCTGCTGGGCCAGACGCAAAGTTATAGCTGCACACTGGAACAAATCTCTGTCTACAGGGCGGAAATGCGCAGCCACTTCTGGCGTCAGTTTCTGCATGATACCGAATCCGCTCCGCGCATTCTTTATGGCTTGCATCAGGTCCGCTCCAGCATCGATAAAGAAGACGAGCAGGAGATTCTGTATACCACCGCGGTCCCGGACGACGACTCAGCCCGTAATCTGCAAACGGCACAAAAAATCACGCTTGAGGGCGGCGATTATGTGCAGTTTACTTATAAAGGGCCAAAGGAAAAACTGCAGGAGTTCATCCTGGTGCTCTACAGTACCTGTATGCCAACCCTCGGTCTGACCCGTCGTGCCGGACAGGATATCGAACGCTTCTTTACGCGTGGCGGCAAACTGAGCCGGGAGGTCAACGTGGAAGTGCATTGCGAATATCTCATTCCTATTCGCAATCAGGGTGATCATAGCCGCTAAACTTCCGGGATTTCTCAGCGATTCCGCGCACTGTACCGCTGGGTCGTGATGAAATCCCGACGTCTACTGACTGGCATTCTCAGTGACCATTCCGAGATGTGCCACATCCCCTGCCGTTTCCACGATCCAGCCGTCTGCCAGCCAGGGACTGTGCTGAAAATCGACCCGCGACAAAGAACAGTTTCTCAGCCTGAGGCGTCTTTCGGCCCAGGCTGGCAGGCCAAGTAACGTATTAATCAGCGTGCCCAGCGCCATACCGTGGCTGACCAGTAAAGGGCGGCTTCCGGCAGGCAATTCCCGGCAGGCATCCAGCGCCTGTCGCATTCTGCTGGCGACTTCAGACATACTCTCCCCCTGCGGGATACGCCCCTCACAGGTTCCGTCCACCAGCGACTGTCGCCAGCCTTCTTCTTCTGTGGTCAGTCCGCTCAGAATACGGGTTTCCAGCACCCCCATATTTAATTCCCTGAGGCGAGGATCTGATTGTACTGAACACCCGATACACTCCGCGATGATAGCTGCGGTTTGCTGCGTACGTCCCAGATCACTGCTGATGATATGGGTGATCCCGTACGATTTCAGACGCTCTCCGACCTGCCTGGCCTGCTGCTCTCCCAGAGCGGTTAAAGGGCTATCACTCTGTCCCTGCAGGCGGCGTTCGGCATTCCATTGTGTTTCACCATGACGAACCAGAAAGACTTGTAGCATGTTACCTATCCATTATACTGAGGCAGATCCAGCCACTGCCCGAAGTGAGTTAACCATTATGTACCATGTTGTCGCCGCTACCCGCAACCCGGCAAAAATCAAAGCCATTACCGGGGCCTTCGCTGACGTTTTCGGCCCTGATCAGTGCCACATATCGGGGGCAGAAACTGAGAGTGGTGTAGCAGATCAGCCAATGAGTAGTCAGGAAACCCTGACGGGGGCACGCCAGAGGGTATTCAATGCGCGTCAGCAGCATCCGGAGGCTGATTTCTGGGTCGCGATAGAAGCCGGTATTGATGAAAATCAGACGTTTGGCTGGATTGTTATCGAAAACTCTGCCACCCGGGCGGAATCCCGCTCGGCCAGTTTACCCCTGCCGTCCACGATTATGGATGCGCTCCGTCAGGGACAGGAACTGGGACATGTCATGGCCGGACTGACCGGTATTGAGAATATTAAGCAAAAGGGAGGCGCCATCAGTGTTATCACTGACGGCCTGCTGACACGCACGTCGGTATATCATCAGGCACTGTTACTGGCGCTGTGTTCGATGCAGCATCCGCTTTATCAGCAGGCGACGCTGCCATAACACTCAGAGTTTCGGTAGCAGGGTTTCGAGCCACTGACGCAGTTCCGCCGGCGACTCTTTCAGACTGTTCGAGCCACGGGTAATGGTAGCAATACCCACCCCCAGCTGATCTTTTAGCTGCCGCTGGCTCAGTTCACCCCGCATCAGCTCTTCAATTATCCGCAAACGTGTGGCTAATGCCTCACGCTCGTCCGGGGTCATCATTAACCGGAGCAGAGTTTCTGCTTGCTTATCATGCACTGCCTGTTGCAGCAGCATCACATAACGTGACCAGTTAACTTCAAAATTTTCGTCCGCAGGTGCATCAGGCAGCATAGGAGACTTCCGTACTCGTTGAAGAGTACGGAAGCATAGCACACTCAGTAGCGACGATTCCACTCCGGGTCCTGGATTATCTGATCAGGCTGGCCCAGGAAATAACGGTAATAGGCATCATAAGCCAGCACGTTTTTCACGTAGTTACGTGTTTCAGCAAACGGGATGGTTTCGATGAAGCCTACGGCATCCAGCTTACCGGCACTGACTGTCAGCCATTTACGTACCCGCCCGGGCCCTGCATTGTAGGCGGCAGATGCAAAGATACGATTCTGGTCGAACTGACGATAGACATAATCCAGGTACTGCATCCCGATCTGAATATTCATCTGCGGGTCGAGCAACTGACTGCTGTTCACGTAATCGCTGACCGGGAACATTTTCACGGTATGTGCCGCCGTTCCCGGCATGACCTGCATTAAACCACTGGCGCCGACGGGGGAGCGGATTTTCGGGTTCCAGGCACTTTCCTGACGGGAAATCGCCATGGCGTAGCTTACAGGGATCGCTTTGCCTGCAGCGTACTGCTGGTAGTATTGCTGCCAGGCGAGCGGGAACCGCTCTTTCAGGCTGTCCCACATTTTTGCAGTAATGGTCGCCTGAACACTCAGATCCCACCAGTCCTGTTCGTCTGCGTAGCGTGCCAGCATTTGCTGCTCAGTGCGGGGTTTGCTGCGGATAAGGTTTACCCATTCACTGCGGGCCAGGTTATCCATCCCCCAGTACATCAGTTCTCTGACCCGGGCAATTTCGGCCCCCTGAGTGATGGCGGTCGTCGGGGCCGGGGCCGGATCTATCGTTAAATGGTAAGGTACGCCCAGTTTCTGAGCAGCGACCATCGGATAAAACCCGCGTTGCTGCATCAGATCACGTAAAATCTGCTGCGCTTCCGGCTTATGCCCTTGCTCCAGCAGTAATTCTGCCTGCCAGTACTGCCATTCATCTTTCTGTTTCGCTTCTACCGGTAACCGGGCAATCCAGGTATTCAGCCCCCGGTGGTCATCATCTGAAATCGCCTGTCTGACCCGGCGCTCGATCAGAGCGGTCGAATCACTATCCATCACCACGTTGTCACGCCAGCGCAGTTGTTCTGAGGTGATATCGGTGCCCATATATTGCCAGGCGACATCCTCCTTCAGATGCTGGACTTCCTCATCACTCATTTTCTGTTCAGAAGCCAGCACAGGGATCATCGCTCTCGCATTATCCGCATCCTGCCGGGCCAGCCTGGCAAACGCGATGCGGGTAATTTCACGGCTGAAATCGGTGGGCGACACGGCACCGGCAAACAGGCTTAATCCCTGAGGGTTCTGTTGCAGCGCGCCAAGCGCCCCGGCCAGAGTGCCGTAATCGGCTGGCAGCATGGCAATTAACTTTCTTACCAATGCATCATTACCGTCATTAAAGGCTAATTCAATCCGTAGCAGCACGGACTGCGGGGAGAATGTGGTGGAGGATTGCCATGCCGTGAACAAAGCATCACAGCTTGAAGGCAGATTAGCCCCCGTCATCCACAGTTTCTTAGCACCTTCCCAGGCGATAGCTTGTTTACCGGTCGCCCAGTTGGCGTAATACCAGTTACACCGCGCCTGTACCGGGCCTGGCGGATTCGGACTGAAACTGATGATCCCCTGCCAGTCCTGACGGCGGGCAAGCTCATTGATAAAGCGGCCTTTCAGGCTATAAGAAGAAGGCAAAGTCGGGTACTGGTTAATAAAGTTGGTCACCGCCAGCGGGGTTTCCTGATCGAGATCCTGAGAGATCAGGCGGTATTCAAGGTACGGATAAAGCGGATAATCCTTCAGCGACGGCAGCAACTGATCAACCGTGTCCATCTGATTATTATCCCAGGCTTGTTTGATTTGCTGATAACGCAGGCGCTGCTGATCTAAGGAATCGGCCTGACTTATCCCTGCAATTCCCGTCAGACAGAGACCTAATACCCAGTTCTTCCACTTAATCACACTTCTCTCCTCTTGTCGCCTGGCGTTGAATACCGTATCACTGGCAGTCTTCCATGCTAACGGGTTGCCCCCTGACTTGCTATGGCTGGCTGAAAATTTACCCGGACTGACTCACAGAATAATTCTCCACGAAGGGCAATCATACTGAACAAATCTGCGGGATACAGGGGGAATTTATCGCCGGGCTGGCCGGGTCATCTTTAGTTATAGCACGTGTCGCACTCACTATAACGGGGAATCTCCCCGGTACGTTCCCCTGACGTGGCCGGTGTTGGTCGCCCCGCCATTTCCGGAACTCTCTGAATACCGCAAGGGTGTTCTGCTGCCGTTTTTTTTCTGACCGATCTCGATCCGGGAGAAAAAGTAAGTATACTGGTCTACCTACTTAATCCGAGAGCATTGCCATGACTGCGATACAGCGCGACAAAATTTCCGCCCATGACAAACTGATCAATGCGGCCCGTGTGCTGTTTTATAACTACGGGATCACCGCTACCGGGATTGATGCCATCGTAAAACGAGCCGGGGTAGCGAAAAAAAGTCTGTATAACAATTTCAGTTCAAAAGACGAACTGATTGCCGTCTATCTGACGGTGCGGCATCAGGAGTGGCTGGATCTCTATCAGAAAAGGGCGGCGCGGGTCACTAACCCGCGGGAGGGCGTGATGGCGGTGTTTGACGCGTATGCGGATCATGCCGGGGTGGCTTATGAGGCCGGGTTCCGCGGCTGTGGACTACTGAACGCAGCCGCCGAACTGCCCGCCGGCGCGCCCGGCCGGCAGGCTATCCGCCAGCATAAAGAGGAAGTGGAGGCGATACTGAACAGCCACCTTTGCCAGCTTGTTTCAGACCCGCAGCGCTGTCGTCTGCTGGCCCGCCATCTGGCTTTTCTGCTGGAGGGCAGTGCCTCCCGTGCCGGCCTGGAAGGTAACGGTGACTGTGTTCGTCAGGCGGGATCGATGGCGAAAGCCTTAATGGAGGCCTTATGAGCCAGTCCGATACCCGCACTCTGCCGGGGATAATGGCCGTCCTGATGGCTGCGATTCTGTGGGGCACGACCGGAACCGCGGCCACTTTCGCCACCGGTGTCAGCCCGCTGGCGATTGGTTCCGTCGCCATGGGGACCGGGGGGCTGCTGCAGGCCCTGATCGCATTACGTCCGGTACTGCGTCAGCGTCGGCGGATCGCCGGGAACTTCCGCTATTTACTGATTGGCGCTCTGGCTGTGGGTATCTATCCGCTGGCCTTTTACACCTCTATGCACAATGCCGGTGTCGCGGCAGGTACGGTCGTCTCCATCGGTTCAGCGCCTCTGCTTTCTGCCCTGATCGAATATGGGTTTGATAAGCATCCACTGAGCCGCCAGTGGACCCTCGGTGCCCTGACCGGCGTCGCCGGAATGGTGCTGTTATGTCTCGCAGAAAGCCATGTGGCGTCCGCAGGTAATGGCCTGCACATCGCGGTCGGGATCCTGCTCGGACTGGTGGCCGGTTTTACTTATGCTCTCTATTCCTGGTCCGCCCGGCGGATGATGCAAAACGGGGTCAGCGCCAGCGCAGCCATGGGAGCCACCTTTGGTGCCGGTGCCCTGCTGTTGCTGCCGGTATTGCTGTTCACCGGGGCGCCTTTGCTTGACAGCCGGATGAATACTGCCGTAGGGGCCTATATGGCGCTGGTCCCGATGTTTATTGGCTACCTTTGCTACGGCTATGGCCTGGCCCGCATCCGGGCCAGTACCGCCACCACCCTGACTCTGACGGAACCGGTCGTGGCTGCACTGCTCGCGGTCACTCTGGTCGGTGAACGACTGCCTTTCACTGGCTGGGCCGGGATCGGACTGATTCTGCTGTGTCTGCTGATCATCACCTTACCGGTGCAGCGCTGCTCTCTTTTCCGGCCGCGCGTCCCTCCGCGTACCGACCCGTTATAAGGCCGCTCTGCGGCCGGAGGGCTGTCTGCTGTACTCTTCCGTGCCACGGGTCAGCAGGCTATCTGATGGCGGACATTCAGCGACAGTGGGTGTGAATATGTCGTGAAAAAGGCTACACTTGCCGCCTGAATTCCTATGAACACTATGTATTAAAAGAGGCTCATTTCCGTGGCTCAATTCGTTTACAGCATGCATCGCGTGGGCAAAGTCGTCCCGCCGAAGCGTCACATACTGAAAAATATCTCTCTGAGTTTTTTCCCCGGCGCAAAAATCGGGGTTCTCGGTCTTAACGGTGCAGGTAAATCAACGCTGTTACGTATCATGGCCGGGATTGATACCGACATTGAAGGTGAAGCCCGCCCGCAGCCTGGCCTGAAAATCGGCTATCTGCCACAGGAACCTCAGCTGAATCCTGAACACACGGTACGTGAGTCCGTGGAAGAAGCGATGGCTGAAGTTGTCGGCGCCCTGAAACGTCTGGACGAAGTCTATGCGCTCTACGCCGAGCCGGAGGCTGATTTTGATAAACTGGCCGCCGAGCAGGGACGTCTGGAAGAGATCATCCAGGCGCACGATGGTCACAACATTAATACCCAGTTTGAACGTGCGGCGGATGCCCTGCGTCTGCCGGACTGGGATGCAAAAATTGCGAACCTTTCCGGGGGTGAACGTCGTCGTGTTGCACTGTGCCGTCTGCTGTTAGAAAAGCCGGATATGCTGTTGCTGGATGAACCGACGAACCACCTGGATGCAGAGTCTGTCGCCTGGCTGGAACGCTTCCTGCACGACTTTGAAGGTACCGTCGTTGCGATTACCCATGACCGTTACTTCCTGGACAATGTGGCGGGCTGGATCCTCGAACTGGACCGCGGTGAAGGGATCCCATGGGAAGGTAACTACTCCTCCTGGCTTGAGCAGAAAGATCAGCGTCTGGCCCAGGAGGCTTCATCTGAAGCCGCCCGCCGTAAGTCAATCGAGAAAGAGCTGGAATGGGTGCGTCAGGGAGCGAAAGGCCGTCAGTCTAAAGGCAAAGCGCGTCTGGCCCGTTTTGAAGAGCTGAACAGCGTCGATTATCAGAAACGTAACGAAACCAGCGAACTGTTTATCCCGCCAGGGGCTCGCCTGGGCGATAAGGTGATCGAAGTTGAACACCTGACGAAAAGCTACGGCGACCGCGTATTGATCGACGATCTCTCTTTCTCTGTACCAAAAGGAGCCATTGTCGGGATCATCGGTCCTAACGGTGCCGGTAAATCGACACTGTTCCGTATGCTTTCAGGCCAGGAGCAACCGGATTCCGGCTCTGTGACCCTGGGCGAGACGGTGAAACTGGCCTCGGTGGATCAGTTCCGTGATGCCATGGATAACAGTAAGACCGTCTGGGAAGAAGTGTCCGGGGGTCAGGACATTATGAAGATCGGCAACTTTGAAATGCCAAGCCGTGCCTACGTTGGCCGCTTTAACTTCAAAGGCACCGATCAGGGCAAACGCGTAGGCGAACTGTCCGGTGGTGAACGTGGCCGTCTGCACCTGGCAAAACTGCTGCAGGTCGGCGGTAACCTGTTGCTGCTGGATGAACCGACCAACGACCTGGACGTGGAAACCCTGCGTGCGCTGGAAAATGCGCTGCTCGAATTCCCGGGCTGCGCGATGGTTATTTCCCACGACCGTTGGTTCCTTGACCGTATTGCAACTCATATTCTGGATTATCAGGATGAAGGGAATGTTGCCTTCTTTGAAGGTAACTTCACCGAATATGAAGAGTACAAAAAACGTACCCTGGGTGCCGATGCACTGGAACCAAAACGTATCAAGTACAAGCGTATGACCAAGTAATTACCGGTTATTCCTGTAAAAAAGCCACCGGTGAATGCCGGTGGCTTTTTTTACGGGCATGACCCGTCCTGAAGAGGGTTGACACGTTCCGGACGTAAATCCGGAGAACGTGATGATGACTGAGTTCAAACGCACCCAACGGGATTATCCTTTATCTCTTAATTCGACCTCGTTAAGCAGGCGAAAAAGGCGCCCCCCCCCCTGCCCTTCAGGGTTTACGAATGACCGGGGGCTGTTCTGCCGGATGCTCCAGCATATGCTTCACCAGCTCGATACAACGAAGAAAACGTGAGTCATAATCATCTTCCTCGACCCGGACATAATCGATATTATTCTCTGCCAGCATATCCAGTAACAGACCCTGAAACTCACGGCGATCCACCGAACTCCCCAGGCTACGTAAACCATCAGCGACCCAGGGCACATTATTTTCGAGCACGATCACCAAATCGAAGCGGTATTCATCGATCATCGCCTGCACAAAGGGATGTCGTCGCCCTTCATATTTAAGACAGAAAGCCTGAGTGGTCACGAAATCCGTATCAATAAAGGCGACCTTGTTTGCATATTTTACAGCAAAATCAATATATTGTGCCTGACCGAGGGCAATCTTATCGTAATCTGAATATTGCAGCGCAATCTCATCGCCCCCCAGATGTGAGAAGACATAATCACGCCCGTATTCCCATGCACTGGTGGTATTGAAGATATTCGCCAGCTTATTCACCAGCGTCGACTTACCGCTGGATTCACCGCCCAGTAACGCCACCTTACGCACAAAGAATGGCTTCACTTCGGTAGGAATATATTCCCAGTAGCGGAAAGGATCCTGACGGATTTGCTTACCACTGATATTCATAAAAGAACGATCGGGATCCACCAGGACTGATTGTATCGACAGATACTTCTCAAACATCGGCGCATCGGCCGCTTCACTGGTATATACCCGGTCCGGGGTAATCCCGTGTTCCGACATAAAGTTGGTCATCCCGCGGCTCCAGACATCCCAGCCATGGGGGTACGGTTCCATTCCTTCTTCGTTAAAGGAATGAATCCGGATATTTTTCTGATATTTAAAGGTCTGAAGCAGCCAGCGCAGGCGATCGCTGGTGGTCGGCTGTTCTGACATGGCACTGTTTTCAAACAGCAGACGATCCCGCGGGTCATCGTGCCCCATGATGATGTGCAACTCATCGACCTGGCTGCAGGCACGCTGGATAAGATAGATATGACCGGTGTGTAGCGGATAAAACTTACCAAAAACCACCCCGACCGTCTTTTCCCGGCGGGGAAATTCCAGGCCAAGAAAACGGTGTAAGGCTTCCAGTTTACGGGCACTCGGGCTGTTAATTTTTGCATTAATCAGCTGACTGAGGTAGCCCTTGGTCATATCACAGGCATCGGCCACTTGTTGCAGTGTATGCCCCTGCTGGCGGATTGCCGTTTTTAAATAATCGTAAGTCGACATTCAGTGCCTCTTAACTATTCGCAGGCAGAGCGTATCTGTCACTCTGCTCCGGGGACTGGCGCTGCAGGCTTAACTGCAACACTGAATACTGCAATTGAGCCTGAAAAAAGTCCGCTGTCTGTCCGGCCTCAGGCCAGTTCGTCGAAGATATCCAGCGCATCAGCCAGTTTTTTCACACTATAGACTTTCATCCCTTCCGGCGGCTTCTTCGGAACATTGGCCGCCGGAACGATCGCTCGCCGGAAGCCATGCTTGGCGGCTTCACTGATCCTTTCCTGGCCGCCAGGGACAGGGCGGATCTCACCGGCCAGCCCGACCTCACCAAAGATAACCAGATCCTGAGGCAACGGACGATCGCGCAGGCTGGAAACCAGCGCCAGCAATAACGCCAGGTCAGCACTGGTTTCGGTCACTTTCACCCCGCCGACCACATTGACAAATACGTCCTGGTCGGCCATTTGCAGGCCACCATGCCGGTGAAGCACCGCCAGTAAAATCGCCAGCCGGTTCTGTTCCAGACCCACAGCCACCCGTCGCGGGTTCCCCATCATCGAGTGGTCTACCAGCGCCTGAATTTCGACCAGCAAAGGACGCGTCCCTTCGCGGACTACGACGATTGAACTTCCGGAGGTCACTTCCTCACCGCGGGACAGGAAGATGGCGGAAGGATTACTCACCTCACGCATCCCTTGCCCGGTCATCGCGAATACACCCAGTTCATTCACCGCACCGAAACGGTTTTTATGACTGCGTAAGGTCCGGAAGCGGGAATCCGCATCACCATCCAGTAATACCGAACAGTCGATACAGTGTTCAAGTACCTTCGGGCCGGCCAGTGAGCCATCTTTAGTCACATGCCCGACCATAATGATGGCCACGCCTTGCAGTTTGGCAAAACGGGTCAGATACGCGGCCGTTTCTCTGACCTGCGCGACGCTGCCGGGGGATGACTGAACATCCGCCATATGCATCACCTGGATAGAATCGATCACCATCAGGCCGGGTTTCTCTTCGCCGGCAATCTGGCAGATTTGCTCAATACTGGTTTCCGACAGCATATTCAGGTTTTCGGTCGGTAATCCCAGCCGGTGAGCACGCATCGCTACCTGCTGCAGGGACTCTTCACCGGTCACATACAACGTCTTCATCTGCTCTGACAACTTGCAAAGCGTCTGTAGCAGTAATGTGGATTTTCCGGCGCCCGGGCTGCCGCCGATCAAAATTGCGCTGCCGGGCACCACGCCGCCGCCTAATACCCGGTCGAACTCGATAAACCCGGTGGAGAAGCGTGGCAAGGCCTCCAGACTGATTTCTGAAAGCTTCTGTACCTTAGACACTCCGGCGCTGCCGGCGTAACCGGATAACCGCTCACTGCGGGCAGCCGCAGGGGTAGAGGCGATACGCACCTCGGTAATACTATTCCATGCCTGACAGGCACTGCATTGCCCCTGCCAGCGGGGATAATCAGCGCCACATTCATTACAGACATAGGCACGTTTTGCCGCTTTGGCCAAAACTACTCCTCAGCTTATCGCTGTTCGTGGATCAAACTACCACTCAGAATACACAGCACCCCGAGCAGGGATGCATTACGGATGCTGACCCGCGCCTTTTCATTCACCTTCGGCTTGGCATGGTACGCAATGCCTAACCCGGCGGCTTTCATCATCACCAGGTCGTTTGCACCGTCACCGATCGCCACCGTCTGCTGTGGCGGGATCTCAAAACGTGCGGCCAGTTTTTCCAGCGTCACGGCTTTATATTTCGCATCCACGACCTGACCAATGACCTTACCTGTCAGACGCCCGTCAAAGATTTCCAGTTCGTTGGCAGCAACAGCCACCAGGTCCAGTTCATCGCGCAGGTAATCGGCAAAGAAGGTAAAACCGCCGGACGCTATCGCCACCTTCCAGTCATACTTCTGCAATTCACGCACCAGATAACGTAATCCCGGCATCAGCGGCAACTCATCACGCACCTGTCTGAGGATACCGGCATCGGCATCTTTCAGGGCGGCCACCCGCTGGCGCAGGCTTTCTTCAAAATCCAGTTCTCCGCGCATCGCGCGTTCTGTGACTTCCGCGACCTGTTCGCCACACCCTGCCAGTCTGGCGATTTCATCGATACATTCGATCTCTATCGCGGTGGAATCCATATCCATTACCAGTAACCCGGGGGTTTTCAGATGCGGGAGGTTACCTAAAGGAACGACATCCAGTCCGCTGTCATGGGCCAGTTTACTGGCTCTTGGTGTCAGCGAACCGGCAAGCCGGATGACCTGAACATCGTCAACAGACCAGCCACTGACGATAACCATCGCAGCCCCTAAACGGTGCTGATAATCGGTCAGTCGCTGTTTATCCAGCCCCTGTCCGTAAAGTAACCAGCCGGTACTCCCGGCACGATAATCCAGTGGCATCACTTCATCACCACTCAGAGATAAAGGCAGACCCGGCCATTGCGCAACATCCGCAGGCAGATCGCACCAGGTAAGACGGTTCGGCATCAGAACTCCTGTAGGGGGACAACAAAACCACGCAAGAGGCTACCCCGAGTGCAGCTATTCTGGCAACATAAACCATAAGTCATCTCGAATATTCACCTCAGGAATGAGATCCGCCGCCCATGGCACAGCAAAAAATGAAGATCAAACTGCACCGGACTGTCATTACGCTGGTCTGTCTGGCATTACTGGTATTACTGATGCAGGGAGCCTCCTGGTTTAGTCAGAATCACCAGAAAGTTCAGTCAACCCAGGCGGAGGAACTGGCTCAGACCCTTGCCCGGCAGGTCGCTTTTAGTCTCGAACCGCTAATGGATGACAGCAATGAACACCAGGCGCGTATCGATGCCATTTTAAAACAGCTGACCACCCGAAGCCGTATTCTGGATGCCTCACTCTATGACACGACCGGGGCCGTCATCGCAGAAAGCGGGGAGAATATTACCGTGCGTGACCGGCTGGCACTCGATGGCCAGCGGGCCGGCAGTTATTTCAGCCACCAGCTGGTCCAGCCCGTCATCGGAAAAAACGGGCCACTGGGTTTTCTGCGCATCACTCTGGACACACACGTGCTGGCGACCGAATCCCGGCAGGTGGATAACACCACCAATATCCTGCGACTGATGCTGTTGCTGGCGCTGGCGATCGGTCTGGTGCTGAGCCAGACACTGCTCAGGAACCGGCGGACCCACTGGCAGCAATCCCCCTTTCTGCTCACGGCCAGCCAGCCCGTCCCGCAGGAGGATCCGGAAGAGGATGCAGAGAAACCCGCAGCACCTGCGCGTCCGGCAGCAAAAAAACCGGCCACGCCGCAGCGATACCGGCCACGTAAAAAACGCCCTGCCGGTCGCTGACCGGCCGCCCCGACCGCCGCCGGACGATTCCGGCGGCGGTCACTTGTCTGCCCTGCGCTGCCTGAGCCAGCCCCACCACAGTCTTCAGCCTTGTCTTACTCTGACCTTCGCGGACGGCCCTTAGCCGACTGAGTCTGTTTCTCTCACCGCCGCTGCCTGCACATACCCCACCACAGTCTTCAGCCTTGTCTTACTCTGACCTTCGCGGACGGCCCTTAGCCGGCTGAGTCTGTTTCTCTCACCGCCGCTGCCTGCACATACCCCATCCCAGTCTTCAGTCTTCTCTTACTCTGACCTCCCCGGACGGCCCTTAGCCGGCTGAGTCTGTTTCTCTCACCGCCGCTGCCTGCACTTATCTCCGGCACCCTCGCCCGGCGCTTGCTATCCGTCTGCAGTCCCCTGCTAAACGGCCTGCTTCACCTTACTTCACTAAAAGTGAATAACTTTTTGCTAAAAAAGTTAATACCGTGCACTCCGGTTATCTGCCAGGCTTATCTCATCAGCCACGGGGAAGGAAGGAAACGCATCGCTTTGCGGGAACCGCAAAACGGTGTTCGCCGTGCCTTCTCTCCCTCGCCGGGGTGACCGCGCAGAGCCGGAATACTCCTGCGTCGGTACTGATAAACACCCTGTTATTCATCAACGATGAGGGAATTGACCATGCCATTATCTGACTTAATTGATAAATACCGGATCAATGCGGGCGATAACCTGCTGGCCGCCGGCTATGTATTCAATCATACGATGATCCGCGTGAAAGACCTCCCGGTCGCTATTGATTTTTACAGTCGTGTTCTCGGGTTTGTTCCGGTCTATGAGGAACGCTTTGAAGAGGCGGCATTTACCATTGTTTACCTGGTCCGCCGACCCATTGCAGAAATTCCCCAGGATGACGAGGTTCTCAAAGAGTGGGTATTAAGCCAGCCAGGCGTACTTGAGCTGACCTGGAACCACGGTACCGAAAAAGACGCCGGATTCAGCTATCACGACGGTAACAGTGACCCGCAGGGGTTTGGCCATCTCTGCGTCACCGTGCCGGATGTCCGCAAGGCCTGTGAACGCTTTGAGCAGTTATCCGTGCCTTTTCGCAAAAAATTATCTGAAGGCCGGATGAAATACGTCGCGTTTATCAAAGACCCTGACGGCTACTGGATTGAGATCCTGCAACCCACCCCGCTTGCAGACTAACGTCTTCTTTTTATCTCTGTCCCTAAGCTAAGGAGTGTCTATGACTCACCTGTTTAAGCATCTGCTCCCTGAACAGCCCTCGCATTTTATCAATGGTCAGTGGGTTTCCGCGTCTGAAAGCGATGAGGTCCTTAACCCGTCGACCGGTAAAGTCATTACGCGGGTCGCCACCGGGGATAAAACAACCGTCGACCAGGCCGTCAGGCAGGCAGCGACAGCCCGGAAGCATTGGGCTAAAAAACCCCAGCCGGAGCGCGCAGCCTTCCTCGGGGCATGGATTGAGCAGGTTAAAGAACATGCTGAAGCACTGGCTCATCTGCTGGTGACCGAACAAGGTAAACCATTGAGTGAAGCCCGCGGTGAAGTGGAGATGGCACTCACCATGTTGCGTTACTCGGCAAGCTTTGCCTGGCGAAATCAGGGTGAAGTCCTTGCCGCCAGCGCCCCGGGACAACACTCCGTGACCCGTGAAGTCCCTCTGGGAGTGGTCGGGGCGATTACGCCCTGGAATTTCCCGCTCGCCCTGTTTATCCGTAAAACCGCTCCTGCCATCGTGGCCGGGAACACGATTGTGGTTAAACCCAGTGAGGTGACTCCCCTCAGTGCCCTGGCCCTGGCCACGCTGAGTCAGAAGGCGGGGATCCCGGCGGGTGTCATCAATGTGGTCTGCGGTACCGGACGCGTCGTTGGCGATGCGCTGGTAAAACATCCGGACATTGCACTGATTACCATGACCGGGTCTACCGGCGCCGGTAAACAGATAATGAAAAATGCCGCGGAGAAAGTGATCCCGGTATCACTGGAACTGGGAGGAAAAGCCCCCTTCATTGTAATGAACGATGCCGATATTGAGCGGGCCGCTACCGATGCCCTGAATGCGCGGATGTCAAACTGCGGTCAGGTCTGTATCTGTAACGAACGAACTTATGTGCAGCGCGGGGTTTATGACGCTTTTATTCAGGCACTGCTGAAAGCGGCCGCCGGCGTGTTGGTGGGTGATCCGATGGCAGAATCGACAACGGTTGGCCCTAAAGTCTCTGTTCCGGAAAAAGAACATGTGGAAGCGCTGATGAAGGAAACGCTGCAGGAAGGCGGCAAAGTGATATGGCAGGCGGAATTACCCCGCGACCCTGAACTGCAGGGAGGGAACTGGGTGGCTCCCGCCATCGTCACCGATCTGCCGGATAATGCGCGCATCCTGCGGGAAGAAGTCTTTGGTCCGATATTGCCGGTGGTCGTCTTTGATACGCCTGAGGAAGTGATTGAAAAGGCCAATGACTCTGAATACGGGCTCAGCTCTTATCTCTATACCCGGGATCTGTCGGTTGCACTGACCCTGTCTGACGCCCTGGAGTACGGTGAAGTGTATATCAACCGTCACGGGCCTGAGGAGATCAACGGCTTCCATGCGGGCTGGAAACTCTCCGGTCTGGGGGGCGACGATGGCGAACACGGCTATCAGTTATACGTAAAACGTAAAACCGTCTATATCGACTATCACTAATCGCACGCGGGGAGTGCCTCTCCCCGCCTGGCGGTAACGCCCGCGACCGTGCAATATCATGACAGGAACGCCCATGAATATGTTACTGGTCCTCTGTCTGCTGATTGGCGCAGGTGTCCGCTGTACGGGACGCTATCCTCAGCAACTGGTGCCTTCAGTAAACTGGTGGCTTATCACCATTGCACTGCCCTGCGTTATTCTGACATTGATTCCGCACACCTGCATTGATACCTCCGGTCTGTTTCCGGTACTGAGTATGTGGGTGGTCTTTCTGGGGGCTGTGGCGGTTGCCCTGCTGGCATGGCGTTTCGCGGGCTGGTCACGGGAAGTGTGTGGCGTACTGGTCTTAGTGGCCGGTATCGGCAATACCTCCTTTATGGGTTTCCCGGTGATCTCCGGCTACTACGGGGCTGACGGGCTGAAAATAGCGGTTATCGCCGACCAGTTAGGCAGTTTTATTATTCTGTCCACGGCAGGTGTGGTGACGATGGCGTTCTGCTCAGGAAGCGGAGTCAGCCTGCGCAGTGTAGCCACACGAATTGTGACCTTCCCGCCGTTTATCGCGCTTATCGTCAGCCTCGCGCTCAAACCTTTTGGCGGACTGCCGGAAATACTTCAGACCCCGCTGGCCACCATCGGGGCCACGATGACGCCACTGGCGCTGTTCAGCACCGGTTTACAAATCCGGCTTCGTCCTCCGCGTCTGTTGCTCGGCCCACTGATCACCGGGACCTGCTGGAAACTGATTGCCGCTCCGGCCCTGGTCTGGTTGTTATCCACCGGGTTTTCCTCACTCAGCCATCAGGTTGTCAGTGTGTCACTGTTACAGGCCGGCATGGCGCCGATGATTGCGGCCGCCATGATGGCACAACGGGCAGGGCTCAGACCGGAACTGGCCAATGCCCTGCAAAGTTACGGTATCCTGTTTTCATTCATCACGCTGGCCGCCTGGCACAGCGTTTTATAGCGATTATGTGTATGACGGAGTCAGCATGCTATTAAAACTGCATCAGTTAAGTTTTTTCTGCGCACTGGTGGAAGAAGGCAGTATCGCGGCCGCGGCAGATCGGATGTGCTGTGTTCCGTCCAATGTCAGTACCCGCATTAAAGAACTGGAAGCCAGCCTGGAAGTGCCCCTGGTTAACCGTGACAAACAGCGTCTGACACTGACGCCGGAAGGTCGGGCTTTTTATCCGCAGGCACAGCAGTTGCTGGAGCAGAGCCGGCAGTGCCGGACCTTTTTCCGCCACGCCTTGTTGCAGGGAACACTCCGGCTCGGGGTGCTGGACGTGGCACTGAAAGGCCGCTTACAGGCACCGGTTATCCGTTTTATGCAGCAGAACCCTCAGGTACAGATTAATATTTGCTGTGATTCGTCATTACCGCTGATGGAGAGATTACTTCGCGGGGATCTGGATATGATTCTGGTCGATGGTCCGGTTCAGCATCCGGCGCTGAAAACCCATTTTTTCGCGCCGGAAAGCCTGTCACTGGTCACCCATCTGGCGGATCAGCAGCAGTTTAAGGCTCAGGCCGCAGGGCTGACCTTATTCAGCTTCGGTGAAAGCTGTTTCTACTATCTGCTGGCTCGTCAGTGGCTAAGCCAGCAGGAACTGAGCTATTCACGGCAGTCGGATATTGAGTCCTATGACCTGATACTGAATGCCGTGCGCCAGGGGCTGGGGTTTACCGTCATGCCACAGACGTTTATTGCCGGTAACCCCGCGCTGGACGGGCTTTATCACTTTCCGCTGGATGACCTGCCACCCTGCGACATCTACCTGGCGGCCCCGGCCAACGAACAGTCAGCACTGGCGCAGACCTTTTATCGCCATCTGCTTTCCGACGCGGACGCCAGCCTGTCGTAACCGTCCGCCATCGGTTCTCAGCCGCGGCCGGTTAATAACTGCTGCAACCCGGCCAGGTTCTGTACCTGCCAGGTCGGGTGGATCGTGTCCGGCAGAGTCCGGACGCCATGATCTAACCAGCAGGTTTTCATTCCGGCCTTGATGCCCCCCAGAATATCCGATTCCGGAGTATCCCCGACCATCAGTACCCGCTCCGGGGCCGGATTACCTAACAGTTTCAGGGTATGTTCGAAAATCACAGGATCCGGTTTTGCTACGCCGACCTGCTCAGAAATGACCAGCGCATCAAAATACTCACCGAATCCGGTACGCTGCAGACGGGCCTGCTGTAATGCCGTGAACCCGTTGGTGATGATAGCCAGCCGGACCTTGCCTTTTACGCTGTCGAGTAATGCCGCTGCCCCCTCCAGTGGCTGACAGATCTCCGCCATCGCCAGCAGGAAGTTATGGTTCAGCGTTTCCGCAGACACATTCAGACGGGTGGCCCAGGGAATAAAACGGCGGGTCTGCAACTGAGCCGCAGTGATTTTTCCGTCCTGATAATCGACCCAGAGGGGTTTATTGACCGCCTGATAAGCCTGATAGTCATCTGCAGAAAAAACAACATCATAAGCCTGAAACATCTTCTGTAACCCCTGAAAGGCATCAAAAGCAAACAGTGTTTCATCGGCATCGAAAATGATGCAATCCAGAGTATTAAGCATGAAATCTCCGCGAAATTGGGTGCTGATTACAAGACCAGCGCCATGAGAAGAGCATCTTCACGACCGGTCGCCGTCGGATAGTAACGCGCCCGGCGGGAGACCTGGTTAAATCCCATCTGTTCATAGAGCGCAATCGCGGCGGCATTGGACTCACGAACTTCCAGCCACAGGGTCAGTACACCGCGCTCTGTCAGCAAGGCCACCAGATGTTCGAGCAGTTGTTTTCCGAACCCCCGACGCTGGAATTGCGGGTCGACCGCAATATTAAATAGCGAAGCTTCGTCGAGGACTATCTGAGTAATGGCAAATCCTGCCATTTTTCCGTCGGCGTCCACCCGCAGATTGAGGTAACGCTCACCGTGATTGCCGGCAAAGGTTTCAGCCGACCAGGGAAAGGCGTGGCTGCGCTGCTCTATCGCCAGCGCCAGCGCCAGCGCCTGATCTTCAGGCGCGAGAAAAGAAATGACTGTCATAAGTTATTATCTGTTGCCACAGGTTACGTTTCGCTTCGCTGTTATCAATAAGTTCTGCCAGTGGCGGCGTGGTCAGTTGCACCCCGGCATACTGTTTTTCGGCCGGAACCCCCAGAAGCCACAGGGCACAAGGCACCGGCGCCGGCAGCATAGAAAGTTGCCGCTCTGTCAGTATTAATAACTGATGTTCATTAAGGTCCAGAGTACGCAACACGTCCTGCATAAATGCAGGTGTCAGAGAGAGTGTCTCTGAGGTGACAATCACCAGCCGGGTTTCCGCGCGCAGACGAACAGCCACCTCCCCCCGGAGCACCCGTGGGCGATGTAAACGATATTGCGTAATACCCATCTGCTGTAATAACCAGTCGCGCCTGCCTGCCATGCATTTATCCGTCCTGAAGAAGATTGCGTGTCTATGCTAGCAAACCCATCGTACATGCGCCAACAAACCACTATAATCATCCGGCTTAAGAATAAGGAGCTAACATGTCCGTATATACACCGGCCAGTGAAGTCATACTGCGCCACAGTGAAGAATTCGAAACCCGTCAGGTTTTATTTGCCGGGGACCTGCAGGATGACCTGCCCGCCCATCTGGTGACGGCTTCCCGCAAAGTTCATACCCAGCAATATCACCACTGGCAAAAACTGAGCCAGCTGATGGGTGAAGATGCCAGCTTCAGCCTGGCGGCCGATGCCGCTATGGTCAACGGCTGCGACACTCTGGTGTATTACTGGCCAAAAAATAAGCCGGAAGCCCGTTTTCAGTTACAGAATCTGCTGTCCCTGCTGCCCGTCGGTTGCGATATCTTCGTGATCGGCGAAAACCGCAGCGGCGTCCGTAGCGCAGAAACCCTGCTGGCCCCGTGGGCCCGGTTAGAGAAAATCGACAGCGCCCGCCGCTGTGGTCTGTATCACGGCCAGCTGGAAACTCAGCCGGCATTCGATATCGCTGAATTCCGGGAGCAATACCAGACAGAGACCCTGACCATTGATACTCTCCCGGGCGTCTTCAGCCGCGATGGCCTGGATAACGGCAGTGCGCTGCTACTTTCCACCCTGACACCACATACCAAAGGCAAAGTGCTGGATATGGGATGCGGTGCGGGCGTGCTCTCGGTGGCTCTGGCAAAACATTCACCGAAAGTCCGTCTGTGGCTGACCGATGTGAATGCCGCCGCCCTGGCCGCCAGTGAAGCGACGTTAGCGTCAAACGGTGTGGAAGGTGAAGTGTTCGCCAGTAACGTTTTCTCAGACGTCAGTGGCCGTTTCGATATGATCATCTCTAACCCGCCGTTCCATGACGGATTACAGACCAGCCTGGACGCGGCCTCAGCATTGATCCGCGGTGCAGCAAAACACCTGAATACCGGCGGTGAACTGCGTATTGTGGCGAATGCCTTCCTCCCGTACCCGCAAATTCTGGAAGAGACCTTCGGTAATCACGAGATACTGGCGCAGACCGGCAAATTCCGCGTGTACCGCAGCGTATACGGACGGGGCAGCCGGGCGAAATAATACCGGCGGCTGACCTGCTTCTGCCGGCCACCGCAGCGTCTGCTGGTTTTTACAGCAGTCACACTCCGCTCAGCGAAATATCAGTTGACGCGGGGTGTAAAATCTCTACAATGCGCCTCCGTGGTAACAATACAATCTTTTTGTATTGATGGTATGCGAAGGTGGCGGAATTGGTAGACGCGCTAGCTTCAGGTGTTAGTGTCTTAACGGACGTGAGGGTTCAAGTCCCTCTCTTCGCACCAATCACCACATGTTTCATCATTATCCTGAATACTGCGAAGGTGGCGGAATTGGTAGACGCGCTAGCTTCAGGTGTTAGTGTCTTAACGGACGTGAGGGTTCAAGTCCCTCTCTTCGCACCAGGACAATCGATGAACAGACAACACAGATGCGAAGGTGGCGGAATTGGTAGACGCGCTAGCTTCAGGTGTTAGTGTCTTAACGGACGTGAGGGTTCAAGTCCCTCTCTTCGCACCACGTTGTCTTCTCTGCTAAACCTTTCTGTTATCCCGCGTGCTGTTTCTGTTATTTCCCGTTTTTATCCTTACTTCACAGCTATCGTGATCCCCTTTGATGCTTTGCTTATCCGGTACCCGCTAAGGGAAATTCACCACCATTGCGGCTACACTGCCGGAAACGACCAGACAGGCAGGCAGTAACAGGTAATGACGTAAACGGGGATGTAATAACATCACCAGCGTCAGTATCAACGCCATCAGCATAATGATCCGCCATTGCTCAAACCCGGGATGCCAGAGCGCAAAGACCGGCATTGCCGCACAGGGCAGCAAAACGCCCCAGCCGCTGTCGATCTTTTTGCCCATCATCCAGCTGAATATCCACAACGATCCTGACGCTACCATCGCCATTTCCATCAATAAACCCTATTAACGAGAATGATTTTCAATATCATATGATAGTAGTTATCATTTTCAACTTATTTTATGCTTCCTGAGCACAAAAAAGTTTTTTCACCAAACCCGGTGTAATTTCCCGCAGAAGCGTTTACAGCCTCCTCCGCTTATGGCAATTTTTAAATCTGAAAAATTCCTGGAGAATAAAATGAGTCTGCAGTCGGTACAGCAGTTCTTTGCTGAGCATGCCCCGGATATTGAAGTCATAGAAGCCGCAGAAAGTACCGCGACTGTCGATATGGCAGCCCGGGTCCATCGGGTCGAACCCGGACAAATTGCGAAGACCCTGTCACTGAAAGTGAAGCAGGAAATTATTCTGGTTGTAATGAGCGGAAACGCACGGCTGGATAACAAAAAGCTCAGAGCCACCCTGGGGGCCAAAGCCAGGATGCTCAGTGTGGATGAGGTTATCAATGCGACCGGGCATCCGGTCGGCGGGGTCTGCCCTTTCGGGCTGGAGAATCCGTTAACGATCTATTGTGATGTTTCGCTGCAGGCATTCAGCGAAGTGCTGCCCGCCGCCGGCAGCACACATAGCTGCGTGCGTATCACCCCACAGCGCATGGCAGAACTGACGGAAGCCCGCTGGGTGGATGTCAGCCAGTAACGCCCCCGGCGGCCCGGGGGCCGCCGTTATTCTTTGCCGGTGATCGTCATCCCCCGGGTTTCTTTGCCCAGCGCGGTCAGCAGACAAATCAGTACCGCCACCACTCCGGCGACCAGAGCCATACTCAGTCCGTAATTTCCACCGTGGGCAGAGGCGATACCCGACTGCAACGTCGCATTCACCGAGGCTATCAGATTACCGGACTGATAGACGAAGCCCGGGAGGACGGCACGGGCATTCGCCGGCACCAGTTCGGTCAGCCAGGTCGGGATCACTCCCCAGGCTCCCTGCACCATAAACTGCATTAAAAATGCCCCCAGGCCAATCATCCAGGACCCCGATGAAAATGCCCACAGAGGCAGGACCGGCAGTGCCAGAAACGAGGCCAGCATAATTGCTTTTTTACGGCCAATCTTCTCAGAAAGTAAACCAAAGCCGATCCCCCCCGCCATAGCCGCGATGTTATAGCTGATGGCGATCACACTGATGGTATGAGCATCAAACTGATGCTGTATTTTCAGGAAAGTCGGATATAAATCCTGCGTCCCGTGGCTGAAGAAATTGAAGCAGGCCATCAGTAACACCAGATAAAGACATAACCTGGCATGCTGTCTGATGATCGGTAATAACGCATACTTTTCGGCTTTCGCTTTCGACGCCAGCCAGACCGGGGATTCAGGCACCCTAAAATAGATAAACGGCAGGAGCAGCACCGGCGCAGTCCCGACCAGAAACATGCCCCGCCAGCCGAGCAGCGTATAGCAGAGCCCGAAGATCACCGAGGCCAGCAGATAACCGCAGGGATAACCGGCCTGAAAAACTCCGGACATCAGACCGCGTGAGCGATCCGGGATCGTCTCCATCGCCAGTGAGGAGGCGACGCCCCAGATACCTCCCATGGCCACACCGTAAAGCCCCCGGAAAATCAGGAATGCGGTAAAGGTCGGAGACCAGGCCGATAACAGCTCAAACAGCGAGAACATCACGATATTCAGCATCAGTATCGGCCGGCGACCATACTTTTCCGCCAGCCAGCCAAATAACAGAGCCCCTGCCGGTCTTACCGCCAGTGTCAGCATGATCGCCAGCGAAACTTCCGTCATACTGCGATGGAAATAGTCCGCCAGATCACTGAGGACGAAGACAAGGATAAAAAAATCGAAGGCATCCAGCATCCAGCTGGTAAAACAGGAAAAAGCGACATTCTTTTGTGTAGCGGTCCAGTGGAGCATGGCAGAGATCCTTGCCGGTCCCGTTGCACAGCGCTTAACAGTGCCGGGCAGAGGGAGCAGTCACAGAGCAGCAGGTATGTATTTAGTTTGTTATATATTTTTATATAGCATGTAAAAAACAAACCGCATGACAGAACCTGCGCCAGCTCACTGTATCAGTTGTAAGAAAGTATATTTATCGCGAAAGTCCGGCGGCAGATGACACCGTCAGGACATTCGCCGGGACATGTCCGCCGCCGCCGGAGGGCTGAGCACACGTTCCAGCAGACGAAGTAACAAGGCGTTGTCGACCGAGGTCAGAATACGGATGTCAGCCCCCTCTTCGGGATCGATCCCTACCCCTACACGCAGAGGTGGCCGGTAACGCCAGCTTTTACCCCGCGTCAGGCCAGGGCGTATCTCAATACCGGCACGAAAATTCTCTGCGGTTGCCACCTGCGGATCCAGCAGCCACGCCACCACCAGCACATCATGGATCCAGCTTCCCCCGGGATGCCGGGTGAGCATTGAATAGGTTATCCAGGGCGTCAGCGTGTCACGCACAAACAGGGCCAGCGGCGAAGATCCGGCCGTGATCCGCTGTAAGTCTTTCCGGGTCAGCAACGTATTCACCGTCACATCCATCGGAACCAGCGTAATTTTTGCCCCGCAGTTCAGCACCAGAGAGGCGGCTTCCGGGTCCAGACCAAAATTGGTGTCTTTAATATAATCGTCCAGGTGAAAGACACCGCCCATAATAATAATTTCTGCCACCGCACCGGCCATCTGCGGAAAACGCTGTAACGCATGGGCAATATTGGTCAGCGGCCCCAGTGCCAGCAGGGTTATCTCTCCCGGCGAGGCACAGATACATTCGGCCATCCGTTCTGCGGCATGACGTGAATACTCTGACAACCGTGCCGGCGGGCGGACGGAATCCCACAAATACCCGAGAGAAAGTGCCTCGACCCGTGTGTCCAGCTGGCGACGCCACTCTTCTTCCGGTTCACAGAGCGCGCGCTCAGCACCACAATAGACCGGCACCATTAAGCCGCAACGCCGGACCAGATCGGTTACCACCCGGGCGCCGGTCGCGGCCGGAGTATTCCCGCTGACAGTGGTGACCATCTCTACCTGCAGATCCGCCGAGGCCAGCGCCAGCGCGAGGGCTAAACCGTCATCCGTATTGGCCCCCGCGATCCCGTTTCCGGGGTCACAATCAATAATTATCCGTTGCATTTTTTCGCAGACCTGGCTGAAGTGAAGGAGAACCGGCAGGACACCCGCAGGACTCGCCGGGTTCCAGAAAATGCCGGATGTCATGCAACCCGCCCCCGGCCTGCCACTCATGGAGCAGACGGATGGCCGTCGCCGCAATTTCAGCAATCGGCTGACGGACAGAGGTCAGTGAAGGCAGATGGTAAGCGCCCTGATCCGTCCCGTTAAAACCGACAATGGCCAGATCATCCGGTACCCGAATCCCTTGCTGATGAAAGGCCCGCAGACTGCCTATCGCCATTTGTTCATTACAGACAAACAGCGCCCGCGGGCACCCCGGGCCGGACAGCAGATGCAATGCTGCCTGATATCCGCCCTGACGCGTATAATCTGCCGGCACCACCCAGTGCGGGTTAACCGCCAGCCCGGCATGTTCCATCGCGTCACGCCAGCCCTGTAAACGGTCACGGGTATTCAGCATCCAGGCAGGTCCGGTAATGATCCCGACTTCCCGGTAGCCATGGCTCAACAGATGTGCCGTCGCTTCTCTGGCGGCCTGCCGTTCATCCATCCGTAAGACCGAAACCCCCGGTCCCGGCTCGACACCGTCCAGCATGATCACCGGTGTTCCGCTGCGACGGATAATCTCCGTGTGCGGCTGACGGTCAGCACTGATATAGATCAGTCCGTCGACCTGGCGGTTCAGTAATCCCTGAATGATGTCCTGCTCCCGCTGACCGTCATCTCCGGAATCCCCCAGCAGCATGACGTGACCGTAACGCATCGACTCCTGTAGTAATTCATGAGCCAGAGACGCGATAAACGGGTTAGAAATATCCGGAACCACCACCCCGAATGTACGGGTGGTTCCGGAAGCCAGCGCACGGGCAATACCGTTGGGTTGATAGCCCGTCTGGCGAATAGCCTGCAGTACCCGTTCCCGTGTCGCCTCTGCCACCGGGCGCGGTCCGTTATTAATCACATAACTGACCACCGCCACCGATGTCCCGGCCAGGCTGGCAACCTCTTCCCGCGTCACTCTTCGCTGAGTTAACCGTTTACCCACACACTCTCCTGTTTTCTCCGGCCGGATATCCGCCCCGGGCCAGTCCTCTAAATTGCGTCATCCGGTAAATTCAGGTCCCGGCCCCGGGTTTCCGGGGCAATAAAGGTCGTCACAAAACCGATACCCGCCATCAGCGTAAAATAGACCGCTATCGCCCACCAGTGCCCGAAACAGGATAACAGTGCTGCGGCCACCAGCGGGGCTGTTCCGCCGGAAATAATGGACCCCAGTTCTTTGGCCACGGCCATTTTGCTATAGCGATGTGTAACACCAAATAACTCCACCCCCCATGCGGCCTGGACCCCGTAAATGCCCAGGGAAGCCAGAGCCATTCCGACAACAATGGTCGAAATCACAATCCAGGGCTGATGACTGTCCAGCAACGTGAACGCTGGCCAGGCGTAGATCATTAGTAACAGACAAAAGAGACGATAGAGTTTACGGCGACCATAACGGTCAGACAGCCAGCCGGCCAGAGGGATCACCAAAAAGCCCAGTACAGAGGCGATAAAAACGGCGGTCGTCGGCACGGATTTATCCATCATCAGTACTCTGGCGACATAACCGACCATAAATCCCTGCGCCAGATACGAAGGACCATTTTCACCAATTCTCAGACCCATCATGACCCAGAAGGCTTTACCGGGGCCGCGAGGCTTCCTGTCGCTCAGTGAGGCCGTGTGCAGGGTTTGCTGGCGTTCTGCCATCAGCGTTTTCCGGCGTTGCTCAAAGACCGGGGTTTCCCGGACCGAACGCCGCATCCACAGTGCCCCAAGCGCAATCAGGAAACTGCACAAAAACGGGATCCGCCATCCCCAACTGATCAGGCTTTGATGGTCGAGCTGAACCACCAGTAACCAGACGACAGAAGCTATCAGGGTGCCACTGTTAGACCCCAGGGCAATCACCGAAGAGACCAGTCCGCGCCTTGCCGGTGGGGCGTATTCTCCCAGCATAACCGTTCCCCCGGACAGCTCAGCCCCGGCCCCCAACCCCTGGGTGAAACGCAATATCACCAGGCAGGCCGGTGCCCAGAGACCGATAGTCCGGTAATCCGGAATAAGCCCTATCAGCATGGTAGACAGCCCCATCAGCAGGATAGTGATCACCATGACCGATTTACGCCCGTGACGATCCCCGAGCCAGCCAAAGAACAGTGCCCCGATGGGCCTGGCAATAAAACCCACCGACCAGGTGGCAAAACTGGACAGCAGCGCCATGGCAGGGGTGACCTCAGGGAAAAAGACATCCCCGAAGATAATACCGGCAGCTAAGCCGTAGAGTGCGAAGTCAGCATATTCCATCGCGGTGCCGAGCCAGCAGGAAAACGTTGCGCGCCGGAAATCACGGCGGGCTTCTCTCTCTTCTGCCAGGATCAGCAAGGGATGACGGGTCTGATGCCCGGGAGGATGTGTCATAACTCAGTACTCCCTGTCGGTCGGTTCAGAAAGTGGCTTTCTGCAGTACTGAGTGAAAAACGCCCACAGTACGCAATGGCTCTCCGGCATACGGAGATCAGAAGAAATTCCCTGGTGTCGGAATATTCGCTTGTCATTTGTGCCAGTCTTAGATGACTAATCATTTAAATGTTACAAGAGCAACTGAATGACCGGATTGCACCGATTTTTCGTGGGCGTTTTTCGGCAGGAATTTTATCTACGCGCGTAGATAAATCAAGAAAAAGCGCACAGAAAATCCATTGTGTTTTATAATCCTCAGATGTTTTCCTGTTTCAAATGAATTAATCATTCGGTTATTGAGAGTAAAATCACATTGTTAGTGCAGAAAGACGGTAATTAGCCCCTGCACTGCAGAGAAAATTAGCGTAAAGATATGTCAGTAATATGACACCCTTCCTGCATAGTCACGAACGAAAAAGGGTTTTTTATCTCAGCTTCGCGACCTGGTTCAAAAAAAATATTTTAAATAGAGAGAAAAACATTGTCCTAACCCCCGGAAAATAGCACATTGCCCGGCATAAAAATCTGACACGGCCACTGGGCACCTTCCGGTCATTGGCCCCCGGCCCCTGGCCGCCACCTACGCTTTACAGGAGAGCATTTTGGTTTCAGAGCTTATTTCATCAGGACTTTTTGCGGCCTCGGTCATTATTTACGCCCGTAAAGCCGGCCGTCACCGGCTCTGGTTTGTTATTATTACTCTGCTGCTGATGAGCTTTCTGCTGCTGAATGCGACATTATTTGCCAGTAATTACTTTACCGGCAACGGAATAACCGAAGCCGTTATTTATACTCTGACAAATAACCTGACCGGAGCCGGTACCGGACGCTATCTATTACCCGCCGCTGCGTTACTCCTCGCTATCGTACTCATTTTTCTGGTACTGACCCGTATTCTGCGGAATAAAAATCATCAGCACCATTTCGGCTGGAGTATTTTTGCCTGTCTGCTGGCCGGTCTTTCCATTAATACCAGTCCGGCCTATCAGCAGATAAAGACCCTGATTGCCTCGCACTCTTTCCAGGAAGGGTCTGATTTTGATGACTATTATAAAGTCCCTGACAGCACGATTAAAAAACCTCACCTGAATCTGGTCTATATCTATGCAGAAAGTCTGGAAAGAACGTATTTCAACCAGCAGGCCTTCCCGGATCTTGCCCCGGAACTGATCCGGCAAATGCAGTCAGGCATCGATTTCACATCCACCGCACAGTTACCCGGCACCGACTATACCATCGCCGGCATGGTCGCTTCGCAGTGCGGGATCCCTCTGTTTGCCCCGTTTGAAGGGAATGCATCGTCTTCGCTTTCCAGTTTTTATCCGCAAAATATCTGCCTCGGCGATATTCTGAAAAATTCCGGTTACCAGAACTGGTTTATTCAGGGCGCCGATTTACGCTTTGGCGGAAAAGATGTCTTCCTGCGCTCTCATGGATTTGAAACGCAGCATATGGAAGGCTCGGAAGAGCTGAAAACGCAGGTCGCGGACCCCGGCTACCGGAATAACTGGGGGTTTTATGACGATACCGTGCTGGATAAAGTTTTCGATAAATACCAGCAACTGTCGGCGCAGAATCAACGCTTTGCTCTGTTTGCGCTGACTGTCGATACCCATCATCCGGATGGTTTTATTTCTGCGTCCTGTCAGCGGAAAACCTATCCTTACGAGGGGAAAAATAATCTCTCCTTCAGTGCGGTGGCTTGTTCTCAGGAACATATCGCGCGACTGATCGCACGGATAAAGCAATCCCCCGGCTTTAAAAACACGGTCATTGTTGTCGGGTCAGATCACCTGGCGATGAATAATACGGCCTACCGTTACCTGACCCGCTATCCTCGTCACGATACGTTCTTTGTGATCCGCGGCGATAAGCCTGATGCCGTTACCCAGAACAACAAACGTAATACGATGGATAATGGTGCCACCGTACTGGATATCCTGGGCGGCGATAATTTTATCGGTCTGGGACGCAGTACGCTTTCCGGAACTTCTCTGTCAGAGGTGTTTGATAACCTGTCGCAGAAAGTACTGCAGTGGAAGCCGGACATTATTCAGCTCTGGAACTTCCCCCGGAAAATAGATCACTTCACCGTCGATCAGCAGAAAAATACCCTGAGTTTTTCCGGCTCCACCTTCCGGTTGCCGGTGCTGATTAAAGTCGATGCCGACAAAGTCGAGCCTATTCCTGAAGGCGTCTATGCTGAAACTCTGACTGCACGGCTTAGCCGGTTTGCGGCCGGGGATAAATTTGTCTGGATCGATAAATGTTATAAAGCCGGCCGTCTGTGGGCACCCTCGCTGGCATTGAGCGATGCGCTTTGTTATACCCACGGCCAGTTAGGAGGGACACCGGAAGTGACCGAACTCGGGAGCGGTCTCTTCCAGGGCAAGGTGGTTTTCACACCGGCACTTCCTTCGGCAGACCTCTATCAGCAGGCGATCTCTCTGTTGAAAATGCCCGACAACGCTATCCGCTACCCGTCGGCCGTCTATCTTTTTAACCTGCCAGGTGCGCCGGAGTCCGTCATGTCCTTCAGTGGCTTGTCAAGAAACGAGAATTGGGGTCGCTGGTCCAATGCGAATCTTGCCCCGGCCGTGACACTGACCTACAAAATGCCCCTGCCGGCGGCATTCACGCTGCGGATCACCGCCAAAGGTTTTGGCCCGAATATCGGCAAGCCAGTGAAAGTGACGGTCGGTGATCAGCAACAGACCTTTATTCCGACGGCGACATTCGCAGAGTATCAGTTGCATTTCACGCCGCCGGCAGGCAGCCGTGTTATTACCCTGACCCCGCCGGAACCTACAGAAAGTATGCTGGATAATATTATCGGACAGGATCCGCGTAAACTGGGGATAGGCTTACAGTCATTACAGATTGTCACCGGGGACGGTCAGCCCTGACAGGCAGGCGTGTTCAGAAATAAGCGAGGGGGCATCACGCCCCCTCTGCAGAAAACAGCTTAACGGTAGATAATATCGCCGGAAATAATACGCAGTATTTTTCCTTCCGCATCGGTGATCAGGATGTAATCACCGCCCATATAGGTCCAGTGACTGCCGGCAACCGGCGCCGGTAATTTTCTCAACTGCCATTTGGCAATATTGTAGGTCGCTGAACGGTACAACGGCGGAACAACATCGCCGATAGCATAGTGATGGAAATCACCAAAAACCGTATCACGATCCAGCGGATCTTTTGACGTGCCTGAAGGCGCGGTCGCGGGAGCGGAGGCTGCCGGGGCTTCTGCCGGGGCCGGAGAGGCCGCAGGCGCAGAAGTGACCGGGGTTACAGGGGCATCTTCCGCATTGACCTGACTGACACCCAGTAAACTCACCGTCATCAGCATGACAGATGAGGCTAAAACAAACGGCTTACGCATAAAAACTCCCTAACAAACTTTCCCACGACGGGCAGTAATAAAGGCGACAGGTTAACACAAAGGTTTATAGCTTATCCGGCGCTAAGTAGAACAGCATTACGCCGCTTTTTCCTGTCCTCATCTGTGACAAGGTTTTGCAGAACATCAGCAAAGGTTTGTCGACGGCTTTTCCCTGTCCGTGACGCCAGCCAGCGACCGGTTCCCGGCTCTGCGGGTCATCTGTATCATTCTGCCAGCGTCCCCCTGCGCTCTGCACAAGGACACTTCCTCACCGACAGGCGCGAAAAGTGTGTATTACCGGATAATAACACGATCAGTCTCACAACGTACGCTACCGGTTTTTGGAGCAAGCCATCCGGCACAGCGGCCGAAACACGGACAGTAACAGACTCGCGTTGTAATCCTGTCGGACCCTCACCGAAAAACCGCCTTCATCATATCAGGCTCGTGATAAAAATCATTGTCCGAAAGCAGGTCATTGTTATCTGAAGCTCTCCGCTAATACATGAGACTGAGCACGGAATTTCCCGGGCACTAAAGGACGTAGCAGACCGCCAGGAAGCGATAAGACACAGATCGTTGCCGGACTATCCACAAGACAAGGCACGGAGAATTATTACGGTATACCACTCTCCCGGACACTGCAAAGAGATGCTTTCTTCGGTTAGGGGGGATATGTCGGCACCGGCGGGTAGAGATCATTGTCAAAGCAGGTGCAGGAAACGACTCCAGGGTATCCCGTACCTGCTTTTATTTTTCAGAATATACAGTCATTCAGAGTGAAAGCCGCTATATGCGCGGTAGCCCCAGATTTTCACGCAGCGTGCTATACGCATAATCCTGATGGAACAAGCCACGGCGACGCAGTTCAGGGATCACCAGCTCAATAAACAGATCCAGTTGCTCCGGCATAATCGCCGGCATAATGTTAAAACCATCCGCGGCGTTGTGATTCAGCCATAATTGAAAATCATCGGCGATATCTTCTGCCGTACCGATGATCACCCGATGCCCGCGTGATCCGGCCGCGATTGCAGCCAGATCACCTAACGTCAGGTTATCCCGCTTCGCCATATCCAGCATCAATCTGACACGGCTCTGGTTACCCTCGCCCAACGGCACGTCGGGTACCGGCTCATCCAGTGGGTAACCCGATAAATCGATACCAAAACGCAGCGATAACTGATTGATCCCGTTCTCAAGATCGACCAGGGTATTCAGTTGTTTCCAGAGTGCACGGGCTTCCTCACGCGTACGGCCGATAATCGGCATCACTCCGGGCATAATGACCACATTGGCCGGATCGCGCCCTGCTACCCTGATTTGCTGTTTCTGAACACGGTAAAATTCCTGTCCTTCTTCCAGCGTGGCTGATGCCGTAAAAATAACTTCTGCTGTTTCAGCCGCCAGTTTCTGTCCGTCGGTAGAGGAACCAGCGGCGATAATCACAGGCTTCCCCTGCGGGGAACGCGTGATATTCAGCGGCCCCTGAACCTGAAAATGCTCGCCGCGATGGTTAACGGCTTTTATTTTTTCATCGACAAAATAGCGGCCACTGTCTGCGTCCGGCTGAACTGCCCCTTCCTCCCAGCCATTCCATAATTTACTGGCGACATCAAGGAACTCGCGGGCCCGCCCGTAACGTTGGGCATGGTCCGGCATATCATCACGGCTGAAATTACGTGCCACATCATTTGAAAATGACGTGACAACATTCCAGGCTGCCCGCCCGCGGCTGATATGATCAAGTGAGGACAAACTACGGGCCAGGGTGAAAGGATCACTGAATGTGGTGGATGCCGTGGCCGCCAGACCAATCCTTCGGGTATGTACCGCAAGAGCCGATAAAAGCGTCAATGGCTCCAGCCGTGCCATCGTTGACGGTAAACGATACATACTGGTCGCCAGGGCATCCCCGACAAAAAACAAATCGAACGTCCCGGCTTCTGCTTTTTTTGCCAGGGTAATTAACCAGTCGATATCGGTAGGAGATCCCGCGTTATCGGTCAAACGCCAACCACTAACATGATGCCCGAGAGGCTGAACAAAAAGCCCCAGACGAAGGCGGCGTTGAATATCTGAACTGTCCATAAAGTATTCCTGAGTATTCTATTAATGAAATAATTCCGGTTTTTTCCGGATAAGAATATCTGCACACAGATTTTTTCTCCGTAACAGACGGAGAACAGAGATAAATTTATTATGTCACCGGTAGGTTTCATCGCGCCGTAACAGAAAGCTTGCAGGAAATATCGTCACAGGCTTATACCTTATTCGTGATATAAACACTGACCGGCGAGAGACCTTCATAGTATAATCCCATCCTGGACAAACCTGCGGACTTATCCGTAACGCTTATTTTTACAGCCCTCTTCTGTTTTACCGGGTGTATCTCCTGCTCTTTACTTTATCTTAATGCTTCAGAGGTTCAGCTGAACATTATTTAAAGAAATAATGGCTGATTGAGATTTATCATTTAAACGATACCGTATCGTATCACCAAAAAATAATTTCTTTCCCCTGAATACAGGGATGAAAACAAATGAACATATATTACGCCCCCTGCCTGTATACGCAATTAAAAAACGGCAATGTTAAATATAAAATATGCATTAGCTTAGATATATTTTAACTATACCCATCTATTCATTTACTGATAACTTGTCCGCAGCTGACTACCGACGTTATTCTTTTATTCACAGATTACCGGTAAGGAAAATTGTATGTCTCTTGATTTTCGTCAGGTCAGGGAAGATGAAACGGATGACTATCAGGCGCTGATTCTGGCGGCTTACGCTCCGACGAAAGCGCTGGGTATTCATTTTGATGCCGCCAGTACCACCAGGGAAAAAACTCTGCAACATATACAACGTCATGGTGTGTATGCCCTGTATAACGGTTCAGTGATGGTCTCTTCAGTGACTCTTCGCTATCCCTGGGGACCGCTTCCGGGTCCGTTTGGCTTACCGCACATTGGCTGGTATGCAGCACATCCTGATTACCCCGGGCAGAATTATGGCCTGAAGGTACTTGAAGTGCTGGAACAGAGAATACTGGCAGAGCAACTGCGGGCTCCTGCTGTCTCACTAGGAACGGCAGTAAGCCATCCCTGGTTGATAGATATGTATCAGAAACGCGGGTTTACGCGAATGCATACCGCCAATCTGGGAAAAGGTCATATCACTCTGTATATGAAAAAAATCCTTGATGAATCCGCGCATAAACATTGGCTGACACAACACGCTGTTCAGCCTGCCACCGATGACAGGATCACAGAAACACTATGACTGAATTAAACGAGAGCGGCTTTGCTAAAAGCCTGATCGCCTTTCGCCATGAACTTCACCGTTTTCCCGAATTATCTAATCAGGAATTTGAAACAACAGCCCGGCTGCGTGCCCGGCTGGAATCTTATCAGATCCGTATTCTGGACCTGCCGCTGAAGACCGGATTGGTGGCCGAAGTGGGGGATCCTCTGGGCCCGCTGGTGGTATTACGCTCAGATATCGATGCGTTGCCCATTGAAGAGCAATCCGGCGTTGAATACAGTTCACAAAATCCGGGCGTCATGCATGCCTGCGGCCATGACTTTCATTGCACCGCCGCACTGGGTGCAGCCATTCTGCTAAAAAAACAGGAAGCCACGCTGCAGGGCCGGGTCAGGATCCTTTTTCAGGCCGCAGAAGAAACCGGTCAGGGCGCACCGGATATCATTAATACCGGTGCGTTAAAGAAAGCATTTGCGATCTTCGGGTTACATAATGATCCCACCTTGCCTGCCGGTGTTATTGGCACGAAAGCGGGAGCACTGACGGCGGCGGTGGATAAATTCAGGATCACTATCACCGGTACGGGTAGTCATGCCGCCCGTCCCCATGAGGGCAATGACCCCATAGTCATCGCCGGTCAGTTGGTCACCGCATTACAGACGCTGATCAGCCGGAATACACCTTCCGCCGATAATGCCGTGGTCTCTGTCACACAGATGCACAGCGGTACGACATGGAACGTTATCCCGGACAGTGCCTGGCTGGAAGGCACAGTTAGGACGTTTTCGCCCGCGACACGTCAGCTGATTGAGACCCGTTTACGAAATCTGCTGAACGGCATTGCCGCTGGGTTTGAGGCTGAAATCCGCCTGGATTGGCAGGCCGGTCCGCCACCGGTCATTAATGATGCCGGCTGGGCCGGTTTTGCGCTTCAGCAAGCCACCACCAGCGGTTTTGAAGCCAGAGAGGTTGAAGCCAGCCCCATTGGTGAAGATTTTGCATTTTATCAGCAGCAACTTCCCGGAGCGTTTGTGATGGTGGGAACAGGCCAGCAGTATGCTTTACATCACCCTGCCTTCCGCATCAATGATGATGTTCTTTTACCAGTCTCCCGCTACCTGGCTCGTCTGGCAGAAAGTGCATTACATTCAGAAAAGAGACCGGAAGATGGGCGTCACTGAATCACTGGTCAGCCATATTCTTGAGAGCCGTCCGGATGAGTTGGCACGGCAGTGTGCCCGCAAAGGATTCTGTGATTTTCTCGCTGCCTGCTGGTTCCCGCTGCAACAACAAATACCCGAGTCGGGCCTGCCGATCCTGCGGGAAGTTTACTCCGGGAAAAGTGCAGCAAACCGGGCGGTAATACTCGGTTATGCCGGGCATTCTCTTGATTTTGATGATTTCCACGCAGATTTCCGGGGGCATCCGTCGACGGTCATACTGCCCGCATTAATTGCGTGGTGCAGTCTGCAGCCCACCTTTAGCATCAACGACTTTCTTGATGCCTATATTATTGGAGTAGAAATCGCAGGCCGGACAGGGCTGGCAATCACACAGCAACATTATGCTCTCGGAAATCACAATACAGCGACACTCGGGACTTTGGCTGCTGCAGCAGCACTGATACGTCTGACCCGTCCCTCTCATGGACGTGCCGCAGTGCTGCTGGGTATTGCTGCAACTCAGGCCAGCGGCCTGCGAGCACAGTTCGCTTCTGCCGTTAAGCCACTCCATGCCGGGCTGGCTGCTGAACGTGCGGTCAGGTCAGCACAGCTGGCACTGGCTGGATTCAACGGGCAGTCAAGGGGTGTTCTGGAATCCTTTTTGTCTTTCGGAAGTCATGGGCAGGCGAGAGGTGAACTTCTTACGAGCGGTTGGGGAGCCCCCTGGCGGATCGTCTCTCCCGGCCTGGAGTTTAAGCCTTTTGCGACGTGCAGCGGTACGCACAGTGCCGCAGAAGCTGCACGACTCATTCGCAATCAATGGTTGCAGGAGGAACGGACGCTTAACGGACTGCTCAATGCTATCCACCATATCGAGGTAGCCTTCCCGCCCGGGGGTGATATTGCTGCCTCCGTTCGCCGGCCGGTAACCGGGATCGGCGCACGTTTCAGTCTTGAATATGTGGTGGCAGCCATGTTGCTTTACGGTGACTTGCGAATGCGTGATTTCGCCGAAGGCCCGATTAACGCAGACATTATGGCACTTGCGGCACGTGTGCGGCGTTGTCCGGATGACAGCGCCCCGTCGGATGCACTGAACCCGGCGCTCCGTTTTCATGAAGTGACTCTTTTTCTGAAGGATGGTCGGAAATTAATACAACGCCGGACCCGGCAGCAATCAGTACGCGATGGCGTTAATGTACAGGAAAAACTGCAGCGGGCCTTACAGGGAGAATCTGAAGAACGAAGTCACGCGGTGCTTAAGGACTGTGCCCTGCTCACAAATGAACAGTTGTATCGGTTAATTGCGGCCTTGCTGCCTGAATAGCCATTTATCGTCCCGTCAGTCTGAACCTACTGCCGGGACGAAAGCTTCGCCCTGACAATAATTCAGAGTACTGTCGCAATAAAGTCGCGTACCCGGGCCTGGTTCGGATCCTCCAGTACCTGGCGGGTGGGTCCGGCGGCGATAATAGCCCCTGATTCCATAAACACAAGGTTATCGGCAACTTCTTTAGCAAACCCGATCTCATGCGTCACGATAACCATCGTTATCCCTGAATGGGCCAGTTGTTTAATGACCTGCAAAACTTCCCCGACCAGCTCCGGGTCAAGAGCAGAGGTCGGTTCATCGAATAGCATCACTTGCGGGTTCATCGCCAATGCTCTGGCAATGGCAACCCGCTGCTGCTGCCCGCCCGACAGATTTTGTGGCCACTCATCTTCACGACCAGCCAGCCCTACTTTTTCCAGCAAGTCTACTGCCAGGGCAATACTTTGCTTTCGGCTCTGTTTTTTCACCCGCACAGGTGCATCAATAATATTTTGGAGAACGGTCCGATGCGGAAACAGATTAAACTGCTGAAAAACCATCCCGATATCCCGCCGTTGCCGCGCAATTTCACGATGATTCAGCTCATAGAGTGCCCGTCCTTTCTGATGGTAACCCACCAACTCGTCACCGACCCGAATTGTGCCACCATCCAGTTTTTCCAGATGATTGATACAACGCAGTAGCGTAGATTTCCCCGACCCTGACGGCCCGAGGATCACAGTCACTGACCCTGCAGGAATATCAAGGTCGACCTGATTTAGCACCGTTTTCCCGGAAAAATGCTTGGTGACTTTTCGTAAATAAATCGCTTCAGCCATCAGAAGCTCCTTTCAGGATCGGTTTTTTCAGCCGGGATAAGAAGGTAAACAGTGCCGGTGGCTCACGCCGCCCGTGTCCACGAGAGAAATAACGCTCGACGTAGTATTGGCCGACAGAAAGTACCGAGGTCATCAGCAAATACCAGAGTGTCGCCACCAGCAGTAATGGGATCACTTCATAAGTGCGCTGATAGATAATCTGAGCAGAAAACAAGACATCCTGAAGCGATATCACAGAGACCACCGCGGTCGTTTTCAACTGCCCAATCACTTCATTGCCTGCCGGGGGCAGAATCGCCCGCATCGCCTGAGGCAGGATGGTATGCCTGAAAATCTGCGCTGGGCGATAGCCCAGCGCTCTGGCCGCTTCTATCTGCCCCTGATTCACGCTCTGGATCCCCGCACGCACGATCTCTGCGGCATAGGCTGACTGATGCATAACTAAAGCGAAGACCGCCGCGGTAAAAGGGCTTATCAGTGTATTGGATTGTACACTCCAGAGTTCCCCAACTCCTGGCAATGATACCGACAATGTCGGGTACAGTGCTGCGATGTTGTACCAGAGAAAAAGTTGTACCAGCATAGGGACGCCCCGGAAAAACCAGGTATATGCCCAGCTCACTGCAGAAAGTACGGGGTTAGAAGATAACCTCATCAATGCCAGTATCGTGCCAAAGAAGAAACCCAGCACCACCGAAATAATCGTCAGTTGCAGGGTCATTAAGACCCCTTGCAGAATTGAAGCTTCCGTGAAATTATCTGCAATAACCCGCCATTCAAAGCGGGGATTTTCAAACATCGAATGCGCCATACCGGCAACACCCAATAGCACCAGTATCGCGCTTAACCAGCGTCCGTAATAACGCTTGCCAACAATCCTAAGCTCATCCTCCGGTATCTGACGGTTCTTCACTGAAAGATCTCTTCATTACGTAATGACTGCTTCACTGCGCCGAAACCGATCCCCCAATGATCAAGGATCTTCTGATAACTACCATCCTTGATCAGAGAATTGAGCGCGGCTTGTATTGCAGGCTCTAAGGCTGAATTCTTAGGTAAAGCGATAGAAACTGGCGCATCATCAACGGTCAGTACACCGCTAATTGTGGCTGGTTCAATTTGTTTTACCTGCCAGGTTAAGCCTTCATAAGGCCCGATAAATAGCGGAACACGGCCACTAACGACAGCCTGAACACCTGAAGGTCGATCAGGGAACACTGCGACCTGAATCGTTTTTTTACCTTCCGCCTGACACTGCTTACCGGCAGTTTCCAGTCGGGTGATCTGGGTCGTTCCGGCACCTGCGCCCACCGTCTGTCCGCACAGTGCGTCAAACGAGGTAAAAGGTGCAATATTTGACGATTTCAGGGAGATGACCCCCAGACGGCTGGCATCATAATAACTGACAAAATCTACCAGTTTCAGACGTGTCTTTGTCGCATTAATATTAGACAGCGCTACATCATAACGCCCCGTCATCAGTCCGGGAATAATATTATCGAACCCACCGCTGTCACGCCATTGAACCTTCAGACCGAGGCGCTCACCAATCGCATTCATCACATCGATTTCACGTCCGGCAAGCGTCCGGTTATCTTTTTCAAAAAAAGTCGTAGGCGGGGTATTCGGGTTTGTTGCAGCCACAACATAACCGCGTTGGGTAATGTTAACCGGGAGAAGTTTGGTCAGTGCCGGATCGGCCTGGACCTCAAGTGAGCTATGAGTAGGGACAGAAAGATCAGCAGCATAGATATTCGTCATACTTAAGGCAGAGATAACCACCGCCATTCCTTTAAAAAATGCCTTCACCCGGTTCATTCTCCTGATTAACTGCACATTTCATGGCAGAGACTAAAAAGACACGCTGTTCATCCAATTTTTCACAAAAAATGCGCGTTACATAAGGCCTGTCAGTTAAACGCTTTAATGAATATAAACTCATAATAATGCTCAGTGGGGAAGCAAAGGAATTAGGGTTTCAACCTAATTAACTTCATCACAGGCCCGAATTTTCGGGTCTTACTTCCTTAAATGACCGGCATTATCCTGTTACAGGCCTTTTCATATGATGTGTGACACAGCGTCGATAAGGAGGAACATTTTGTTTTAATAATAAATAAAGCGCAAATTCAAAAATAAGATATCTAAATCAATAAATATACTATGCAGAATTAAGGCATTGGTTTCGCCTGTGTCAAGGTTTATTTTAAAATTACAAAGTGAGCTAACACCCAAATAAGTCCTACGGGCCGTATGCCCCGACACGGGAGCATTTTTGGTCAGCATTACCGTATGACGAAAATCCACGTACTTTCTCCTGATAATGGATAGTTTTCATGCATCTTACGGGGTTCTTAGAATACGCCCCCCAAATACTATTCCGTATAAAAAAAGGTTGAGGCATACTGTCATCCGGACCTTTCCTACGGTTGTACTTAGCAACAAACCTCAGAGACACAAGCTTTACTGAGGCGCAGGAAGTCAAGTACCTCCTGTCGGCCGCTTAACTCACGACCCGGATCGGCTGGCCCGCCAGCCAGGCCTGTCCGTTTTCGGCCAGTTGCTGCAAAGCGCACTGCCTGGCCCCGGTCGTACTCCAGGCCACATGCGGCGTGATCAGCAGATTCGGAATATCGCCGGTCAGTAACGGATGGTTGTGCGGAGGGGGTTCCTGACTCAGTACATCCAGCGCCGCGCCGGCAAGCCGTCCCTCCCGTAACGCCCCGGCCAGGGCAGTGTCATCGATCAGACCGCCCCGGGCCGTATTGATCAGTAATGCTGAGCGTTTCATCAGCCCGAGCCGCCGCGTGTTTATCAGCCCGGCCGTTTCTGGCGTCAACGGACAATGCAGGCTCACGATATCGGCAAGGGGCAGCAGTTCATCCAGAGCGATTTTATCCTGCGGACCTTCACGTCCGGGGAGTCCGGCAAAGCTGACCTGCATTCCGAAGGCCTCCGCCAGATACGCCACCCGACGTCCCAGCTCACCCTGCCCGACAATCGCCAGCCGTTTATCGTTCAGCCCGCTGATCGGATAATCCGTCAGACAAAAACGATCAGCCGCAGACCATTGGCCGGCACTGACCAGTGCAGAATAACGGGCCACATGATTTGTCAGCGCCAGCATCAGCGCCAGAGTATGCTGAGCGACAGCATGCGTGCCATACCCCTGGCAGTGACATACGGTGATCCCCAGCCGCCGTACCGCAGCAAGGTCGACCGCATTCGTCCCCGTGGAGGCCAGCAGGATCAGTTTCAGCCGCGGCAGCCGGCCAAGGATCTCTGCCGGCAAATGAAGATCGCTGACAATCGCGACCTCCGCCCCGTCCAGACGTTCAGCTATCTGCGCGGGAGTGGTGTGAAGATGCAACGTCAGGTCAGGAAATACCCGATACAGGGCCGCCGCATCGAGGTCTCCGAAATCCAGAGACGCATAATCTAAAAATACGGCACCGCCCGTGAACGTTGCTGTGTCGGGGGATAGCGGCAGGGATGTCATACGACTACTCCATAAATGAGGGATCGCTTTTCATCAATAACAGCTTCATTTCCTCGAAATGCCGGCGGGAAAAGTCGGTAATTTTCTCCCAGTCCTGAGCTGTTTTTTCAGCGACTTCATCGGAAAGCACTTTCAGCGGCTGACCGGTGGACCAGGCGGTGGTCAGGATCCGGCAGGCACGCTCCAGGGTATAAATATCATCGAAGGCTTCTCCCACATTCCCTGAAGTCACCATCACACCGTGGTTTCCCATCAGCAGTCGTTGTTTGCCCTGCAGCAAGGCAGAAAGTCGTTTGCCTTCCGATTCCGTATCCGCCATGCCGCCATATAACGTATCGACCGCCACCCGCCGGAAATAGCGTGCCGTGTTCTGATCGATGGGGGGGATCACCGGATCCGCCAGGCAGGATATGGCGGTGGTATACACCGGATGCAGATGCAGAACCACCCGCACCTCCGGTAACTGCTGATGGATCTGCCCGTGGATCGCCCAGGCGGTAGGATCCACATCGTCCCGCAGGCCGTCTTCCGGGTTATCGGCATCCAGCAGCAGTAAATCGCTGGCCCGGAGTCGCGAAAAATGTACCCATTTCGGGTTAATCAGAAATTTTTTACCGTCTTCAGACACGGCTGCACTGAAATGGTTGGCGACGGCTTCATGCATATCCAGTTGAGCCGAAAGCCGGAAGACGGCCGCCAGATCAATACGTAATTGCTGCTCAGGTGTTAACGACATACTTTTCTCGCTCTCTCAGAGGTGGTGCCGGACGCTATCAGATACCCCACGTTGTCTCGGAGATCATCCGGCCAGCGTGACGTCTTTCAGAAAATCTGCGACCCTTGCATTGCTGCCCTGCCGTAGCAGTCCGGGGGCTTCATCTACGACAACCCGCCCTTTTTCCATAAAGACAATCCGGTCAGATACCCCGAAGGCAAAGTTCATTTCATGGGTGACGATGACCATGGTGATCCCTTCCTGGGCCAGGCTCTCAATCACGCCGAGGACTTCATTAACTTTCTCCGGGTCCAGCGCCGATGTGGGTTCGTCGAACAGCATAATCTGTGGCCGCATCATCAACGCCCGGGCGATAGCCACTCGTTGCTGCTGGCCGCCTGACAACTGGTGAGGATATTTGCAGGCATGTTCCAGCATGCCCACTTTCTGCAGCAATGCACAGGCATGGTGCAACCGTGAGGCCTTATCACCGATATGGTGATACTGCGGTGCCAGTAGTAAGTTGTCCATCACCGTCAGGTGGGGAAATAAATTAAAGCTCTGAAATACCATCCCGATATTTAATCGCAAGGCCGTATTTTCGGTAAATACCGGTAACGATGCGCCAGACTGCTTCAGATGAATAAAGGATTCACCGTTCATTTTCACTTCCCCCTGGTCCAGTTTTTCCAGACCATTGAGCAAACGAATCAATGTAGTTTTCCCGGACCCGGAAGGCCCGATCACCGAGACCACCTCACCGGCATTGACACTCAGATCTACCGCACCGAGGACTTCGACGTTGTTATACGCTTTATGTAATCGCCGCGCTGACAGCGCCGGAACCTCTCCCCGCGTTGCGGCAGGGCTGACTACCGCGACGGGGGTCTGCGCCAGTTCCAGCCATTGCGAAGGGACCTGTCGTCCTTTTTTGCGCGTAACATCCAGATATTTCTCCAGCTGTTTCAGCAAAAAATCAAACACGGTCACGACCAGAATGTAGTAGAAAGCGACCGCCGTCATCGTTTCCATGACCAGAAAGTTTTCTGAATACAGGCGCTGTCCCACCAGCAGAATCTCCGTCAGAGAAACTATAGAGACCAGGGAGGTCAGTTTGACGATAGAAATATATTCGTTGGCAAGCCCGGGCAGAGCGACGCGTACCGCCTGCGGAATAATGATCTTCCACTGGATACCGCCATAGGCCAGCCCCAGCGCCCTTCCGGCCTCGTACTGCCCTTTGTTTATCGACAACAGGCCGCTGCGGTGAATTTCTGCCATATAGGCCGTTTCACTCAGTACCAGCGCGATCAGCCCGGCGTAAAACGGATTACTCAGTACCCCCGACGTGGACGGAATGGCCTGTGGCATGTTGTAGACAAAAATCAGTAACACCAGCAATGGCAGGCTGCGAAAGAACCAGATATAAAGATTTGCCAGAAAACGCAGAACGGGCTTTGCGGACTGCTTAGCCAGTGCCAGCCCGAAGCCCAGTACCATACTGATAGCCCAGGCTAACAGACTCAGCCGGATCACGGTCCAGGTGGCCCACCAGAAATCCGTATCTTTGAACAGGCTGAATAAATAACTCCAGTCAAACGTCATATGCGCGCCCTTTATTCTGCTTTGACGTCAGTATTCGCACGAGGGCTGCGAAACCACAGCGGCAGATACTGAGGAACGGAGAGGATCTCCTTCACCTCCATCCTCAGGGCTTTTGGCATCGCTGAAAATTATTAAATATGTTGGCCCTGACACTAAAAAAACTAACCGCGGTCGTTGACCCCGGACGGTAAAAAAATAACTCACCGGCAACGATGTTATCCGGGACCATGCCCACCCAAAAACCACACAATAACAAGGGAATTAATGGCATGTTAATTGCTTGATCATAGGAAATGGCTATGACCGGAGAGAACTAATGGCTAACTATACGCTGCGCCAACTGAAGTATTTTATTACCACGGTGGAATGCGGCAGTGTGGCAGAAGCCTCACGTAAGCTGTATATCGCGCAGCCTTCCATTTCCACGGCGATTAAAGGACTGGAAGACAGCTTCGGGGTACAACTCTTTATCCGACACCATGCGCAGGGAGTCTCACTGACGCCGTCCGGTGCACGCTTTTATCGTAAGGCCCAGAAACTCCTGCGTATGGCCCATGAGTTTGAACAAAACGCGCTGGCCGATAACGATATTGTTGCGGGACAGATTGATATTGGCTGTTTTGAAACCGTTGCCCCGCTGATCCTGCCTAAACTGATTGCCGGTTTCAAACAACGCTATCCGGGGGTCGAGTTTATCCTGCGGGATGGCGAACAGCATGAACTGGTGCAGGGACTGACTGCCGGCAGTTTCGATCTGGCGTTATTGTATAAACATGAGCTGGATAAGAGTATTACCACCGAGCCTCTGATGCCTCCTTCCAGGCCCTATGTCTTATTGCCGGCAGGCCACCGTTTTTCTCAACAGCAATCGGTATCGCTGAAAGATCTCGCCTCCGAACCAATGATCCTGCTCGATGTACAGCCAAGCCGTAACTATTTCGTCGATCTGTTCACGCAGGCCGATCTAACCCCTAACATTGTGTTCAGCTCGCCCTCCATCGAAATGGTGCGCGGTATGGTCGGTCACGGGTTCGGGTTCGCCTTACTGGTAACCTGTCCGCACAGCCCGTTCAGTTATGATGGTAAGCCGCTGGTCACGCTTGAAATCAGCGAAGAAGTGGAAGGCTCGGGTCTTTCTGCCGCCTGGCTGACCCGGACACAGCTGACCAAACCGGCTCGATTATTTGTTGATTTCTGTAAAGAAATGCTGGCTGAGGACGCCTGAAAACGATCCCGCCGGGGATCAGTCTGACGACTGCATCCACTGGCAAAGGTTCTGCAGCATCGCGCTGCACTGATCCAGTTGATCGATGGCCACGTATTCATCGGGCTTATGACCCTGATCCATATTTCCCGGGCCACAGACCAGGGTCGGTATGCCTGCTTCATGGAATAATCCACCCTCTGTGCCATAGGGCACCGTACCGGCGTCACTGACGCCGCTCCAGGCCATAATCTGCCGCGCCGCCACGGATTCAACGTCCGTACACAGGCCCGGATACTCGCTCAGCCGGGTAAAACGGATATCGCACGTCTCCTCAGTCTGTTTCATCTGCGGTATCAACTGCTGTCTGGCGAAGCCGGTGATCGCATCCAGCGTAGCCTGCGGGGAACTGTCGGGGAGATGACGTAATTCAAAATCAAAACTGCATTCTGCAGGGACGATGTTGAGGGCATTCCCGCCGCAGATCACTCCGGTATGTAAGGTGCTGAAGGGCGGAGAAAAACGGCTGTCCTGATGCTGCTTCAGCGTCTCCGCCAGAGTGCACATATGGCTTATCAGTCTGGCCGCATATTCCACCGCATTGACCCCTTCCGGGGCGTAAGCAGAATGACAGGCATGCCCCCGGACATGACAACGCATGGCCGCTTTCCCTTTATGACCGAATACCGGGCGCATTCCGGTCGGCTCCCCCACAATACAGAGCGCCGGTTTACACGGCTGGTCATTGATAGCATCGATCAGACTTCTTACCCCCAGACAGCCAACCTCTTCGTCATAGGAGAAGGCCAGATGCAGCGGGACATGCAGTGGCGCGGTCAGAAAATCCGGCAGAGCGGCCAGCACACAGGCGATAAAGCCTTTCATATCCGCAGTGCCGCGTCCGTAATACCTGCCCTGCTGCTCGGTCAGTTGAAAAGGAGGCATCTGCCAGACTTGTCCCTGGGCCGGGACTACGTCGGTATGTCCGGACAACATCACCCCGCCCGCAGTCACCGGCCCGATCCGCGCATATAAATTGGCTTTACTGCGTTCAGAGTTATAGATCAGCTGATGGGTTATCCCGAGTTCAGAAAGATACCCGGCTATCGCCTCAATCAACTGCAGGTTCGACACCCGGCTGGTAGTATCGAAGGCAATCAGCCGCGAGAGCCACTCTTTGACATTAACGTTCATCGCCGGGGACTCCGTAGCCCGGGGCTAATGAGGGATCGATAGCCCGTAAAATATAGTCGTCCATTTGCGGTTCATAGCTACGCCACAGCCGTTGCAGTTCACCGATCGGATCGTTATCTGCCCAGTCGACACGAAGATCAACCACCGGCCAGACCAGGTCTCCCACCACTTTCAGTGCCGCCGAGTGCACCGGGCCGGCTTCGCCCCCTTCCGCCAGTCCCGCCTGCAGGGCGACCAATAATCGTTCGGCAAGCAATCCACTGGCGTCTTCGAAAGCCTTCACCATCGCGTCGACAACCTTCGGGGTCCGGAGCATATTACCGCCCGCCACACAGTCTTTACCGGCAACACCGCGGTGGGTCCCCAGCGTTTTTTCGCCACTGAAAAAAGCCGTATTTCCCCCGGCATCAATCGCCAGTACCTGCCGGTATTCGCTGTACCCCTGACTAAAAAGAACCTCTTTAATCGCCTGTACCGGCGGGCTGGCCTGTTCAAGCCTGGCGAGGATCTGTGGCCCGAGGGCCGGCAGGGTGATGTTCTGACTGGAGACGGCCCCCACACCGGCACGCAGCCAGGGGCAGCGCGCACCTACCGCAATACTGGATGAGCTGATTGCAATACCGAGCTGTCCGGTCTCCGCACAACGGGCGGCTATAGAAAATGTCATCGTCGCTCCTCAGATTATTCAGTGGATTGTGTATCAGGGATCACTGCAATCACATCAATTTCCATCAGCCATTGTGGCTGCGCTAACGCGGAAACGACCAGTCCGGTGGAGATCGGAAATACACCTTTCAGCCACTTACCGACCTCCTGATAGACCGGCTCGCGGTAGCGGGGGTCGATCAGATAGGTCGTCGTTTTCACAATATGTGACAACTCGCTGCCCGCTTCTTCCAGTAACTGCTTCACATTTTTCATCGCCTGCTCTGCCTGGGCACGCGCATCGCCCAGCCCGACCAGACGCCCTTCAAAGTCTGTACCGACCTGACCGCGGACATAAACGGTATTGCCCGCACGCACGGCCTGACATAAATCATTGTCCAGAGACTGGTTCGGGTAAGTCTCTTTGGTATTAAACATTCGGATCCGGGTATGGGTCGGTGTTGTCATAGGATACATCCTTCCTTCGGTCATGATGAGAGATCCGGCACGGTCTGCCCCCGTTAACCGGTATGTGATGTCTGCGCGGGGATATCTTAGTCATGCTCGTGCTGCATTTCCGTTACCGGCATCCGGCAACCATGACCCCGCAGTCTGATAACGGCCATCATCACCGGAGGCCGGCGGCAGAGAAATTATTTTTTTTATACTGACTGCCCAGCTAAATACTTATCAGATTTTCTCTGTCATCGGGGACTGCCCGATGACAGAGAAAGAAAAACGCAGACGGCCGCCCTGTCGCGGCTCTCCGTCTCAGGCACCGATACCGGATAAAAGCCGGTTTTGGGTTTTGGGTTTTGGGTTTTTGGGTTTTGGGTTTTGGGTTTTGGGTTTTGGGTTTTGGGTTTTGGGTTTTGGGTTTTGGGTTTTGGGTTGTGTGTTGGGTTCGGATTCGGCCTGTGTATTTGCCTGAGTCGGGGTTGGATTGGGGTCTGAGTCGGGTTGGATTGGGATCTGAGTCGGGGTCCGGATCGGGGTCTGAATCGGGATTGGATTGGGGTCTGAGTCGGGATTGGATCGGGGTCTGAGTCGGGATTGGATTGGGGTCTGAGTCGGGTTGGATTGGGGTCTGAGTCGGGTTGGATTGGGGTCTGAGTCGGGTTGGGGGCCGGGTTCAGTCTTCGGCTGCAGGGGGTTAAAGGGCGCAACAGAGCGTAATCACAAAAAAGCCGGACCCGACGTCCGGCAGGATAAACAGGAGATCCTGAGTGGCTCAGCAATCTGAGGGGTCAGAAACGTAACGAAAGACAGGACAAACTGCCATCCATCCTTTTAAATTCACTGGTATCCAGGGTCACCACAGGCATGCCTGCCTGACGGAGGATTTCCCGGGTGACAGGATATCCCTCCGGCATCACCAGGGTGCCGTTAATCAGTAAGGTATTCCCGGCATAGGCTTCATCATCGGGGATCACCAGCCGCCGGAACCCGGCAAACGCGGGCAGAGCTTCATACGCCGACGTCATCAGCAGCGTATTCTGACCAATATAATTCACCACACTCTTCAGATGCAGTCCGGAATCCACCGCAACCGGCGTCACCCGGTAGCCTAAGGGCGCCACCACCGTGGCAAACTCATCAAGCCCGGCCATATTGGTGCGTCGGGTCATCCCGATAAAAAAGTGTTTATCCGCCAGTAACACATCCCCGCCATCAAGCTGCCCTTTATCACTCATCACATACAGCGGGCGATACTTCTCCAGTTCAGGTGCCAGCAATGCACCTTCCCCCTGACGGCTGAGTACCCCGGAATGTGTGATAATGGCAAGCTCAGGAAGGATCACCGCCGGGTCTTCCACAAAGTGTGCATCCGGAAAATCTGGCTCTGCCGGCAGGATAGTGACCCGGATCCCCAGTTCCAGCATAATTTCGATATACCTGAAAAATTGCTGGCGGGTTTTCCCGCTATCCGGCCGCCCGTCATCCGCCGTGGTTTGCCCTTCCGCGCAATTCAGGGCCGGTAACCGGGTTATGACTTGTGTAAATTTCATGACCACCTCTTACGATAACCTCAGAATAAACACTCACTCCCCGGGAACACGGAGGCCGCTTACAGGACAGCTTCGCGGTCTGCCAGCCCCGGTTCAGACAAAAAAAACCGCAGTCACTCTGTCTGCGGTTTTATGATTATCAGCTCTTCAGAGAAGCTCTTTATAACAGGTCACGGCTATCAGATACCGTTTTCCTGCAATGATGGTTCAGAGCGGTTGTTGCGCTGACGACGGTGGATCACCATCCCTGCCAGTACGACGAGTAACGCCAGAATACCGGTCGCAATAATCTCACTACGGTGGGCAGGCATAAACAACATTGAGCAGAGGATACCCACAATCACCACTATCACCGCGTAGGTCAGGCCAGGGAACAGCCACATTCTGTAATCCAGCACCTCACCCCGTGCTTCCATACGTTTACGCATCACCAGATGCGAGCAGGAGATGACCAGATACACCAGCAAGGCAATCGCGCCTGAGCTGGCCAGCAGGAAGTCAAACACTTCTGCAGGTGCAAAGTAGTTCGCAAACACCGCCAGGAACGCGGCCGCGGTGGAAGACAATACGGCCACCCACGGTGTTCCGCTGTTACTGGTTTTCGCCGCTGCCGCAGGGGCATCTTTACGGGTGGCCAGTGAATAGAGCATACGTGATGAGGTATAAAGGGCAGAGTTCAGACAGCTACATACCGCGGTCAGCACCACGATATCGACAATCAGCCGGGCATGCGGAATATTCATCAGTTCCAGCACCGTCTGATAAGACCCGTTTTTTGCCAGTGCCGGGGTATTCCAGGGCACCAGAGAGACAATAAACAGGATAGATAAGAGGTAGAACAGAGAAATACGCCAGATAACGGAGTTCGTTGCCCGTGAAATTTCACGGCCCGGGTTTTTAGATTCAGCCGCCGCAATCGTGACAATCTCGGTGCCCATAAAAGAGAACATGGTGGTCAGGATAGCCGCCAGCACTGCACCGAAGCCGTGGGGCATAAAGCCGCCGGTATCGTATAAATGCGACATACCGCTGACCTGACTGCCTGGCATCAGACCGAAGATAGCCACACATCCCAGCACCAGGAACGCCACAATCGCAACGACTTTCACCAGCGCCAGCCAGAACTCAAATTCACCGTAATGTTTCACACTGAACAGGTTACTTGCCGTCAGTAGCAGGGTGATCACCAGCGTGAACTGCCAGATAGCCACCTGCGGGAACCACGCGTTAAGTATGGTCGCCGCGGCATTGGCTTCCAGCGGGATCACCAGCACCCAGAACCACCAGTATAACCAGCCGATGGTAAACCCGGCCCAGCGGCCCAGGGCTTTTTGTGCATAAGTGGAAAACGACCCGGAGTCGGGGGTACTGACGGCCATTTCCGCCAGCATACGCATAATTAAGACTACCAGCCCGCCGGCGATAATATAGGCGATCAGAACAGCGGGTCCGGCTTCAGCAATCGCATGGCCGGAACCGACAAATAATCCCGCGCCGATCACACCGGCAATCGAGAGCATACGGATATGACGGGATTTCAGGCCCGGAGATAATGAATCAGTACCAGAAGAAGTAACGCTCATGGTTTTCCCTCATAATAGTTTTTTTGCTAAGTGACTGAAGATTCAGTCACCTGCGGTTGAGCGGGAAGTACTTTACCAGGCTGTCCGGAGAGGAACGGTCTCCGGAACAGCACATGAGAAACTCTCGTGATCAGGCAGCGTTTTCCTGCAGTGCCCGGGTCAGAATGGTCAGTCCCTGACGGAACTGTTCCGTCGGGATGGTCAGAGGGTACAGGAAGCGGATAACATTGCCTTTCTGTCCACAGGTCAGCAGTAATAAACCGGCTTCCATGGCAGCCGCCTGCACCTTACGGGCAACGTCTGCCTGATGGAATTCCACAGCCACCATCGAGCCCAGTCCACGAACTTCGTTGATGGCCGTACAACGGGCCTGCAGCTCCTGCAGACAACTCACCAGCTCACCGCCCAGTTGTACTGAACGCTGACACAGCTGTTCTTCATCGATAGCATCCAGTACCGCATGTGCTGCTGCAATCGACAGCGGGTTACCGGCATAGGTACCCCCCAGACCGCCCGGGTTCGGGGCATCCATCACTTCTGCGCGACCAGCCACGGCTGACAGCGGGAAGCCACCGGCCAGGCTTTTCGCCATGGTGATAATGTCAGGTTTCACATCGAAGTTTTCCATCGCAAACAGCGTCCCGGTACGGGCAAACCCGGTTTGCACCTCATCGGCAATCAGCAGGATGCCATGTTTGTCTGCCAGTTCGCGTAGCGCGGTCATAAAGGCGTTCGGCGCCACACGGAAACCACCCTCACCCTGTATTGGCTCCAGCACGATAGCCGCCACGTTATGAGGCGCAATATCGTAATGGAAGATATCGTCCAGGCTGTTCAGGGCCTGCTCAACAGTGACTTCTTTTTCATCCGGGAAACGTCCGTGGAACACGGAAGGAACCATCGGCCCGAAATCCTGTTTGTAAGGAGACACTTTTCCGGTCATCGCCATCGTCATCATGGTACGACCATGGAACGCGCCACCGAAGGTGACCACGCCGTGACGGCCGGTATAGCTGCGGGCAATCTTCACCGCGTTCTCTACCGCTTCTGCACCGGTAGAGAAGAAAGCCGTTTTAGCCGGGCCTTCCACCGGAACACGCTGGTTAATACGTTCCGCCAGAGAGATATAACTTTCGTAAGGCACGATCTGGAAAGCCGTATGCGTGAATTTATCCAGCTGTGCTTTGACCGCCGCCACGACTTTCGGATGGCGGTGCCCGGTATTCAGTACCGCGATGCCACCAGCAAAATCAATAACTTCACGTCCTTCAGTATCCCAGAGTGTGGCATTCTCGGCTTTGCTGGCATACCAGTCACACATGACAGCATTGCCACGTGGCAGCGCATTTTGCTTGCGTTGATTTAATGTATTTTTAGAATCGCTCATGATGTTCCTGCCTCGTTAATCTGGCTGATGGACTTTTATTAATAAACTCCGTTTATTTATCCTGCCATTTGAGGTAGTTTCCAGAGCCATTCATCATCAAAATGAGGGAGCCAATTGCGGACACTCTACACCGACCACCTTCTGGAGCGTTTACAGTTTGAGCAGCATGGCAGACTGCATCAGCGCGTCCTGCGGGTCTTACAGCAGGCAATTATCGACGGTGTCTTTCCGCCGGAAACACGCTTGCCATCGACCCGTGATTTAGCAAAACAATTGGGCGTTTCACGTAACACCGTGATGAATGCCTATGACAGCTTGCTGGCAGAAGGTTATGTCACTTCCCGCACCGGCAGCGGAACACGGGTAGCCAGCACCCTGCCTGAGTTCTGCCTGAACAGTGCGCAATCCGCTGAGCCTCCTCATCCCGCGCAGACCCAGCCGCCCAGCCTTTCGTCACGCGGTGCCGCACTGCTCGGTTATGCCACCGCCTCCCCGCATCAGTGGGGGGCTTTTGTGCCCGGCGCTCCGGATGTGACGGCGTTCCCGCATAAAACACTGAGTAAAATCCAGGCAAAACTGCACCAGCAACCGGAAATCGACCAGCTTATTTACAGTAATGGCGGCGGATGCCCGCACCTGCGTCAGGCGCTGGCGGATTATCTGCGGGTTGTCCGTTCCATCCGGGCCGATGCCGATCAGATAATCATTACCGAAGGGATCCACCAGGCCGTTGACCTGGTATCCAGGGTACTCTGTGACCAGAATGATCCGGTCTGGATAGAAGAGCCTGGCTATTGGGGAACCCGTAACCTGTTGAGGATCAACGGACTGGATGTGCATGCTGTTCCGGTCGATGAAGAAGGGATGATCCCCGAAATTACCGCCCGCCATCCGGCCCCGAAAATGGTGTTTGTCACCCCCTCCCACCAGTATCCGTTAGGGGTTCACCTGAGCCTGAGTCGCCGGAAACATCTGCTGGCGATGGCACGTCGCCATCGTTTCTGGATAATTGAAGACGATTATGACAGCGAATTTCGCTTCTCAGGCAGCCCGTATCCTTCGCTGCAGGGCCTGGAAGAAGATGCTCCGGTACTTTATATGGGGACCTTCAGTAAAACGCTCTATCCCGCGTTGCGTATCGGTTATCTGGTGGTCCCCAAAAACCTGCAGCAACCCCTGCGCACGGCAGCGGCCGAGTTATATCGCGGAGGACATTTAATTATTCAGCGGGCGGTATCGGAATTTATCAGCCAGGGCCATTATGCGGCCCATATCCGCCGGATGCGCCTGCTCTACAGTCAGCGGCGACGGTTTCTGCTGGGGCTTATCCAGCGGTACCTGGGTGAAGCCTTTATGCCACCCTATAACCATGATGCAGGGCTGCATCTGGTACTGAGATTACCGGATAAGAGTGATGATGTTGCCATTGCCCATGACGCACTGCGTAAAGGTGTCAGCGTGCGACCATTATCGCAATATTACATGCAACGTCAGAAAAAACGCGGGTTACTGCTGGGATATGCCTGTGTTAATGAACAGCAGATTTTCACGGCGTTTCATCTGCTGAGACAATGTCTGATCAATGCCGGACTTTGTCGCGTGCGCCCTCTGTCACCGGGCGATAGCTAAAAAATACCCTGTCTGCTAAGACAGGGTAGGATTCAGATTAACGGCGGTTACGCCAGACCGTCTGAATGTTACAGAACTCATGCAGCCCGAAGTGGTTTAGCTCACGGCCATAACCGCTTTTCTTCACACCCCCGATGGTTACCCGCGGATCTGAAGCGCCATAACCGTTAATAAAGACGGCGCCGGTCTCCAGAGTGAGCGCGAAGTGATCCGCCACGGCTTCATTCGCGGTCCATACGGTCGCACTCAGACCGAAATCGCTATTGTTAGCCAGTTCCAGCGCATGGTCGGCATCTTTTGCAGTGATCAGGGCCGCGACAGGACCAAAGATCTCCTGGCGGAACGCGGTCATTGACTCAGTGACATCGGCCAGAATCGTCGGCGCATAATAGTTACCGGCGCCCTCAATCTTCTCACCACCGCACACCAGACGCGCGCCCTGCTTCAGGGTTTCAGTGACCTGATTGTGCAGTTCATCACGCAGATCATAACGCGCCATCGGACCGAGGTAGTTCGCTTCATCCAGCGGGTCGCCCATCTTCAGCGCCTGTAACGCCGCCAGGAAGCGGGCTTCAAATTCAGCCGCCACCGGCGCTTCGATAATAAAGCGTTTTGCGGCCATGCAGACCTGTCCGGTATTCTGATAACGACCGGCTACTGCCGCTTTTACTGCTTCGTCCAGATCCGCATCGGCCAGCACGATAAACGGGTCGGAACCGCCCAATTCCAGAACCGTTTTCTTCAGTGCTGCACCGGCCTGGCTGGCAATCGCTGCACCCGCACCGACACTGCCGGTCACGGCCACGGCGGCAACACGCGGGTCTTTGATCAGTGAAGATACGCCCTCATTGGTCACATTCAGTAATTCGAATGTCCCTTCCGGGAAGCCTACGGTATTCATCACATCCTGCAGTAACGATGCACATCCCATGACGTTCGGCGCATGTTTCAGGACATAAGTATTCCCCGCCAGCAGCATCCCGGCGGCCCCGCGCAGCACCTGCCAGTAAGGGAAGTTCCACGGCATCACCGCGAGGATCACGCCCAGCGGACGAAACTCCTGCCAGGCTTGCTGATTTTCCACCTGGGTCGGCTGTGCCGCCAGGACGGCCGGGCCATTGTCCGCATACCATTCACATACCTGCGCACATTTGTTGACCTCGGCACGGGCCTGGGCGATCGGCTTACCCATCTCCAGGGTCATCATTTCCGCCAGTTCATCACAACGTTCACGCAGACGAACCGCCAGGGTGCGTAACACTTCAACACGATCATCCATCGAAGTGACCCGCCACTCTTTCAGAGCGGTAGTACTGCGCTGCAGGCTGCTTTCGATGGCATCGCTCCCCTGAAACGGATAACGGGCAATTTCCTCACCGGTAGTGGGGTTCAGAGATAATGCATAATCAGTCATAAGAAATCCTTACTGCAATGTCAGGGAGAATGGATACACCATACGCCGGGCAAATGCTGATTTAAAATGAATATTTATAAAGAAGTTGCTCACAAATTAAGAAAACCTTCTGCGATGCTTTGCAGACGACCTGCCGCTGCTTTCCCGGTGCCCCTGCCCTTCCGGCCGGGATCACACTTTGCTGAAATACCAGCACGTTCACATCAAAAGTCCATCAGAAGGCGCATCGGTTAATTATAATCGACTCTTTTACAGGATGATCCTGGTCAGACCGCCTATGATAAAAATAACCGTCTGTCTGCTGACGTATAATTCCGCACGCACCCTGGAGGCCGTGTTAGCCCCGGTTTTTCAGTTTGCCAATCAGGTCATTGTCCTCGACTCCGGCAGCAATGATGAGACCTTGTCTGTCTGCCGTCAGTACGGTATTGAGCCACGCTACTGCCCGTATGAAATGCACGGTAAACAGATGAATAACGCGATCGCCCTGGCAGAGCATGACTGGGTTTTTTGTCTGGACAGTGATGAGATCCTCGATGAAGCCACTATCACTTACCTGCGCCGGTTAAAAGACTCACCTGCCCCCTTACCCCCGGAGCAGGCGTGGTGCATCTCACGCTACTGGTACGTGCTGGGAGAACAGGTTCAGACGATTTATCCGGTCTCCTCCCCCGACTATCCTGTACGTCTGTTTAACCGTACCGTTGCCCGGTTTAATGACCGTCCGGTCGACGATGAAGTCACCGGCCCGGTGCTGACGCAGATAATCCCGGGCCATGTGCGGCATGATACCTTTTACTCATTGCATGAAATGTTCAGCAAAATGAATGCTTACACCACCCGGCTGGTCCGTTTCCGGAAAATCCGGCCTTCACTGTTGCGCGGAGTGATCAGCGCCATCGGGGCATTTTTCAAATGGTACCTGATGAGTGGCGCCTGGCGGCAAGGCAAGGTCGGTGCCGCCACCGGCCTGTATGCCACTCTCTACAGTTTCCTGAAATATTTTAAAGCCTGGTATCAGCAGACGGACAAATAACCGTCAGCAGATCCGACCGGCGCAGGGACGTACTCCGCCAGCCTGTATGTCATCCTCTACAGTTTCCTGAATATTTTAAAGTCTGGTATCAGCAGACGGACAAATAACCGGCAGCAGCCGGCACAGGGACGTACTCCGCCAGCCTGTATGTCATCCTCTACAGTTCCCTGAATATTTTAAAGTCTGGTATCAGCAGACGGACGAATAACCGGCAGCAGCCGGCGCAGAGACGTGCTCCGCTGGCTGTTGCCGGTCAGGCCATGGATACCCGCGCTCAGGGCCAGGGCTCACGCTGATGCTCCTCTTCCGGCATCGCGGCCGGGTCGGTATCGGTTTCTGCCGCCTCATCTTCCGGCGTGGTCACCATCGTGTTCTGAATATCTTCTTCATCCAGCGTCGGGTTCAATGCCGCTGCCAGCGGTGAACTCACCAGACCATCGGTCAGAGGGACGTGCGGAACCTGGCTTTCCTGCAGCGCAACCGGGACCGGCGATCTGAACCAGGTCAGGCCGATAATCACCACGCCACAGAGGGCAAAAAACAGATACAACATATTGCCCCCCAGAGGCTGCATGACCGCACCGGTGAGGAGTGGCCCGATACTGGCCCCGATACCATAGGACATCAGCAGACATGCGGTCAGAGAGACACGGCGTTCAGCCACAATCCGGTCATTGGCCATCGCCACCGCCAGCGGATATAACGCAAACTGCATCATACTGACCACAAAAGAAATACTGAGGATAGCGATAAAACTCAGATGTTTCATGAATGCCAGCGGGAGCGAGACGACCAGAAATAAAATCGCGATAAAAAAGAGCAGATGCCCGCGATCATAACGGTCGGATAACCAGCTCAGCGGAAACTGCGTCACCAGTCCGGCAAAAATAGTGGCAGCCATAAAGGTACCGATCTGTGAGGTGGACAGCCCCATCTGGCTGGCGTAGACCGGTGCCATGCCATAGAACGCGCCGATCACCATGCCGGTGACCAGGGTAATGATCAGGATTTTCGGGATTTTCTTCAGAAAATAGCCCAGCTCCAGCGGAGCCGGTGACATGGGCTGCACTTTTGTTCGTGTGGTTAAGGCAATCGGTACCAGACACAAGGCAAAACAGAGGGCAACGATCAATAACGGTAGCATACCGAAGCCGGTTTCCAGCGATAAGATAATCTGCCCTGCAGATAACCCCAGGTATGTCGCCACCATATAAAAACCGAAAATAACGCCACGCTGATCAGACTCTGCCTGATCATTGAGCCAGCTTTCCAGCACCATATACTGGCTCATCATGCATAACCCGATGATAAAGCGCAGCACAATCCAGACCGGAATATAGCTACTGAGTCCGTGACCAATGACTGACGCGGTAATAATCCCGGCACAGGCGACATAGGCACGGATATGTCCCACACGGGCAATCAGGTTATGCCCAATCTTTCCGCCGACCACCAGCCCGACATAGTTTGCTGCGGTGATCAGACCAATCATCGTACCGCTCACATTTTCGTGGGCCAGTCTCAATGAAACATAGGTTGTCAGCAGGCCGGAGCCGAGCAGCATCAGAAGTGTGGTGGTGTACAGGGGCAGAAAGGTATTGAGGATTTTTTGCATTACATCTCCCTGAGTGCAGTTCACAGGATGCGATAACGCCGGAAAAACATGCTGACCGGGGCCGTTCCCCGGCCCCGCAGAGAATGGCAGAGGCTTCCCCCTGCCGGGTCAATCATCCTTACAAGTGCGGAAAATTGATATGATTTCCAGGTGCTTCCCGGTGTAAATGAATAAAGTTCAGATGGCGTTCATATTGATCAAGGATATCAATGATCACCTGCTCTTTACTGTAGTCCATTAAATCATTGCCCTGGCTCCCTTCAAGCAAAAAAGTTTCCAGGCGATAGTAACTGGACTTGCCGCTGCGTGCCCGATAGGTGAAGCCGGGAATCGAATACTTCTGTGGCCAGATCTCATAAACAAAGTTCTGCTCTTCCCCCAGATTCACGGTCAGAGAAAGATGCCCCAGGTCGTCATCCCCTTCCGGCAGCAGGTTTTCAGAGGTCACATTCGCACCGCGTAATTCGAGCTCTTTCGCCACTTCCTGCATCGCCGGCCAGCAGGTCTGCTCGAGCATTTCGCGGGTATACCCGGTGCCCGGATAGTTCATCAACCGGGAAAGCCGTTTTTTCCAGCTACGGCGGTCATGGGCCGTTGCCAGATAAGGCGCGGTATCACGGCTGGCACTGACACGACGGTAATCTTCAACCTTCAGCGATTTATACAGCCCCGCCATCACAAAGAAAATGACGAAACTGAACGGCAGCCCCATGATCACGGTGGTACTTTGCAGCGCCGAAATCCCGTTAGCCATCAGCATTCCCAGCGTCAGTACCCCAATAACGATAGACCAGAAGATACGGATCCAGTTAGGGGCATCACTGTTGATATCTTTCAGACGCGAGGTGAAGTTCCCCAGCACCAGCGCCCCCGAGTCCGCAGAGGTCACATAAAACAGCAGGCCGGTAATGGTGGCCACCGACGCACTGAAGGTAAAGGCCGGATATTGTGCCAGCAGGTTATAAAAACCGCGCTCAGGATGCTGCATAACATCGTTGGCGAAGCTGAGGTTACCGTGAATAATCTGGTAGAGCGCAGCATTTCCGAACACCGACAGCCACAACAGGGTAAAGGCAAACGGAATAATCAGGGTGCCAAGCACAAACTCGCGGATGGTACGGCCACGGGAGATACGCGCCAGAAACAGGCCGACAAACGGCGACCAGGCCACCCACCAGGCCCAGAAAAACAGGGTCCAGTTATTCATCCATTCGGTCGGACGATCAAAAGCAAAGGTGTTCAGCGTCATACCCATAAAGCGGTTAATATAATCACCGACATTCAGCACCAGCGCATTCAGTAAAAATTCGGTATTGCCGAAGAATAAAACAAAGAGGATCAAGCCCAGCGCCAGCAGGACATTAAGTTCGGAGAGCAACCGGATCCCTTTATCCACCCCGGAGGTGACCGAAATGGTCGCGATAACCACGGAGAGCACGATCAGGGCGGCTTTAGTACTGAGGCTGTCCGGGATGTGAAATAACACATTCAACCCGTAATTCAGCTGTACCACACCAATTCCCAGCGTGGTCGCGATCCCAAAAATGGTACCCACCACGGCGGCGATATCTACCGTATGCCCGATAGGGCCGTTTACCCGTTTACCAAATATCGGGTATAAGGCCGAACGGATGGTCAGAGGGAGGTTATAGCGATAACTGAAGTAGCCCAGCGCTATTCCCATCAGGGCATACATCGACCAGCCGGTCACTCCGTAATGGAATAAGGTCCAGACCATCGCTTGTCTGGCGGCTTCCAGTGTCTGACCCGACCCTTCCGGGGGTTGCATATACTGGGTGACCGGTTCGGCAACCGAGAAAAACATCAGGTCAATACCGATACCTGCGGCAAACAGCATGGCCGCCCAGCTCGGTAAGCTGAACTCCGGTTTTGAGTGTTCGGGGCCAAGTTTAATCGCACCAAAGCGTGAGCCTGCCATAAACAGAACGAAGACGATATACAGGGTCGCGGCCAGCATGTAATACCAGCCAAAAGTGGCGGACACCCAGTTGACTGTCGACTGAATTATCCTGGCTGAGGTGTCGCTGAAGAAGAACGTCATCAGCGAAAACAGCAAAATTAATCCTGCGGAGGTGTAAAACACCACCGGGTTAATTCTGTCTTTTCCTTCGGCGGGCGGGTGGTTCATTCAATACCTCCGGTTACTAAGCGATGTGAAAACTGCAGGCTTGCCCGTGGGTGTTCGTGGATAACCCCCGGATGCCGCCATTACGGGCTGACAATAGTCTCTGCTAATACTCCCTGTAGCAGTTATTTATTCTGAAGTCAGGACGTTTCTCCTGACCGTATAGCAGTCTGAGGGGTTAATCATAACAATTTCTTTTTTTATATTGAACATCCAATCAAAAAAAGTTTTAATACTGCATAACAAAGTCTCGGGGAGTCAGCGGTATGCCTAAAGTAGGTATGCAACCCATTCGTCGGCGTCAGCTTATCGATGCCACACTGGAAACTATCAATGATGTCGGGCTGCATTACGCCACTATTGCACAGATAGCCAAACGCGCCGGTGTTTCAACAGGGATCATCAGTCACTATTTCGGGGATAAAAACGGACTGCTGGAAGCCACGATGCGTGATATCACGTCACAGCTTCGGATTGCCGTGCTGAGCCGGTTGAAGCAACTCCCGGCGGCCGATGCCAGTGTTCGTCTGTCGGCGATCGTTGATGGTAACTTTGATGATACACAGTTGCACAGTGCCGCAATGAAGGCCTGGCTTGATTTCTGGGCCAGCAGTATGCACCAGCCGATGCTGCACCGGTTACAGATAGCCAGCAGCCAGCGGCTGCTTTCGACACTGATTGCTGAATTTCGCCGTGAATTGCCCAGGGACAAGGCCAGAATTGCCGGTTACGGATTATCAGCACTTATTGACGGGTTATGGCTGCGCGCCGCGCTGAGCGGAAAACCTTTCGACAAGGCGTCAGCGAAAGCGCTTACCACCCAATTCATCCGCCAGCAGCTGGCGGACAGAAAATCAACTGACGGAGAATAAACTATGTCACGATTCGCAGAACAGTTACTGTACATCAACGGGGCCAGTGTGCCCGCACAGAGCGGTTCGACGTTTCAGACGGTGAACCCCGCCAATGGAGAAGTTCTCGCCACGGTGCATGAAGCCGGCCAGCAGGATGTGGATCTGGCAGTGGCCGCCGCGCGCCGGGGTCAGAAAATCTGGGCAGCCATGACTGCCGTCGAGCGTTCGCGCATCCTGCGCAAAGCCGTGGATCTGTTGCGTGAACGCAACGACGAACTGGCTGTACTGGAAACACTGGATACCGGAAAACCCCTGAGCGAAACTCAGGCGGTCGATATCGTCACCGGGGCGGATGTGCTGGAATATTATGCCGGGCTGGCAACTACCCTTGAAGGCCAGCAAATCCCGCTGCGGGATACCTCCTTTGCTTATACCCGCCGTGAACCCCTGGGTGTGGTCGCCGGTATCGGTGCCTGGAACTACCCGATCCAGATTGCCCTCTGGAAATCTGCCCCGGCGCTGGCTGCGGGTAATGCCATGATCTTCAAACCCAGTGAAGTCACACCGCTGACCGCACTGAAACTGGCCGAAATCTATACCGAAGCCGGTGTACCGGATGGCGTCTTCAACGTATTACCGGGTACCGGAGCGGTTACCGGCCAGGCCCTGACTGAACACTCTGGCATCGATAAAGTCTCCTTTACCGGAGGCGTGGTCAGTGGCCGTAAAGTGATGGCGAACTCTGCCGGTTCTACCCTGAAAGAAGTCACCATGGAACTGGGCGGCAAATCACCGCTGGTGATTTGTGATGATGCTGACCTGGATCTGGCGGCCGATATTGCCATGATGGCTAACTTTTACAGCTCCGGTCAGGTCTGTACTAACGGCACCCGTGTCTTCATCCCGTCGGCACTGAAAAAAGAGTTTGAACAAAAGATCCTGACCCGCGTTGCCCGCATCCGTGCCGGTGATCCGCAACAGCCGGATACTAACTTCGGACCGCTGGTCAGCTTTGCTCATCGCGATAATGTGCTGCGTTTCATCCGTTCCGGTGTTGAGAATGGTGCCACCCTGCTGTGCGGCGGTGAACCGCTGACCTCAGCGGGCTTTGACGACGGTGCCTGGGTTGCCCCAACCGTCTTTACCGATTGCACAGATGATATGGAAATTGTCCGTGAAGAGATCTTCGGGCCGGTGATGTCTATTCTGACCTATGAGAGCGAAGAAGAAGTGATCCGCCGGGCTAATGATACCGATTTTGGTCTGGCGGCAGGCGTCGTCACGCCTTCAATCAACCGGGCTCATCGCATTATCCACCAGCTGGAAGCCGGCATTTGCTGGATCAATACCTGGGGAGAGTCCCCGGCAGAAATGCCGGTCGGTGGCTACAAACATTCAGGGATTGGCCGCGAAAACGGACAAATGACACTGCAAAGTTATACCCGGGTGAAATCTGTTCAGGTCGAACTGGAAACCTTCCAGTCCGTATTTTAAACACTCAGCCTGAGGAATGATGATGGAATTTGATTATATTGTTATCGGTGCCGGTTCTGCCGGCAACGTACTGGCTACCCGCCTTACCGAAGACAGCAATGTTAAGGTGCTGCTGCTGGAAGCGGGCGGCCCTGACTATCGTGCCGATTTCCGCACTCAGATGCCGGCGGCACTGGCCTACCCGTTGCAGGGTAAGCGTTATAACTGGGCCTATGAAACTGACCCGGAACCGCATATGAATAACCGCCGCATGGAGTGCGGACGCGGCAAAGGCCTCGGCGGCTCCTCCCTGATCAACGGCATGTGCTATATCCGCGGTAATGCGATGGACCTGGAAAACTGGGCTAAAGCACCGGGACTGGAAAACTGGACCTATGCGGACTGCCTGCCCTACTACCGTAAAGCGGAAACCCGCGATATCGGCCCGAACGATTATCACGGCGGTGAAGGCCCGGTCAGTGTCGCCACCCCGAAAGCGGATAAAAACCCGTTATTCGACGCCATGGTTGAAGCCGGTGTGCAGGCAGGTTACCCGCGGACGGATGATCTGAATGGTTTCCAGCAGGAAGGTTTCGGCCCGATGGACCGTACCGTGACCAAAAACGGTCGCCGCTCCAGTACCGCGCGCGGATACCTGGATCAGGCCAAACAACGCAGTAATCTGACCATTGTGACCCACGCCACGACGGACCGTATTCTGTTTGAAGGTAAGCGGGCCATCGCCGTGGAATATCTGCAGGGGGACAATAAAACCCCTGTCCGGGCCACCGCACGCAAAGAAGTGCTGTTGTCTGCCGGGGCCATCGCGTCACCGCAGATCCTGCAACGTTCCGGCGTCGGCCCTGCAGAGTTACTGAAAAAATTCAATATTCCGCTGGTTCACGATTTACCCGGGGTCGGGGAAAATCTGCAGGACCATCTGGAAATGTATCTGCAATATGAATGTAAAGAGCCGGTTTCTTTGTATCCGGCACTGAAATGGTGGAATCAGCCAAAGATTGGCGCTGAATGGATGTTTAACGGTACCGGCATCGGTGCCAGTAACCAGTTTGAGGCCGGCGGATTTATCCGCAGCCGCGAAGAGTTTACCTGGCCGAACATCCAGTACCATTTTCTGCCGGTGGCGATTAACTACAACGGCACCAATGCGATTGAAGCCCACGGCTTCCAGTGTCATGTCGGTTCCATGCGTTCTCCGAGCCGCGGTCGTGTCCAGCTTAAATCACGCGATCCCCATGAGCATCCGTCGATTCTGTTTAACTACATGTCTCATGATCAGGACTGGCAGGAATTTCGTGACTGTATCCGCCTGACCCGTGAGATCATCAATCAGCCGGCGCTGGATAAATATCGCGGCAAAGAACTGAGCCCGGGCATGGACTGCCAGAGCGATGAACAGCTGGATGAGTTTGTACGTAACCATGCGGAAACGGCTTACCACCCTTGCGGAACCTGTAAAATGGGTAACGATGAGATGGCAGTGGTTGATGCAGCAGGCCGGGTCCACGGGCTTGAGGGACTGCGTGTTGTCGATGCGTCGATCATGCCCGAAATTGTCACAGGTAACCTGAACGCCACCACCATCATGATCGGTGAGAAGATGGCCGACATCATTCGTGGTCGTCAGCCACTGCCACGCAGCACCGCGCCGTACTATATCGCGGGTGATGCTCCGGCACGCACGGCACCGTTACGTAAGTAATCTGATAAGATCTTCCCTGCGGGGCAGCCATGGCTGCCCCTTTTTTTGGTCTTCTGTCGGTTTTTTCTTCAGGTTTTTTCAATTTCACCTCTTTTCAGCAATATTCATTTACATCCCTTTACCTGAAAAATGAAAGACGTCATAATGAGAATCATCATGATAATAATTCTCATTAAATTTAGCATTTGCGGAGACCTTTCGTTTGAAACCTGATTCCAATATTTCACCGGCTTTCCCTGTCTCAGGCACACTGACCATTTTCGCCAGTCTGTGTGTCGGCCTTTCTGCACCCGCGATGTCAGCCACTGAGACCGCATTAACCCCACCGACGCCTGTCGCCGGAAGCCCGAAAAAAGCCTCTGGCCCGGACGAGACCCTGGTGGTCAAAGGTACCTTACCGTCGCTTTACCTGCCACAGACACTGTCTGACCCGAAATTTACCCGCCCGCTGGCTGACACCACACGGACGGTCACGGTCATTCCGCAACAGGTGATGCAGGAGCAGCAGGCCACGACCCTGACGGATGCGCTGAAAAACGTCGCCGGGGCCGGGGCATTTTTTGCCGGGGAAAACGGCAGTACCTCGACCGGGGATACGATTTATATGCGCGGCATCGATACGTCGTCCAGTATTTATCTGGACGGGATCCGCGATATCAGCACCACGACCCGCGACACCTTCAACACCGAGAGCGTTGAAGTCATTAAAGGGGCTTCCGGGTCGGATTATGGCCGCAGCGCCCCGTCCGGGTCCATCAACCGGATTTCCAAACAGCCACTGGCAGGAACCTCTGTCGCAGGATCGGTGAGCTATGGCAGTGGTTCTGAACGACGTGCCACCGTCGACTATAATCAGATGATTAATGATACGACCGCTTTTCGTGTCAACATGATGGGCGACAAAGGTCATAGCAATACCCGTAATAATATCAGCCATGAAAAGTATGGGATTGCCCCTTCAATCGCTTTCGGACTGGATACGCCAACGCGGCTCTATCTGGATTATGAACATGTACATCAACACAACACTCCGGATGGCGGTATCCCGACGATCGGTCTGCCGGGCTATACTGCCCCGGCAGGCTTTGCAGCACTGAATAGCAGCGGGAAGGTCAACACCCACAATTATTACGGCACGGACTCTGATTTTGATATTTCCGACAGTGATACCGCGACCCTGCGTTTCGAACATGATTTTTCTGACAACACGACGCTTCGTAACACCACCCGCTGGTCAGAGACACGTCAGAAATATTTACTGACGTCGATTATGGGCGGAAACACCCAGATCACGACCCACGGCTCCGCCTCTGCGGGTGACTGGGACTGGGCGCGACTGATCAACACCAAAGATGCTCTGAACAAGATAGTCACTAACCAGACCAATCTGACCTCCCGTTTTTCCACCGGGGCCGTGAGCCACGATATCAGTACCGGGGTAGAAGTGACGCGGGAAACACAGGTCAACTACGGTGTGAAATCTCTGACGGCACCGGCGGTGAATATCTATCATCCCGACAGTGATGTATCCATTGGCGGACTGACCCCGACCGGGGCCGATGCGCGGGGAACGACCGATACCTTTGGCGTGTATGCCTTTGATACCTTACAGGTCACACCGGCGTTCGAGCTGAACGGAGGTGTCCGACTGGACAGTTACCGTACCCGCTATAGCGCCTTATCGGTCTGCGGAGGAACAGGACGCGGTGCCGTCAGTTGTCCGGCAGGAGTCTCTGCCGGGACACCGGTATCGACGGTAGACACCGCCAAAAGCGGTAAACTGTTTAACTGGAAAGCCGGTGCCCTGTATCATCTGACCCCGCAGGGGAACGTCTATATTAACTATGGCGTTTCACAGCAACCTCCGGGCGGCAGCAACTTCCAGCTGGCCGAAAGCGGAAGCGGCAACAGTGCGAACCGTACCGACTTCCAGCCACAAAAAACCGCGACGGCAGAAGTAGGCACCAAGTGGAGCCTGTTTGATGACACCCTGTTACTGAGCGGTGCACTGTTCCGTACCGATATCCGTAATGAAGTGACCCGGGACCCGATCACGCTCGACTATGTCCAGACCGGGCGCAAGCGCGTACAGGGATACGAACTGACTGCCAGCGGTAATCTGACCGATAAATGGCATCTGATGATGGGCTATACCCTGCAGAATGCCGTCGTCGAAGAAGGCAGTACTGTCAGTAATGACGGGTCCTCTGCGCTGAGTTATACCCCGAAACATGCATTCACCTCCTGGACGACCTATCAGCTGACCGATAAGCTGCTGGCCGGGGCCGGGGCCCGCTATGTGGGCAGCATGCATCGCGGGTCCGATGGTGCGGCAGGAACACCGGATAAAGTCGATAATTACTGGGTCGCCGACGCCATGGCCGGCTACCGTGTGAACAATAATCTGGATCTGCAACTGAACGTCTATAACGTCTTTAATACCCATTATGTGGCGTCCATAAATAAAAGCGGCTACCGGTACTTCCCGGGCGCAGAGCGCAGCTGGATGCTGACCGCCAACGTTCATTTCTGATCCCCGACATGCCGCAGCCTGGCTGCGGCATCTTTGCAGGAACCTGTTTATGATGCAAAAAATCTCCGGCCTGCTCAGCCCGGACGAAGTCAGACTGATCCGTAATAAACTGGCGGTCAGCCCCTGGGTCGATGGGCGGGCCACCACCGGCCATCTGGGGGCTGAGGTCAAGTCTAACCAGCAGGTCGATACCGCCAGCCATGAATGGCAGGAGTTACAACGTTTTGTGCTGGATAAACTCAACAGCCACCCGCAGTTTTTCTCGGCCACTCTGCCGGTCAATATTTCCAGCCCGCTGTTCAACCGTTACCGCGAAGGGGGCACCTACGGGTTTCATGTCGACGGAGCCGTGCGGCGTGAAGGCAACGCCTGGCTGAGAACAGACATTTCCGCCACCTTATTTCTCTCAGACCCGGACAGTTATCAGGGCGGAGAACTGGTGATTAAGGATACCTATGGCGAGCACCGGGTCAGATTACCCGCGGGGGACATGGTGCTCTACCCCTCCGGCAGTTTGCATTGTGTGACACCGGTGACGTCCGGAGAGCGTCTGGCCTCCTTTATGTGGATCCAGTCGATGATCCGTGATGAAAACAAACGTGCCATGCTGATTTCTCTCGATGAAAACATCCGCACTCTGCAACAAAACGCAGAAGCCCCGGCGGTCGGTGTTTCGTTACTGCATCTGTACCATAACCTGTTGCGCGAGTGGACAGGACAGTAACAACGCTTATCTTTGGTCTGAAAAATGAGCCACCCGGCGCGTAATCAAGCAGAGTACTGTTGTCGCCTTTCGCTGCATGGTATGTTGTGCCTTTGTACCAGGCTATTCAGGCAGACCAGAATGACAAAACAACGTGTAGGAATTATTTTTGGTGGGAAATCGGCTGAGCATGAAGTCTCATTACAGTCAGCCAAAAATATCATTGATGCTATTGATAAAACAAAATTTGAAGTTGTGCTTCTGGGGATTAATAAGCAGGGATACTGGCAACTGAATGAGCAGTCTGATTTCTTACTGCATGCTAATGACCCTCAGCATATTGCGCTTAACCGTTCGGCCCGCGAGGTCGCACTGGTTCCCGGTAAGGAACAGCAACAGTTAATTGAGCGTGACGTACTGGCACCTGTGCCGCAGGTCGATGTCATCTTCCCGATTGTCCACGGCACGCTGGGTGAAGACGGTTCTCTACAGGGGCTGCTGCGGATGGCAAACCTGCCCTTTGTCGGCTCCGGCGTCCTCGGCTCCGCGGTCAGCATGGATAAAGAAGTCACTAAACGCCTGTTACGGGATGCCGGATTACAGGTTGCACCTTTCATTACCGCTTACCGTAACCGCCAGCAGGAGATCGATCCGGCCGCGGTGATCGCAGAGCTGGGACTGCCCCTGTTTGTAAAACCGGCGAACCAGGGCTCTTCTGTCGGGGTCAGTAAAGTTCACCATGCCGGCGAATTACTGCCGGCGTTAGAAGAAGCGTTCCGCTATGACCGTAAGGTGCTGATCGAGACCGGCATTGTCGGACGTGAAATCGAATGTGCTGTGCTCGGCAACGACCAGCCTGAAGCCAGCCACTGCGGTGAAATCGTGCTCAGTGATGAGTTTTACTCTTATCAGACCAAGTACATTAATGAGCAAGGCGCACAGGTGGTCGTACCGGCAGAGATATCCCCGGATGCCGATAGCCGTATCCGTGAAATCGCACTGCAGGCGTTTCAGGCACTCGAATGTTGTGGCATGGCGCGTGTCGATGTATTCCTGACACCGGAAAACCAGGTTATTATCAACGAAATCAATACATTACCTGGCTTCACCAATATCAGCATGTACCCTAAACTCTGGCAGGCCAGTGGTCTCGGGTACAGTGAGTTGATCACCCGGTTGATTGAACTGGCGTTTGAACGTTATGACCAGGATAAACAAATGACAGCGGCCTTTGACCACTAATCGATGTCAGGTTCCCCCGGTCTGGCAGGCTCCTGCCAGACCGGAGTTGTCCGGTTTCTGCCACTACGTTTTGAAGTATACAGATGACTGTCCGCCACGCTGACCAGACGGTTCATTACTGTGGTCCAGTTCTTGTCCTCACCGGCAATTTCCAGCGCAGTGCCCAGGCTGACCGACACAGGAATTTCTCCCTGTACTACGGTAAAAGGCTCACCGGAGACGGCCAGGCGTAAAGCCTCAGCCTGCCGGTATAATCGGGGTTCATCACATTCAAACAGAACCACAGCAAACTCCTCACCACCAAAGCGTGACAGTCTGGCCGACGGGACTACCGATCCCGCCAGACGGCGACTGATTTCCCGTAATACCAAATCACCGCCATCATGGCCGTAGTTATCATTGATCTGCTTAAAGAAATCCACGTCCAGCAGGATCAACCCCATCGTCTTACCGGGGCGGAAAGGCTGTCGGGTCAGGCTGTCGAATAATCCGGCCCGCGAGAGCAGGCGGGTCAGGAAATCGTAATTAGCACGCGTCGCCAGTTGCCGGTTTAACTCCCGAATGGCCTCCAGACTGACCGCTACCATATAAGGCGTCAGTGCCAGCGCCGCAATCCCGAGACGTACCGAAATCAGCGGTGTCACCGCCGAAGGTAAAAAGCCGGAACTGACGCGGATAATATTCATATAAATCAGCATGATTTCCGCCACACCGGTCAGGCACGTCATCAGACAGGTCACGGAAATCGGTAACACCAGTGCACACCAGATAAGCCCGGGCAGGGGGATCGCCAGGCTACCCGGCCCGCCCAGCATAATGGCGGCGGCTAATAACAGGATCACCGACCCTATCGGTAACAAAGAATGCAGACGCCAGTGATAGTCGCTTTTCCGATAAAACGTCAGGATCAGGGGTAATAACAGCAGGCCGGTCGAAAACTGTTCACTGCTCCAGTCGCCGGCAGACAGCATAAACGCGATCCCGCTATTGATCCCCCCCGAGGCCAGTGCCCCCCAGAGACCGCAGGCCAATGCCGCCAGCAAACAGACGGGGAAAATCAGCATAATATGACGAATATTGGCTTTCCCCTGCAAATAAGGCGGGTAACGGTTCAGGGCACAGGAGGCGATAAGAATAAAAATAATATTTGCGATATTGATCGTAAACGATTCCATCGCCCACCCGGAAAAAAGTACATCGTTGGCCACCATACCGCCATAACACCACAGATAGTTCAGCGGCGTGTGCAGCCAGGGCTTACGGATAAATAACCCTGCAATGACCGCATTGACTATCCAGAACAGCGATAACACCATCGGCAAACGCAAATGGCTGCCGATAGCGCATAAGAAGGCGGTTAAGAAAAAAATGACCAGTCCGTTGGCAACGGTATTTTTTTCACGGAATACCCGAAATGTCATGACTTACTACCCCAGGCAGTGCCTGCTCGTGTCTTCATAAACCGGGATCCCTGCGGCCCCGGTTAGCTGTGTCTCAGCGGACCACGCAGATAAAGACCACCCGGAAATCAGCAGAACGTAATGACCTGCCTGAAGGTAAAACCGTAGTCAACCGAAACATACACCGCACAATCGGGTGTGCGATGACAGGCGTTCAGTGTCAGGGTTCCGATGACGGAGCGACGGATGTTGGATGAAGTTAGGAATTTTACTGCACCGGAGGAGGCTTTGACAGAGTGAATATCGGTCGGTGGCCGGATTTAATCGTGAAAAGGCACCCCGCAGAGGGCGCCCGTTTAACGCTTAATCTTTATTTTCCGTCCCACGCACGCAAATGCTGCTCACGGACATCGATTTTTTGCTGGTCGGTCAGAGAGTTATAGCCGGGAGCCATTCCGCTCTCCCAGTCACCGTACTCTGCGTTGGGCAGAATAATAAAACGGGTACCAAACAACTGATGATTACTGCTGACAAAGTTACGGCGCTCAGCATTCCCTTTATGCCAGGTCGCCCCGCCAAAGTCATTCAGGTTATCACCGATATATAGCACCACATTCGCCCCGGATTGGGTGATCTGATCAAAACGGGCCTGCTTATTAGACGAACCGGTACTCAGGAACACGGTTTTTTCGTTCACGCCAGGAAAGCCCAGTGCCTGCATATTTTCGACGGTGGCCTGATAGTCTTTCTGATCACGGTTAGAGACATAGAACACCGTACCGCCATGGCTGTCGACATAGCGGGCAAACTCTACCGCCCCCGGGATAGCACGGGCTTGCTTCGCCTGTGTCCAGGCAGACCAGGTCGCATCACTGAAAGATTTGCCATTCTTCGCCTGCCAGGCCGAATAGGCGCTGTTATCCAGCATGGTTTCATCCAGATCAACAATCACCGCTTTCGGTTTACCGGTCAGCGAGGAGGCATGATCGAACGCGGCCGTGGCTGCATTGAATGCCTGCCAGGTCAGTGCCTGATATTCACCGGATTGCTGCATCCAGTTTACCGCCGTCACCGTCTGGTCATTGAGTCGTTGTTGTGTGTTTTGCGCACAGCCGGATAGTCCAAGAACTACCAGCGCAGGTAAGGTTAAAAGCCAGCGCTTTTTCATTTAATTTCCTCATCTTATTGTTAATATTCAGTCATTGACCCCGTAAGGACTATCGCAGTATCTTCATTATAAATGCAATCGCTGGATGAAATTATTCAACAGGAAATGCCTATGTCCCTTCCCTCTTCCGCAGGTCAGCAATCGTCCCTTCTCCGTTCTCTCGGCTGGGTCAGACATAGCTTTTTACCTTCAGGTCAGCGTCCTCCCGATAACACAGCCTATGCTCTGCAGCGTCATACCGCTACCGTCTGTCCGGCAGAGAGTAACTTTCCCCCGAAGCAGTCGGTGGCGGATGCCTTGTTCAGCCATCACGGGCAACCGGTCGCCATCTATACTGCCGACTGTTTACCGGTACTTATCGCATCAGAAAAAACACATCAGGTGGCGGCAGCCCACGCCGGGCTGAAAGGTACGCTGGCCGGGATATTGCAACAGACCCTGAGACAATTTTTTCAGGCGGGATCCACCGCCGCTGATCTTTTCGTGGCGATCGGCCCGGCGATAGGCCCCTGTTGCTATGAACTGGGTTTACCCCTGGTGGAAGAGATTAAAGCCTGCCGTTATGTCAGCGGGCCGCTCCCCGGCGCCTTTCACCCGGCGATAAATCCCCGCGCTCTGCGCCCGACCGCGCCCTCCACACAGCCCGCTTTCTGGCTGGATTTACCGGCACTGGCCACCCGGATGTTACTGCAGGAAGGAATTGCGGCATCGCGGATCGATAACCTGAATCAGTGTACTTACTGTATGGCAGAACCGGGGGCCAGTTACCGGCGTAATACTCATACGGATGAAGGCTATCAGTTACGCTTTTCATGGATTGCCGGTGATTTACCCGCGCGGCCGCAGGCTGACTGAAGACCAGAGAGAGCCACAGGAAACAGGAAGTAACGGACTGCGAAGCAGATGCCGGCGTTAACAGAGGAATTGCGCTGTCGCTGCGCATCACTTATTTCACCGGATATCGGAGTTTGCGGTACTATGCCGGACTCCACAGCAGATATCGGGGTTCCCGGAGGAAATGCGCTTTCGCTGGCGCGTCACTTATTTCACCGGATATCGGGGTTTGCGGCACTATGCCGGACTGCACAGCAGTTATCGGGTTTTACAGACGATACCGGTTTAAAGGGCTACGGCTTGGTTCCGGGACCCGGGACCCGCAGAAAGGTGGCGGGAATTAAGCCTGAAAGCATGCGCAGACCGGACCTGACGACCGGCGGGCCACACTCAGTGACCCGCCGGTGACCTGCGGCTTAGCGGAGTTTAACGGAACGCAGCACGACAAATTTTGTATCAGAACCCACCACCTGGCAGTTACCGAAAAGCTTTTTCAGTTTTCGATCATGGTCAAGGTGACGGTTGGCAACAATCCTTAATTCCCCGCCGTATTGCAGGCAACGGAACGCATCACGGAACATCTGCCAGGCGACATGCTCCGTAATCGCATTTTGCTGGTGGAAGGGCGGATTGCATAACACCGCCGAATAGCTGTCCGGGGCGAAACCACTCAACACATTGTTCACCGTGAAACGGCAGCGGGAAAGCTCATGGGGCAGGTTCGTTTCCGCATTAATCTGTGCCGAGGCGACGGCCATCCAGGACTCATCCACAAAGTGAACATTAGCCTCAGGATTCTCCACCAGCGCTTTCAGGCCGATCACGCCGTTACCACAGCCGAGGTCAATGATCTCCCCTTCCAGACCGCGAGGCAGGTGACGCATAAAGAAACGGGCACCGATATCCAGCGACTGACGGGAAAAAACATTCGCGTGGTTATGGATAATATACGGGGTGCCTTCCAGCGGCCACCGCTCGGCAACATCACGCGGGGTCATTTCCGCCACCGTGAAGCGACTGAAAATGAGTCGCGCTTTTTTCTTTGCCAGTGAGGTTTTTGTTTCGCCGATAATACGTTCAAACAGCGCCAGCGTGGAATTATGGATATCCTTCGCTTTCGCTCCGCCAATGATCACCGTGTCCGGCTGCAGCACATCACGCAACGTCCCGAGCTGGAATTCCAGCAGGGCCAGAGTTTTTGGCACTTTAATCAGCACAACCGCGGGGATTAACGGCAGCGCTGTCATGCTATCGACAAAGGTGACATGACTTTCATCCAGGCCATTCAGTGCCAGATTCTGCTGTGCCGATTGCTGGCTATTCAGTGAGTCGCTGATGTGCCAGACCTGACGCCCCTGATGGACCAGCGCACAGGTCAGCGCCCCGAAATTGTCGTTAAAGACAAACACCGGCCCCTGAGGTATCTCCTGCTGTAACAGATATTCATCTGCGGCATCCCAGGCCTGTAAAGCACTGTCATCGCCTGTCCGCGGAAAGCGTTGCAGGTTAAGTGAATAATCACTCATTTCAAATACGGTCATGATATCTCCGGCACGGGTCTGGCAAACAGGGGCTTCTGAAAAGGGGCGCAGTATACTGGCTTTAGCCGATAAACCCAACCGCAAAGACCGGGTTCCGGCTGGCTCAGATAAAGGCTCCGGCTTTACGGACCAGACTGGTTTTCGTCAGCGCCCCCAGGAAATAGCGCTCGGTATCATTACTCAGTACCGGCAGACGCTCTAACGTGACCTTCTCAAAGGCCTCCCAGCCTTCCCGCAGGCTCTGTCCCTGGCAGACATACGGAAACTCGTTATCCATCACGGCACTGACCGGAGAGTCTGAGGTGATCTTCTGGGAAAGCACACTGGCTGCGATTTCATGAATAGAAACCACCCCCAGAAAGCGCCCGCTTTCATTGATGACATAGACGTAGCGTTCACGCTTCAGTGTACTGATCGCCAGAGCATCACTGACCGGGGTTCCCGGCAAAATAGCCGCCCCGGGGATGATCAGTTCAGCAATCGAGGTGTTATCAAAATCAAACTTCGCTTCGGCACGGGAAAAGTGGGTAGCGATCAGCGGATAAGTCACGGCGGACTGCAGGCGATAGGTCACCATCGTGGCCAGTACCGTGGCTATCATCAACGGGAACAGCAGGCTGCTGTTCAGGGTCATTTCCATCACCATCAGCATCGCCATTAACGGTGCCTGGCTGATAGCCGCCAGCACGGCCCCCATCCCCACGGCCGCGTAAAGCCAGCCAGGCTGTGTGCCAACCCCGAGGTGTACCGTCAGCACCGTAAACATTGCCCCGACCAGCGCCCCTATCAGTAATGAAGGCGTAAACATGCCCCCGACCGCAGAAGAGCCGACGGAGCAACAGGTCGCCAGCAATTTTAACACCAGCACCAGCAACAGCCCGGACAACAGGTAGTGACCGCGAAAGATATTGACGATCACTTCATAGCCATTTCCCAGAATATCCGTGGACAGTATGGCTAACAGGCCCACGGCGATCCCGCCGCTCGCCAGCCGGTAAGGCAGACGGGTGATCCGGGAAAACTGTTTTTTACTGTAGGCGGTCAGGGTGATAAATCCGGCCCCGGCCAGGCCGCCGATACAGCCGATCGCCACCACCGTCACGACGCTGGTAATACTGACGTCGAACTGTACCTCAGCCAGCGGATAGAGGGCTGATCGGTCACCGAGCCACCACAAGGTCATTACCGAGACGGCGGCTGAAATCACCAGCGGGATCAACCGCTGCAAGGCGGAGATACCAAAAGCCACTTCGGCGACAAAAATCGCAGAGGCCAGCGGTGCATGGTAAACCGAAGCCAGACCGGCAGCCGCAGCCATCGCCACAACATCACTGTTTTTCAGCAAGGTCGCGGCGGGCAGAAAACGACCGATAATACTGCCGCACAGTGCCGCTAACTGGACCATCGGTCCTTCTTTCCCTATGGAGGCCCCACTGGAAATACTGGCGATCGACGAGAGTGCCCGAAACAACGAGGTACGGGTAGGAACGGCATCCAGCCTGGCATTGATGACATCCAGATAGTCGGTATTAATACGCTGTTTTTTCTCTAATCTGACCGCATATTGCAGGAAGATACCGGCTATCAGTCCCCCGCCCCCCACAATCAGTGGCCAGCAGTACCAGGGCCAGGCATGCATCGCCAGAGTGATATCATCACTACGCCCGAACAGCAGGCGATTGAAAAAATCAAGGGTATGACGAAAAGCCAGCGTAACCATCGCGCCGGCGAATCCGACCGGAATCGCTATCAGTAGTGCCATCCATCGGAGTGCGTGCTTACCTTCTTTCACTGAGTATCCTGGGCCGGGAGGGAGAACCGCTATGATAAAACTGTCGCCCGCCGGAGGCAATCGACTCTGTTTACCGCAATTAAGTGAACAGATTTATCAGAATATTTCATTTTATTTCTTTTTTACTTGAATTTATGCCTGATCCCTCCTAGCCTGTAGAAAGCAAAGGGGAGTAACTTAAAAGCCGGCTGATCGTCATTACGTTGTGTATAACAACCGGTCGCCGCGCAACCCGGAAATCCGGTGTTGCAAGTGAGACCTTGCCGGAAGGTAAGGTTTGCCTGTCACACCACAGCGGCTGATATCTTCTGATCTCAGCCGTTTTTTTTCGGGGAAAACATTATGCACAGCGTGGGTAACCCACTCCTCTGGGGCAGTTTTATCGTAGTTGTCGTGATCATGCTGTTAGTTGATCTTCGCTTACAGGGTCGCCGCGATCGTGCCGGTATGACGGTCAGACAGGCCGCCCTCTGGTCCGTTGTCTGGGTCGCCCTTTCATTGTTGTTCAGTGCCGCATTGTGGTGGTATTTACGGGAACATGCAGGTCCGGCGGTTGCCTCTTCGCAAACCCTGGCCTTTCTCACCGGATATGTGCTGGAGAAAGCACTGGCTGTAGATAACGTATTCGTCTGGCTTATGTTATTCAATTATTTTGCTATTCCGGCCGCCCTGCAACAACGGGTCCTGGTGTACGGTGTTCTGGGTGCCATCGTACTGCGTACCGCTATGATTTTTGCCGGCAGCTGGCTGGTGAGTGAGTTCAGCTGGATCCTTTATCTGTTCGGTGCCTTCCTGGTGATCACCGGGGTCAGGATGGCGATCCCTTCCGACGAAGCGGCAGACAGCAGCACAGAAAAGCCGGTCGTCCGCTGGTTACGCCGCCATATACGTATGACAGAATCCCTGGAGGGTGAGCGTTTTTTTGTTAAACGCCAGGGGCTCAGGTATGCCACTCCCCTGTTTCTGGCCCTGATCATGGTGGAGTTCAGTGATGTTATTTTTGCGGTAGACAGTATTCCGGCTATTTTCGCCGTCACGACCGACCCTTTCATCGTACTGACCTCAAATCTGTTCGCCATCCTCGGTCTGAGGGCCATGTATTTTATGCTGGCAGGGGTTGCTGAGCGGTTCTCATTACTGAAGTATGGCCTGGCCGTGATCCTGGTCTTTATCGGCATAAAAATGCTGCTGCTGGAGGTTTATCATATTCCGACCGCAGTATCCCTGACGGTGGTTGCCGCCATCCTGCTGATCACCCTGGGCATAAATCATCTGAAAAACCGTCAGATGGCGCACAAGCTATAACGAAACAATATCCCGAAGGGGGTGAAAAACCCCCTCAAATCCTTCATGTAAGAATCAATCTGCATGATTTACCGCTAACAAGCGCACACCTGAAGATATTTTCACACTGGCTGCAGAATCTGGCGGTCTGATTTCTTCTTTATTATGTATATCTTTTACTTATACTTGCCCGCGACCCATTATTTTCAGTGACGCTAACCACGTCAGGAAAATGAGAATTCCTTAAAAAATAAGTAAATATTATATGATTAAAAAAAATAACAAACTGATGCTCTGGCTGAGCTCAGGTAATCTGATTGGACAGATCATTGCGGGTTTGCTGGCGGGTATTTTGCTGGCAGCGGTGTCAAAAGAAAGTGCACGCGACGTCGGGTTACTGGGTGAACTCTTTGTTCATGCCTTAAAAGCCGTTGCCCCGATACTGGTGCTGGTACTGGTGATCTCGTCGATCGCCAACCATGCTCAGGGGCAGAAAACGAATATCAAACCGATCGCTATTCTTTATCTGCTCAGTACCTTCTTTGCTGCGGTGGTGGCCGTGGTTGCCAGTTTCCACTTCCCTCAGGTATTAAGCCTGACCGATGTCCATCAGGGAGTCACTCCGCCCCGGGGCATTGAGGAGATCCTGCGCGGCTTACTGCTTAGTGTGGTCGTTAACCCGTTTGACGCACTGCTGAACGCTAATTATATCGGTATTCTGGTCTGGGCTATTGGCCTGGGCCTTGCTTTCCGGCACAGCAGTGATACCACCCGACAGGTGCTGAATGATATGTCTTCTGCGGTCACCTGGCTGGTACGTAAGGTGATCCGCTGTGCTCCGCTGGGTATTTTTGGGCTGGTCGCCTCGGTGCTGGCCACCAACGGCTTCTCTGCATTGTGGAGCTATGCGACCTTACTGTCTGTGCTCCTGGGCTGTATGCTGTTTATGGCACTGGTCGTCAACCCGTTACTGGTCTTCTGGAAAATTCGCCGCAACCCTTATCCGCTGGTGTTCTTATGCCTGCGGGAAAGCGGTGTAACTGCATTTTTCACCCGCAGCTCCGCCGCCAATATTCCGGTAAATATGGCGATTGCCAGGCGTCTGAATCTGGATGAAGACACCTATTCCGTCTCGATTCCGCTGGGAGCCAATATCAGTATGGCAGGTGCCTCTGTCACCATCACCGTGATGACCCTGGCGGCGGTACATACCCTGAACATCGCTGTCGATTTACCGACGGCGGTCGTCCTGAGCCTGGTGGCATCATTATGTGCCTGCGGAGCTTCCGGAGTCGCTGGTGGTTCTCTGCTGTTAATCCCCGTGGCCTGTAATATGTTCGGGATCCCTAATGATATCGCCATGCAGGTCGTCGCCGTCGGGTTCCTGATCAGTGTGTTGCAGGACTCTGCGGAAACTGCACTGAACTCTTCCACCGATATTCTGTTTACCGCCGCGGTCTGCCAGTCAGAAGCGATGAAAAAATCCGTCTCCGGAACGGCTGAAAGCCCGGAACGCCAGGCGTCGGTCAGATAATGGTCTGAAACGGTGCGGGATCTCTTCCGCGCCGTCACGGTGCCCCTCTTTGTACTCGCCACCGTTTCCCGGCTTTACCGGCAAGACTTCTCTGCACGGCAGAGCCACGGAGAATGTCAGTCCGTGTAAATATCCTTTTTTAATCGCGCAGAACAGGTAAAACTCTGTGCCTCTGCGCGATTAAACTTATTGCCCTTACTTATTTTTTGTTACAATTATTTGCTGTTATCCTTCCCCGGATAACAGTGGTGAAGTGTTCAGAAGTCACCTCATTGCCCTTCCGGGTTTTCCGGAATGCGTTATCTTTAAGACTTCTTCCGGAATATTAATGATGGTCAGGAACAGTTAATGGATACCTTACACGCCCTACTGCACGCACTCTGGCAACAGGATTTTGAAACGCTCGCCGATCCTTCTCTGGTATGGGCTATTTATGGCATTTTATTTATCATTTTATTCCTGGAAAATGGCCTGCTGCCTGCGGCGTTTTTACCGGGCGATAGCCTGCTCATCCTGGTCGGCGTGTTGATCGCAAAAGGGACTATGGGCTTCCCGATGACCCTGTTTATCCTCACCGTTGCGGCAAGTCTGGGGTGCTGGGTCAGCTATATTCAGGGGCGATGGCTGGGCAATACGCCGCTGGTCAGGAAGTGGCTGTCTCACCTTCCGGCACAATATCACCAGCGGGCGCATGCACTTTTTCACCGGCACGGATTATCTGCATTACTGATCGGCCGTTTCATCGCCTTTGTCCGCACATTGCTGCCAACCATTGCGGGTATTTCCGGACTGAGCAGCGCCCGGTTCCAGTTTTTTAACTGGTTTAGCGGATTACTCTGGGTTGTTATCCTGACCTGCGCCGGCTTCGCCCTCGGTAAAACCCCCTTATTCCAGAAGTATGAAGATCAGCTGATGTTTTGTCTGATGCTGTTACCTCTGGTGTTGCTGGTTTTTGGTCTGTTCGGCTCGTTGTATGTTCTGTGGCGTAAACGTTCTCAGCAAGGCGGGAAATCTCTGTAATGTCCCGCCAAACGCTGTTCTCCAGGTATCGGCTGCTCCCTTTTATCGTGATCGTCGCGTTGATTATCCTCGCGACGATACGGCTGATGCCTGGCATGGTCGTGAGTGACCCGGTCGTACGGATTATGGTGACCCATAAAGGGATGAGCCTGCCGGATGGTTTCTTTCTTTACCAGCAGCTCACCGCCAGAGGGATCACGATAAAAAGTATTACCCCGGGCCCCGATAGTCTGGTGATCCACCTGGAAAATGAAGAGCAGCAACTGGCTGCCCGGCGTATCCTTAGTCACATCTTATCGGCAGGGTATATCACGGCCTGACCCGGCGGCAGCATGCCGGAAAGAGGCGCTTTCTGTATTTCCTCTCTGCCCTGACTTTGAACTTTCTGCCAGGGCTATCTATACTCAGATAACTAAGTAAAAACAGTCAGGTAAATTTGTAGTGACATCACACAGATGTCATGCACTTAGGCCCGGGATAAGAGATCCTGATGAAGAGCGTAGATGGTCTGCTAATTGTGCTGATGATATTACCGGTCACTGCCGATGCCCGCGGGACCCATTGTCCGCGATACCCTCAGGACAACATTAACAATATTGAGTATGAAATCTCACTGGCGAGGCAGCATCACAATCAGCACAGGATCGACGGCCTGAAACAGGCATTAGCCGGAATTCAGCGCCAGTGCTCCCGCAGCAAGGTAACCCGTGCTGCGCCACACCCGGCATCGCCCTGATAACGCAGAAACAGAGGCCCTTTTTCTGCGGTTTGAAAAGTCTCTTTTAAGTGCCTGTGTGCTTTTCTCCGCCCGGCGGAGCCAACCAACATCTTTCAGAAGGAGTTTTATATGGCTGATATTCCATCTTCAAAGGATCTGCGTGCTGAACTGTCTGCCCTGGCGGACACACTGGAAGAAGTACTGAGCGGGACCAGTGATAAATCAAAATCTGAAGTCGATAAGTTACATAAAAAAGCTCGGGCAACATTAGACTCGACCCGGGAAAGCCTGGGGGAATCCGGTCAGCAGCTCAGTAAAACCACCCGTGAAGCGGCACAAAAAGCCCATGAATATGTCAGCGACAATCCATGGCACGGCGTCGGGATCGGTGCGGCGATTGGTGTGGTCTTCGGTATTCTTATCTCGCGTCGATAATTATGGATAATCATTCACCGAACGAAGGTCCGGGAAAAGGCCTTATCAATGTCGGCCAGCGCATGGTCACGACCCTGGTCAGTATTGTAGAGACCCGGGTTCGTCTGGCAATTGTCGAGTTAGAAGAGGAAAAGGCGAATCTGATCCAGATGTTGCTGATGGTCGGATTAACCATGCTTTTTACAGCGTTCGGACTGATGAGTTTGATGATCCTGGTTATCGTTGCTGTAGAGCCTCAATATCGTCTGATGGCAATTGCTGTTACCACCGGGGTGTTGTTTGCTCTGGCACTGATACTGGGTATCTGGGTCATTGTTAAATCCCGGCGTTCGACCTTGCTGAGCAGTTCCCGTGAAGAACTTTCCACGGATCGTAAGCTACTGGAGGAGCGTCAGTCATGAGCCGTCGCGATATAGAACGACGTAAAAATGCCCTGCTGGTTCTGGTTCAGCAACAACGGCTGGATTTAAAAGCCTGCGAGCGTGACTGGTATCAGGGGACTGCCCGGTATGACACTCTGTGGCATACCGTCGTAGGATTACGCCGTTATATTGCGATCGGTAGCGGACTGGCGGCGGTCTGGTCTATGCGCCATCCTGCGTTTATTGTCCGCTGGGCCAAGCGTGGGTTCGGTTTATGGAGCAGCTGGCGGATGATCCGTAAAGCGCTGCCACGGCGCTAATAAGCGACTCTCTTTTCAGTCAGCGGCTCGCTGACTGAAAAGTTCTTCCCCCACAGGCCGGAATAAGGCCGAAGTTGTACTTCGCCGCCCTTTTATTCCCCGTCACGCCATATACTCATCTTTTTTCTATCACACAGAACGTTATCCCGGGAGCACTGGATGGGCATGCTACAGGAAGGTCGCTGGGTCGATATTGGCTATGATACGACAGCCAGTCAGGGCAAATTTGTCCGTACACAGTCACAATGGCGACATTGGATCACGGCCGAGGGTCAGGCCGGGCCGCACGGAGCGAGCGGCTTCGTGGCTGAGCCGGGACGCTACCATCTGTACGTGTCGCTGGCCTGTCCGTGGGCACACCGGACGCTTATCCTGCGACAGCTGAAGCAATTACAGAAGCTCATTAGCGTCTCCGTCGTTCACCCGCTGATGCTGGAAAATGGCTGGACATTCGCCCGGGGTTTTCCCCGGACAGACGGTGATCCACTTTATCAGCTGGACTACCTGTATCAGCTGTATCAGAAAGCCGATCCTCAGGCGACGACACGGGTTACGGTTCCCGTGTTATGGGATAAACATCGTGAAACGATAGTCAGTAATGAATCAGCAGATATCGTCCGTATGCTGAATACGGCGTTTACAGAGATGGCTGCCGTAACGCCCGACTATTATCCTCAGGAATTGCAGCCACAGATCGATGCCCTCAATGCATGGATCTATCCGCAAATTAACAACGGTGTTTATCAGGCAGGCTTTGCCACCAGCCAGCAAGCCTACGATAGCGCGGCAGACGCGGTGTTCGACGGGCTGGATAAAGCGGAAGAGATCCTGTCACAGCAACGTTATCTGGCCGGAGAACAACTGACCGAAGCCGATATTCGTCTGTGGACCACATTGATCCGTTTCGATGACGTCTACGTGACGCATTTTAAATGCCATCGCCGTCGCATCAGCGATTACCCGAATCTCTACGGCTACTTACGCGATATCTATCAACAGCCCGGCATTGCCGATACGGTGGACCTCCGCCATATCTGTCACCACTACTATCGCAGCCATCCGCATCTTAATCCCGCCGGCATTATCCCCTGCCGTCTGCAGCATGACTGGCTTGCCCCGCATCACAGGGATGCTGGCTGACGACAGTGCCACTGCCGGGGACCGCAGGCGGCGGCATTGTGCCCGGCCGTCAGCAGCATGACTGGCTTGCTCCGCATCACCGGGATACCGGCTGACGACAGTACCGCTTCTTCCGGTGACCACAGCCGCCGGCATTGTACCCGGCCGTTTGCAGCATGACTGGCTTGCTCCGCATCACCGGGATGCCGGCTGACGACAGTACCGCTTCCGGCTGCGCGGTGTTACCACCGCGAGGAAGTCTGATATTTTGTCAGTAAGCGCGGGATCTCGCGCAGGGCCCAGGCTTTCGCCTCCCCCATACTGTCCCGTCGCCAGGCCATAATGATATTAATGTCGGCTTTATACTCCGGACTCACCACCTTCAGACGCCCTTCGGCAACATCTTTTTCTACCCAGGGCCAGGGCATGGTGGCCACACCGAGACCGGCAAGCAGGGCCTTGCGTTTATCTGCCAGTGAACTCACGGTCAGTCGCTGTTGTTTATCCAGTAACTGAACCGTAATGACCGGACGTTCACGGGCGGTATCCGCAACGGCAATCCCACGATACTTCACCCGGGTGGTTTCTGAGAGCGGCTCCGGCTCCTGATGAATAGGATGATCCGGACTGGCCACATACACGCTCATCATGCTGTAAAGTTTACGGGTATTAATTTCGCTGGAAGTCCTGAAATGAAGTGCCGGGGCGACCACAATATCGGCTTTCCCCTGATCTAAGCGCTCCCAGGCACCGGCCAGAACCTCGGTCTGCAGTGAGAGCTGAGTATTCGCCTTTTCGGCCAGACGATTGACCAGCGGGAACAGGTGCTCACAAGGCACCAGCGCTTCCGTCACGATGGACAGATGGGGTTCCCAGCCACGCGCCAGGGCTTCCGCATCCGTCGTCAGTTTATCTGCCGCGTCCAGCAACACCCGGCCGCGATCCAGCAACAGGCGACCGACATTAGTGAACTTTGTCCGGTGCCCGGAGCGGTCAAACAGCACCACATCCAGCTCTTCTTCCAGCTTCTGCATGGTGTAACTGAGGGCTGAAGGAACCCGACCGAGTTCATCAGCTGCGGCGGCAAAACTACCGCGCCGCTCAATGGCATCCATCACGCGCAGCGCTTCAAGTGTCAGTGCCCGTTCTCTCACAATCGGATTCTCTTTCAGTAAATTTGAACAGAGCAGGCAGATTAACTGGCTAACATTCAGCCGTCCAGCGCTTTAAGATAAATGCAGAATATCACTGGCCGGAGGAAAAAAATGTTTAGGCTAAGAGCCGCTGAAAAGTGTGGCAGTGCTGACTATGGCTGGCTGAAGTCCCGATACAGTTTTTCCTTCGGACACTACTTTGACCCGCAATTACTCGGTTTTGGCTATCTGCAGGTACTTAATCAGGAAGTGCTGGCAGCGGGATCGACCTTTCAGCCACGCAGTTTCCCGCGAGTGGATGTCCTGAATATTATTTTGCAGGGTGAAGCCGAATACCGTAGCAGTGACGGTCAGGTGACATCGGCACGCGCCGGGGATGCACTGCTGTTTGCCGGTGATAATACGATTTTCCGCGAAAGTAATCCCTCACCGGCGACCGATCTCGTCCGTTTACAACTGTGGTTGCAGACCTGTCCGGAACAAAATGCGCCTATCCTGCAACACCGGCCGTTACCGGCCAATGAGCAGTCTGTACTGATCGCCTCTGGCGACGGGCAGCAAGGCAGTCTCAAACTCCGTCAGCAGATCCGGGTCTTTCAGCTTTCGTTACAGCAGGAAGAGACACAGAATTTTCCCCTGCACGGGTCTCATTGCTATCTGCAGTCTGTGTATGGCGAAGTGGCACTGGGCGGAGAGAATACTTCCCTTCAGGCCGGTTGCGGAGACGGTGTATTTATCAGCGATGAAAAACAGCTGAATATTACCGCCGTAAGCGACTGCCGGTTGCTGATTATTGATTGTTGCGGGAGTGAGCAGGCAGCCTGAACGGCTGCCTGACAGGGCTATTATTGCAGTAAAGTAAATGCGGTCGTAACGTGTTTTACTCCGCTGATCTTACTGGCAATCTCTGCGGCGGCCTGGCCTTCCTGTGCCGTCACCAGTCCCAGCAGAAAGACTTCTCCCTGCTCTGTGGTCACTTTCACATTCGACGATTTCACTCTGTCGCTGGCCAGCAACTGTGAACGTACCTTCGTGGTGATCCAGGTATCTGTCGAGGAGGTACCCAGGCTTGCATTGGGTCCGATACGGATTTCGTTATACACCTCGGTAGCCCCTTCGACACCGGCGGTGATCTGCTTCGCTTTATCCGCGACAGACTGATCCGGAGCCTCACCCGTCAGCAGGACTTTACCCTGATAAGCGGTGGCGTTGATATGCGCGGCTTTGACCTGCTTATCTGTCGCCAGGGCATTAGCGACCCGGAGCTCCAGCGTGCCATCATCCACCTGAGTCCCGACGGTACGCGGGTCAGTCGCGGATTTTGTGGCCACCGCAGCACTACCAATCACAACAGCAGCACAGCCCTGTAACAACAGAGCGGACATCACTACGGCTAACACAGAAAATATTTTCATCAATGCTCCTTCAATTATTCCTGCTGGGGAAACAGCGTGTTATCGATCAGTTCACACAGACAATTCACCGTCAGCATATGCATTTCCTGAATCCTTGCACTGCGATGAGAGGGAATACGAATTTCGACATCATGCGGACCCAGTAACCCCGCCAGTTCTCCGCCATCATAGCCGGTTAATGCGACAATCGTCATATCGCGGGTCACTGCAGCTTCCACGGCTTTGACGATATCCCGGCTGTTACCATGGGTCGAGATTGCCAGTAACACATCACCCGCCTGGCCCAGCGCACGCACCTGTTTAGCGTAGATTTCATCATGTTGCCGATCGTTTCCGATGGCGGTAAGCATAATGTTATCGGCACTTAATGAGACTGCCGGCAGGCTGGGTCGTTCATTTTCAAAGTGATTTATCATCGTTGCAGTAAAATGCTGAGCATTAGCGGCGGAGGCACCGTTGCCACAGCTCAGTATTTTGTGCCCGTTAAGTAACGACTGAACCAGCGTCAGCGCCGCCCGGGAAATCGCATCCGGTAACGCTTCTGCCGCCGCTATCTGCGTCTGAATACTTTCGGTAAAACAAGACTTTATTCTTTCCTGCACACGACCACCTGATAATTACATTTCGGTATCAAAAGCGTTTTTAATCCATTGCACATCACTTCCTGTCACGGCAATGATATCAAAACGACAGTCATCCGTAGCAAAACTTTGCTGGCGGGCGGCAAGCCATGCCGCGGCGGCGCGAAGAAGACGCCGCTTTTTTTCACGGGTGATGCTTGCCAGCGCACCGCCAAAGTGATCATTTTTTCTGAAACGGACCTCAACAAATACCCATCCACAGGTATCACGCATAATGAGGTCTATTTCACCGTAACGGTAGCGAACATTACTGGCGACCCACTCCAGTCCGGCCTGTTGTAAAAAGTGGCGTGCCCGCCACTCATACCCTTTACCGGTCAGTGTGCGGTCTGTGGCACCGGTACGATTTCTCCCTGAGAATACTGATTCCATGACAACGTCCTGTCGATCACACAATTTGAGCCGGCACTCAGAATACCGGTATTTCCGTCGATCTGATAACCGGTACTGTTCCGTAACTGGCTAAAGTGGTTAGCCAGCGTCCAGGCATCCACCCCCATCGCATACAGGCGTGCCAGTGAGTAGTCGTTATTAAACTTCTTCACTGCCTGTTGCATCAAAGCAGGGTTCGCCCCGGACAGCAATGGGATATCACTGAACTGCAGCCCGTCCATCTCAAGACGGAAATCCGGGCCGGCTCCGGACTGAGAACTGCGGGAGCTGGCATAGAGGGCAATATTACTGCGGGACCCGGTGCGCATGGTGATCATCGGCTTTATCAGCGCAAGTTCACCCTGGCTGGCCACAATGTACACAGAATCGATATTGCCGGATGCCGCGGCAGGAGCCTCAGGAGCCGTCTGTGGTGCGTTAAAGGTCATCCCCGCCACGGAGACCGCAGAACCGGCGGTGTTATTCGCAGGCTGCACCGTGACCGGTGTTCCGGTCATTGCAATGCCCGAATTACTGTTTATACGGGCTTTCAGGTCGGCAATCGAACCGAAAGTTTGCTCTTCAACCTGGGAACCGCCTAGCTTTTGCCATTCCTGCGCGAAGGCATTCGCCACCCGTTGCCCATAACTGTTGGCGGGAATTAACAGCAGTGGCATCTGCTTATTTTGCGCCCGGATATGGCGAGCCGCATCACGGGCTTCATCTTCCGGAGAAAGGGCGAAATAGCACATATTGGCATGATTCTGTAAGCCGTCCGGTTCATTCAGCGCCAGGATATTGAGCGGGGTGGACGTATTCGCCACTTGCTGCACATTCTCTTTCAGCAACGGGCCAACGACCAGGGTTGCGCCGTCGCTCTGAGCTTGCTGCAGTAACTGATCCACGGGCATGGTATTGGTATCATAGACCCTGATCTGCGCCTGACTGTTCGCCGGTGCGGTAGCAGGAAGTGCCGGGGTGGCGGGTGTTGCCGGAGTCGCGTTCACCTGCCCTGCCGACGCAGCAGAGGGATTTCCCGCTGCCGGGTCCGTCAGCGATGTCACCGACGCGGCGGAAGGACTGACCACCGCATTCTGGCTGACCGGAGCGGCGGGAGCGGCGGCTGCCGCAGGACGGGTGGCGCTGATAGGCATATCAGCACTGCCAACCACCGGTGCTGAGGTCCCGGACGGTGCCGCCGTTGCAGACGAAGCTTGTCCTGCGGAGGCTGCTGAGGTTTGCGGTGACGATGCCTGCGCCAGCACACCGTTACGGGCATCCTCAAACCCCTGCTCTATAGCCTGCGAGAAAATCGCCGCCGGGCCACTTAACGGAAGTAACAGAGCAATAGTGTTGGTCGAGGCCGCCGTCATATTCATACTCTGCAGCAATCCGGCAGGCAGTCGTTTCGACGCCGGGTTATCCGGATAACGGATCTGCCAGTCTTTAACCCCCGCTTTCAGTGCATCCTGATTATTATTGCTGCGGTAGTACACACCCAGCAGATCGAGCCAGCCCTGCAGAATATTTTCGTTGGCATTAATGACAAAGTTATTTGCCTGCGGCTGAGGGATCGCACGCAGTGCCTGCCAGGTCGCATTAATGTTCTTCTGCTGTTCGTCCGCAGACGGCAACAGAGGCTGAAGAGCAATAAAGGCCCGCAGGGTATCCAGCGTCGGTTGTGCGGCGGTTGCCGCAATATAGGTACGGTAATACCGGCCCTTCTGATCGGCAGATAAGCTGCTGAGGTCAATCGCTTTCAGCGACGGCACGGCGTCAGCGGCATTATGCACAGATACCGCGTATTGCGCCTTCAGTAAGCTCAGCTCCTGCTTTTGCACTGCCGTCAGGTTATCAGGGAGTGTCTGCAGCAGTTTTGCAGCGTCCGGGGCTTTACCCTCGTTGATTAGCGCGCGGATTGCGAGTAATTGCCAGCCGGTCTTGCTATCATCACGACTTTGCTGCATCTGCTGCAGGTAATAGGCAGAGGTGCCAGTTTCCGCGCCCTGCACATCTACAGCAGGTGCCGGGGGCTGCTGAGTGGTACAGGCCGCCAGAATCAGCCCGGCGAGAACGACGGGGACAAAACGCCCTGCTTTACGACGATTCACTTTTGAAAGAAGCATACGGTATCCGGTTATGTTTTTCTCAGAACGCCTAATATTAAATCGGCAATTCGGATGAAACAATGAAACAAAACGATCAGACAGAGATTTCTGCGGGCACGCTCTACATTGTCCCGACCCCCATTGGTAACCTGGGCGATATCACTCAGCGTGCGCTGACTGTCCTGTCAGATGCAGACTTGATTGCCGCAGAAGATACACGCCACACAGGTATGTTACTACAACATTTCGCAATCAATGCGCGCCTGTTCGCACTGCACGATCACAATGAACAACAAAAAGCTGACCAACTCATCAGCCGCTTACAGGCGGGTCAAAGTATAGCCCTGGTCTCCGATGCAGGTACGCCATTAATCAATGATCCCGGCTATCATCTGGTCAGTAAATGCCGGGAAGCCGGACTGAAGGTGGTCCCCCTCCCCGGAGCCTGCGCGGCGATCACAGCATTAAGTGCCTCGGGATTACCGTCCGATCGATTCTGTTACGAAGGATTTCTGCCGGCGAAAACCAAGGGCCGCTGCGATGCCCTCCGCGCCTTAGTGCAGGAACCGCGGACGCTGATTTTCTATGAATCTACCCACCGCTTACTGGACTGCCTGCAGGATATGGTGCAGGAGTTAGGCGGCTCCCGCTATGTGGTACTGGCACGGGAAATTACTAAAACCTGGGAAAGCATTTACGGCGCGCCGGTCGCGGAGCTGCTCGCCTGGGTCCGCGAGGATGATAACCGCCGTAAAGGTGAGATGGTGCTGATTGTCGAAGGTTATCATGCCGATGAACAAGCTCTGCCTCCGGAAGCCTTACGGACACTCGGCCTTCTGCAGCGCGAACTGCCGTTGAAAAAAGCCGCCGCCCTCACCGCTGAAATTCATGGCGTGAAGAAAAATGCTTTATACCGGTACGCGCTGGATCAGCAGGAAGATCAGGAAGACGCGTGACAAACGGTGGCAAATGCCCTATCATCCGCCGCCGAAGCTGACCAGACAGTCGCCGCTTCGTCGTCGTCCTTTCGGGGAGACGGGCGGAGGGGAGGAAAGTCCGGGCTCCATAGGGCAGGGTGCCAGGTAACGCCTGGGAGGCGCAAGCCTACGACCAGTGCAACAGAGAGCAAACCGCCGATGGCCCGTTTACGGGATCAGGTAAGGGTGAAAGGGTGCGGTAAGAGCGCACCGCGCGGCTGGCAACAGTCCGTGGCACGGTAAACTCCACCCGGAGCAAGGCCAAATAGGGGTTCACATGGTACGGCCCGTACTGAACCCGGGTAGGCTGCTTGAGCCAGTGAGCGATTGCTGGCCTAGACGAATGACTGTCCACGACAGAACCCGGCTTACCGGTCAGCTTCGACTCATTCGATACAATCAGGGGCTGTTTCTTACCGCATACCGGATAACCGGGCGCGGAAGGAGCAGCCCCTTTTTGTTTCCGCTCTCTGCCAGCGCGGATTGATATGGCCTGCCGGCATGACCTGGCAACGCCCGGCCGGTGCCGGACATCGCCGGCCTCCCCCCGCAGGAACGTCTGAACGTCAGGGTAACTGCTCTGAGACCAGCTGCGCAAACTGACGGATTGCCGGTGCCAGATTGCCCTGGTCCGGGGCAGATAATAGCCACAGATAGTTTTCCGGGCAGTACTCTTCGCTGGCAATCACCTGCAGGCTTTCGCGTAACGGGCTGTTTTCCAGCACCGCCAGAGGCACAATGCCCACCCCTGCCCCGTTCGCCACCAGCTGTAACTGCAGATGGATACCGGCGCTTTCCACATTCACTTTAAACGGGCTTCCCTGCTGCTCCAGATAGCGGATGACGCCGGCGCGTAAGCCACAACCTTCCGGGTTCACCACCCAGCCCAGCCTGGCCACCTCACTGAGCGTCATACCTTCGCTGAATACTCCCTGACGGACAATCACGCCCACCGCCAAAGGCCTGAGCCGGGTCGCGCGGAGCGTGTCGGGGATGGTCAGATTTGCCGGTCCGATAGCCAGCATCGCATCCAGATCAAGGTTTTCCAGCCGTGATAATAACTGGCCTCCCCAGCCGCAACTGACCGTCACATCGGCCTCAGCCGAATGCGCATTCAGGCCGGCGAGTGTCCGGGACAGGCAGAGTTCGCTCAGGCTTTGCGGTAACCCCAGACGCAGCGGGCCACGGGCCTCTCCATCCTCATTAGCCAGGGCATACAGACGCCGGGCTTCACGCTTCATCGTCAGACATTGCTGGTAGACCCGCTGTCCGACCGTAGTCAGGCGTAAAGGTTTGGTCTGCCGGTCAAGCAGCCGGGTACCCAGAGACTGCTCCAGACTTTGTAAACGGCGGGTAATGGCTGACTGGGTGATCCCCAGATGATCTGCCGCCTGACTCAGAGAAGAAAACTGCACGACTGCCAGCAGTGCGTCGATATCGTCTATTCGCATACCCGTCTCTTATGAACTTTACGCATATTAACTTAGCTTAAAATTGAATTTTAGGAATGAAAATCCCTTTGCTAACGTAAATATCACATTTCATAGTTGCAGGGAATTGTTATGCATTATCCTTTTATGCCCCGTTCACGTTTAACTTTGCTTACTGGTCTGCTGGGGATATGGCTGACCCTGACCGGCAACTCGTACGCTAATACGGCAGAACCCACCCTGGTGATCGGCGACCAGGCCCGGATCTTACGAAGTCTGCTGGAAACCTCCGGAGTGTTACAGGGCATCCCCTACCATTTGCGCTGGGCTAACTTTCAGGGAGCGGCCCCGCTTTTTGAGGCCCAGCGGGCAGATGCGGTAGATACCTCCTACGCCGGAGACTTACCGGTCATTCAGGCCCTGGCGGGCGGAGTAAAACTGACCATTATTCTCACCGAAACAGGGACCGGAAAAGGCAATGCGATCATCGTGCCGGCTGACAGCCCCCTGAAAAGTATCCGTGATCTGAAAGGCCGGCAGGTCGTCGTCTCCTCGGCGGCAGGCAGCATTTCTCAAAATCTGCTCTACCTGGCACTGCAGCAGGCCGGGTTATCGCGGCAGGATGCGCCGATCCGTTTCGTACTGCCGACCGATGCCAGCGCCGCCTTTAGCAGCGGGCAAATCGGGGCGTGGGCAACCTTTGACCCCTATCTCGCCGTGGCTGAAGAGAATGGTGCCCGAAAACTTACCGATGCCAGCCAGCTGACGCCCTCTTTTTCTTTCCTGACAGCCACCACCGCGTCACTGGACTCCCCTGCCAAACGTCAGGCGATCCGGGATTTTGCGCGCCGCGTTCTGCGGGCAAGAGAGTGGGCTATCCGCCATCCGGCGTTATATGCCCAAAGCTACGCTCAGCTGAGCCAGCTCCCCTACCGCACCGCGCTATTAATCACCTCACGGGCGCCTTCCGGCTCGCGCAGTGTCAATGCCAGCGATATTGCCAGTCTGCAGGCCACCGCCGATCGCTTTTATGGTTACGGCATTCTCCCGGAAAAAGTGCATGTCAGTGAGCATGCCGCGCCGGATTTCCTCCGGTAAGAAGGTCTGGAGCCTGTTATATCAAATAAGCATAGTAACTAATGTTAAAAATGAATTTTGATCATATTAGCCGCCGTTTTACAGTATAAAAAATACGCGCCCCTGACAGGAGCGTGCCTGATATGACCATGACGCACGGGAACCCATTATGAGCATTGAGTTTATCGGTATGATCAGCCATCGCCTGGCTTCAGAAACCCTCCCTCCCTCCGGTCCGGTATTTGATGCTGATTACATCACGCGTATTGCCAGGGCCCATGAAGCCGCAGGGTTTGACCGTCTGCTGGTCGCCCATGCCTCTGACCAGCCGGATGGCTTTCTGGTCGCCGCACTCGCCGGCTTGTCGACGGAAAAAATTAAATTTCTGTTAGCTCATCGTCCCGGTTTTGTCTCGCCGACACTGGCTGCCCGCAAATTTGCCACCCTGCATCAGTTACTCAATCACCGTCTGGCGGTTCATATCATCAGCGGTGGCAGTGATGCCGAACAGCGCCGTGATGGTGATTATCTGGATCATGACCAGCGCTATGCCCGTTCAGAGGCTTTCCTGCAAGTGGTCCGTGATATCTGGACCAGTGAGAAACCTCTCGATATCCGTAACGATTTTTATCAGGCAGAACAGGCCGTCTCGGCGATCCGTCCTCCGGCTGAGCACCCTGTGCCGGTATTTTTTGGGGGCTCCTCCGAAGCGGCTATCCGGGTCGCCGGTAAGCATGCGGATGTGTACGCCCTGTGGGGGGAATCGCTGGCCGGGACACAAGAGACCATCGAACGTGTCCGTGCTGAAGCCGCACGCCATGGACGGACCGTCGGTTTCAGCGTGTCATTTCGTCCGATTATCGCCGATACGGAAGAGGCGGCCTGGGCAAAGGCCGATCACATCCTCGCGGTGGCGACCGAACGTCAGCGTCACAGCGGACCGCTGAAACGGGATAACAAACCACAGAGTATCGGGGCACAACGGCTGCGGGCTATTGCGGAGTCCGGAGAGGTTGTCGACAAACGACTGTGGACAGGGATCGCCCGACTGGTCGGAGGGGGCCAGAACTCTACGGCACTAGTCGGTACACCGGAGCAGGTTGCGGATGCCCTGCTCGACTACTACGACCTCGGTGTCCGTCACTTTCTTATCCGTGGTTTTGATCCCCTCAACGATGCCGTTGATTACGGTAAGGCCTTAATACCGCTCACCCGGGAAAAAGTAGCCCGCCGTGAGCAGGAGCAGGAGCAGGAGGTACGCCAACGTGCCTGAGGTTAATCAGCAGAGTGCGCCACAGATCAACGGGCATCCACCTGGCGTTATCCCCGCCGCGGCCATCACGCAGGCGATGGCGGAAAACGCAGAGCAGACCGACAGGACGGGGGCTTTCCCGCATCAGAATCTGGCGTGGTTACGTCAGCAAGGGCTGCTGTCACTGGCGACGGCCTCGCATTATGGCGGTGGCGGTGCTTCATTGCCGGCCCTGCAGGCGGTGATCCGTGCGATTGCCCTGGCTGAGCCTTCAACCGCGCTGATTGTCTGCATGCATTACCTGCACCATTTACGTCTGCGTCAGCCCGCAAACTGGCCTGCCAGCCTGGTCCGTCAGGTGAGTGAAACCGCCGTGACGGAGGGGGCATTGATCAACAGCCTGCGGGTCGAACCGGAACTCGGATCTCCGGCACGCGGGGGACTGCCGCAGACCCTGGCCAGACGGACGGCCACCGGCTGGGTCCTGAATGGCCATAAATTATACACCACCGGTATTGAAGGCCTGCACTGGCTGGCGGTATGGGCCCGCAGTGACGATGAGCCTCCACTGGTCGGAAGCTGGCTGGTGCCGAAATCGGCCCCCGGCATCCGCATTATTCCCAGCTGGGATCACCTGGGGATGCGCGGCACGGGCAGCCATGAAGTGATCCTGAAGGAGGTCACTGTGCCACTCAGCTATGCCGCCGCCGTCAGCCCGTTGGGCCATCAGCCACCTGCCGATGACCGGGCGGCAGCGCTCTCAGCGAATGCCAATACTGCCCTGCTGGCGGCTATTTACGACGGAATAGCCCGTGCCGCTACCGACTGGCTGGCCGGGTGGCTGCAACAACGCATTCCGTCGGGGACCGGAAAACCCCTGGCGACGCTGCCGAGGATTCAGGAACAGACCGGAGAGATGGAATCGCTGTTACTGGTGAACAGCACGCTGCTGGAACGGGCGGCGGCGGAAGGCTTCACCACGGTCGGGGCCGGGCTGGCTAAAAACACTATCACAGATAATGCGATCACGGTTGTCGACCTGGCGCTCAGGTTATCAGGAAATTACGGGCTGACGAGACGTAACCCGCTGGAACGACATTACCGGAACGTTTTATGTGGCCGGGTACATACACCGCAACAGGACAGTGCCTGGCTAAGTGCCGGCCGGCAACGGCTGGAGGCAGGTCTGCCCTGACCCTCTCTGCCGCCACTCCCGGCCGGATGATCAGAGCCGGACAAATACTTTTGTGACTCACTCTTTCTCCCCGGACAGGGGAATGATGAAAAGGAACTGACTTATGCGCTCTTCCGTACTCTCCCGCAGACGTTTTCTGACGCTCGGCTCCGGTGTGGCTGCGACCTCGCTGCTCGGCGGGTTCTCCGCCCCGTTATGGGCAGACAGTGCCGGTGCCATGCCCGGCATGGCAGACAGGATACAAACGGCCGATAATACGCCCGGCGGACAGACCGATACCTCATCACTGCGGCTGGCCGAACCTTTTAAACTGAAGCTGGCCATCAATCAGAGCGCTATCTGTATCGCGCCGGTTACCGTCGCTCAGCAACAGAATCTGTTCAGTAAATATAATCTGGATGTTGAATTCGTTAATTTTGGTAATTCGACCGATGTTCTGCTGCAGGCGATTGCGACCGGTAAAGCCGATGCCGGTATTGGCATGGCGTTACGCTGGCTTAAAGCTCTGGAGCAGGGGTTTGATGTCAAACTGACCGCCGGCACCCACGGCGGTTGCCTGAGTCTGATCACCGCCAATCATTCGCCGTATACCTCGCTGGCAAGCCTGAAAGGCAAGGCTATCGGCGTCACCGATATGGCCGGGCCGGACAAGAATTTCTTTGCCATTTTACTGAACAATCACGGTATCGATCCCATTACAGAGGTCGAATGGAAAGTCTATCCTGCAGACCTGATGAGCCAGGCCCTGGATAAAGGCGAGATAGCCGCCATCAGTGGCAGTGAACCTTTCAGTACCCGGTTACTGGATACCGGAAAATATCATCTGCTGGCCAGTAATATGAGCGGTGAATACGCGCATCTGAGCTGCTGCGTTATTGGTGTCAGCGGTGCCCTGGTGCGGAAACATAAACAGGCAGCGGCGGCACTCACCCAGGCGTTGCTGGATGCTCATAGCTTTGCAGCCACAAATCCTCAAAAAGTGGGCACGGAATTCATGGCGCATGCCCTGAATACGACTCCGCAGGAAGTGTCCGCGATTTTAATGAGTCAGGCCCATAGCCACCACGCGGTCGGCCAGGCCTTTGTGAACGAAATGACTCAATACGTCACCGATCTGCAGCGGGTACAGGTGATCAGTGCGTCAGTCAATCCTCATCAGTTTGCGGAGAGTATCTATGCAAATGTCTTCGCCTGAGGCGGTGTTCGACAGGCCCGCACGGCTATTGCCGCCGCTGTGGGCACAGGGGGTCATCGCCGCCGGTGCCTGGCTCGCTTCGGCCGCCATCACACAATACTGGCCGGACGGCAGCAGGCTGTGGCCCTACTCTCAACTCTGGGCAGAATGTCATGCCGGCATCGCCCTGCTGTTACTGATCCTGTCGCTCACATTTCGCCAGTGGTCGTTGCATCTCCCGCGTCTGAAATACGCAGGTGCCTGGCTGATTGCCTTACCGGTATTACTCAGTGCCTGGCAGCTGTTAACCGCGAAATTGCTGATCCTGCCGGTACCTTTTTTTGCTCCGCCACAGGCGTTGATCCAGGTCTTTCACGATGACTGGCCACGGCTGTTCGACAGTCTTTATCACTCATTGTCGTTATTACTGAGTGGGGTGGTGCTGGGAACCCTGGCCGGATTTATTGCGGGCCTCGCTATCGGCTGGTCTCCACGGGTTGGCTACTGGATGCATCCCTTACTGCGCATTCTGGGGCCGTTACCGGCGACTGCCCTGTTACCGCTGTGCTTTTTTCTGTTCCCGACCAGTCACGATGCCAGCGTGTTTCTGATTGCCCTGGCCACCTGGTTTCCGGTCACGGTGCTGACCTGGTCCGGCGTCGCGGCTATCGATACCTCCTGGTATGACGTGGCAAGAACACTGGGCGGAAACTCCCGCTTTCTCATCTTACGCGTGGCTATTCCTGCGGCGTTGCCCAGTGTGTTTGTCGGTTTATTTATGGGGCTGGGGGCGTCGTTCTCAGTACTGATTGTGGCCGAAATGGTCGGCGTTAAATCGGGAATTGGCTTCTACCTGCAGTGGGCCCAGGGCTGGGCGGCCTATCCCAATATGTATGCAGCCTTACTGCTGATGGCCCTGCTCTGCTCCGGGTTGATAAGCCTGCTGTTTTTAGTCAGAAACCGGGTGTTACGCTGGCAAAAAGGAACGATGAAATGGTAAATGCGGCACAAAACATAGCGGATGCTGACGGGCTGGCCATTCGCCTGAAGAATATCAGTCACCGTTTCACTCTGAAAGATAAGCAGTTGCCGGTACTGGACAATGTCAGCCTGCAAATAGCGCCGGGCGAGAGTGTGGCCTTGCTGGGTCCGTCGGGTTGCGGTAAATCGACGCTGTTACGTCTGCTGGCCGGTCTGGAGCCCTTACAGGCGGGGCAACTGCTGGCTGACGGGCAACCGGTAACCGCCCCGGGGCCGGACAGGATCCTGGTCTTTCAGGACCCGACACTCTATCCCTGGCTGACGGTCAGACAGAATGTCTTACTGGGGCCGCAGGCCCGGGGACTGAAAGGGTTAGGCCCTCAGGCAGATCGGTTAATTTCACGCATCGGCTTACAGGAGTTTGCTCAGGCCTGGCCGGCACAGTTATCCGGCGGAATGGCACAGCGCGCCGCGCTGGCCAGAGCACTGCTGAATGAACCGCGCCTGTTACTGCTGGACGAACCGCTGGGTAAACTCGACTCGCTGACCCGTATCCGGATGCAGAGTGAGCTGATTACCTTGTGGCAAAGTCAGGGGTATACCAGCGTACTGGTGACCCACGATATTGAAGAGGCGTTATTACTGAGTCACCGCGTCGTGGTGTTCTCCCCCCGGCCTGCCCGGATCCTGGCGGAATTCCATAATCCCGCCCCTTTCCCGCGCCATCGCGATTCCCCCTTGCTGGTGAAACAACGGCAGGAGATCCTGGCCCTGCTCGGCCAGGGAACAGACTGGTAACCCTGAAAAACAGGAGTTGTAATGAGTACAGAAATATTAGTCCGCCCAGCGCCTGGCCAGCATAGTCGCTGGTCTGCAGAAGAAGCACGTATTCGCCGCGATCTGTCCCTGGCCTACCGCCTGGCAGCAAAGCTGAAATTCACCGACCACATTTATACCCATTTCTCTGCCAGGGTGCCGGGCGAGGAGGAACACTTCCTGATTAATCCCTACGGGCTGCTGTTTGAGGAGATCACCCCGGAAAACCTGACCAAAATCGATGTAGACGGTCATATTATCGATGACCCGACCGGGCTTGGGATCAATCAGGCAGGATATGTGATCCACAGTGCTATTCACCGGGCAAGACCGGACCTGAAAGTGATCCTGCATACCCATACCCGGGACGGTGCCGCCGTTTCCGCTCAGCGGGACGGTTTATTGCCGCTGTCCCAGCATGCGCTCAGTTTCTATTCCCGCATCACTTATCACGATTACGAAGGGGTCGCCCTGGACCTGGATGAACAGCAGCGACTGGTTCGTGACTTAGGGGAGAGCGATGTGATGATCCTGCGTAATCACGGGCTGCTGGCGGCCGGTAAGAATATCGCTCAGGCTTTCCGTCATCTGCATGTCCTTGAGAGGGCCTGTAATATCCAGATAGCCGCACTGGCCGGGGGACGGGATAATATTCTGCCGGCGCCACGACAGGCAATAGAAAAAGTCCGGGAGCAGTCTGCACGGTTCAGCGACGGCAATGATCCGGTCACTCAGAAGCACTGGGACGCACTGGTACGTTGGTTAGAGGCGGACGATCGCCACTGAGAAACCGCGCCCCCGTTTCACGGCCACCACGGGCAACAGGGGTGCTGTGGTGGCTCCGTGATTAGCGGAACTTGCGGTGGTTCTGATTGCGGATATCAATCAGCTTCTTAGCCGCGGCTTTGGCTTCCGGTAATTTATTTTTCACCGCCAGTGCATCCACAACATTAATTTGTGCAATCAACTGGTCAATGCCGGCACGGTAGGCCTTCATATTTTCACTGTCAGCGGCCTGACCCTGCAAAGTATACGGGGTTCCTGTTCTGGCATCTTCTGCGGCATGACGCATTTTTTCCAGCGACTGATGCATCTCCTGAGCATTACCGGCGTTCTGTACGGTGACCAGTTCAGAACCCAGAATATCCATGTCCTGCTCGAGGGGCAGCGCATTGGCGATGAGCGGGAAGCATATTAATGATGCGGTGAGAACCACCACTGAAGACAGACGCATTGCTCACTCCTTACGGTAAACGGGGCCGCGATAGCGGCCCCTTTCTTATATTATTTTACTGTCGGGTCTACTGACCGGCGATTTTCATTTCCGGTAACAGAACGGAACCACACTGAATATTACTGCGGGTTTCGATATCATCACCCACGGTGACGATATTCTTCCACATATCCTGCAGATTCCCGGCAATGGTGATTTCACTGACCGGATACTGGATTTCGCCATTTTCTACCCAGAAGCCGGAAGCGCCACGGGAGTAGTCTCCGGTCATGGCACTGACCCCTTGCCCCATCAGTTCAGTCACCACCAGCCCGGTGCCCATCTGTTTCAGTAGCTGGTCAAAGGAATGTCCCTGACCGGCGATACGCCAGTTATGGATGCCACCGGCATGTCCTGTGCTGTGCAGCCCCAGTTTCCTGGCCGAATAACTGGTCAGCAGCCATTGCTGTAAGACACCGTGATCAATAATCGTCCGGTCGCGGGTCGTGACACCTTCACTGTCAAACGGCGTGGAAGCCACGCCTTTCAGTATGTGCGGTCGTTCTTCAATCGTCAGCCAGTGCGGAAAAATTTCTTTCCCCAGTGAGTCGAGCAGGAAAGTGGATTTGCGGTAGACACTGCCGCCACTGATCGCTCCCACCAGATGACCAAATAATCCTGTCGCCACTTCGGAGGCAAAGATCACCGGCGCTTTCATGGTCGCCAGTTTACGCGGGGCCAGGCGGGCAAGTGTACGGCGCGCGCACTCTTCGCCGACCCATTGCGCAGATTTCAAATCGGCAAAGTCACGGGCCGCGGTGTAGGCATAGTTACGTTCCATATGCCCGTCCTGCTCCGCAATTACGCTGCCGGAAATGCCGTGACGGCTGCTGCAATAGCTGTTCAGCAGACCGTGGCTGTTACCGAATACGCGAATACTGGCATGGGTGTTGAAACTGCCACCTTCGGTATTCACAATGCGTTTATCCGCCTGTAAGGCACTCTGCTCGGCTTCTGCCGCCAGTTCAATCGCACGGTCAACCCCGATGTCCAGCGGGTGGAACAGGTCCAGATCGGGCGGATTCCAGGCCAGCAGATCTTTTTCTGCGACACCGGCATAAGGGTCCGGTGAGGTATAACGTGCAATATCTACCGCTGCCTGCACCGTCCGCTGAATAGCTTCCGGGCTAAGGTCAGTCGAAGAAGCGCTGCCTTTACGCTGTTGCAGGTAAACGGTGATCCCTAACGCACCATCGCTATTGAATTCAACATTTTCCACCTCGCCATAGCGGGTACTGACGCTGAGTCCCGTCGTTTTACTTACTGCGACTTCCGCGCCATCGGTGGTGGCTTTCGCCAGTTCAAGCGCGTGAGAAACTGCCTGTTCCAGTACTTTACGTTGTTCTGCAACCTGAGTTGATACGTTCATCGATCTGCCGTCTACTCTTATGTATGAATATAATCAGTCTATCAGAGTCAGAGAACAATTTCGCAGTCACCCTGTAACCTGTTAGCATTAGCCTCTTTTTTCAGGAGCCAGATAATGACAAAACAACCCGAAGAGTGGCTCGACCACGAGCCGGACCCGCTAGAAGATGAAGATGATGAGATTATCTGGGTCAGTAAAAGTGAGATAAAGCGTGACGCCGAAGAACTGAAACGCCTCGGAGCCGAGCTTATCGACCTGAGTAAGAGTTCTCTGGAGCGTATACCGCTGGATGAGCAATTACGTGAAGCGATTGAACTGGCGCAGCGTATTAAGAAAGAAGCCCGCCGCCGGCAGATCCAGCTGATCGGTAAGCTGTTACGCTCCCGCGATGTCGAGCCTATCCGCCAGGCGCTGGATAAGCTGAAAAACCGCCATAATCAGCAGGTCGCGTTATTCCATAAGCTGGAAGGGATCCGTGACCGGTTAATTGAGCAAGGTGATGATGCTATCGCTGAAGTCATTAACCTCTACCCGGCCGCTGACCGGCAGCAGCTACGGAGTTTTATCCGCAACGCACAAAAAGAGAAGGCGACAAACAAAGCGCCAAAATCTGCGCGGTTAATCTTTCAGTATCTGCGTGAGCTGGCAGAAGCAGAATAAGCGTTCAGACCGGGCGAGTCTCCTCGCCCGGCTGAGATCTTATCCCGCCTGAAGTAACCGCTGCTGAAGTTTCTGGTGGATACCGTCAAATCCGCCATTACTCATGACCAGCAGGGTATCCCCTGGTTTTGCTTCCCGGGCAATCATCTCCACCAGCGTATCGATATCCGCACTCCAGTGTGCCGGCTGAAGACAAGCTTCTGCCACTTCAGATACCTGCCAGCCGATATGATGTGGCTGATAGAGAAAGACCTGATCAGCCTTGGCAAGCGATGGGGCAAGTTCATTCTTACTGATGCCCAGTTTCATGGTATTGGAGCGGGGTTCAAGGACTGCCAGAATCCGTCCGCCATTGCCGACTTTGCTGCGCAACGCTGACAGGGTCGCCAGTATGGCCGTCGGATGGTGTGCAAAATCATCATACACATCGATACCGTTAAACTGTCCCCGCAATTCCAGACGTCGTTTCGCATTCACAAAGTCATTCAGCGCCAGCGCCGCATTTTCCGGGGTCACACCGACATGTCGCGCGGCAGCCATCGCCATCAGCCCGTTATGCATGTTGTGTTCACCGACCAGCGACCAGTTGACCTCTGCCACCGGCTCGCCGTCATACAAGACTTTCCAGCGTGACGCATCTGCCGTGAGCTTTTGTGCCTGCCAGTGACCATGCTCGCCCAGCGTTTCCTGTTCACTCCAGCAGCCCATATTGATGACCAGACGCAAATGGCTGTCCTGTTCAGGCCACAGGATTTTCCCCTGCCCCGGCACGATGCGTATCAGGTGATGGAACTGACGCTGAATAGCCCGTAAGTCATCGAAGATATCCGCATGATCGAACTCGAGGTTATTGAGGATCAGAGTACGCGGACAGTAATGGACGAATTTTGACCGCTTATCAAAAAAGGCACTGTCGTATTCATCGGCTTCGATCACAAAAAACGGACTGTCCCCCAGCCTGGCGGAAACATCAAAATTACCCGGCACACCGCCAATCACAAATCCCGGTGCCAGCCCGGCGGCTTCCAGGATCCAGGCCACCATCCCTGAGGTGGTGGTTTTACCGTGTGTTCCCGCGACCGCCAGCACCCAGCGGTCACGCAGCACAAAATCGTGAAGCCATTGAGGACCGGACAGATACGGAATATTTTTTTCCAGCACCGCTTCCACGCAGGGATTCCCCCGCGCCATCGCGTTACCAATAATGACCAGGTCAGGGGCCGGATCCAGTTGTTCCGGGTCATAACCCTGAGTTAATTCAATACCCTGTTGTTCAAGCAGCGTGCTCATTGGCGGGTAAACATTGTTGTCCGAGCCGGTGACTTCATGTCCCAGCGCACGGGCGAGTATTGCTAACCCGCCCATAAATGTGCCACAAATACCCAGAATGTGAATTCGCATAAACAGATCCATTACCCAAAAGTTCAGCTACAGTGTAACTCCTGAGCCGACAACTAAGAAACAGATGATTGATTAAGTTGTTGCACCCCGATAAGGTTGCGATAGTGTTAATATCAGGTGAGTCATTAATTAACAAATCAGAGAATTGTTATGAAAACATTGGGTGAATTTATTGTTGAGAAGCAGCATGACTTTCCTCATGCCACCGGTGAACTTACCGCACTGATCTCGGCTATCAAGCTGGGTGCAAAGGTGATTCATCGTGATATTAATAAAGCCGGCCTGGTGGATATTCTTGGTACCAGCGGTGTCGAAAACATTCAGGGCGAGCAGCAAATGAAGCTGGATTTGTTCGCCAACGAAAAACTGAAATCTGCACTGAAAGCCCGCGGGATCGTCGCCGGGATTGCCTCCGAAGAGGAAGACGAGTTCGTCATTTTTGAAGGGGTCGAGGACGGTAAGTATGTGGTCCTGATGGATCCCCTCGACGGCTCTTCTAACATTGATGTCAATGTCTCAGTCGGCACCATTTTCTCTATCTATCATCGTATCACCCCGACCGGAACGCCGGTGACCGAAGAAGACTTTATGCAACCGGGTACGCAGCAGGTGGCCGCAGGTTATGTGGTTTACGGGTCGTCCACTATGCTGGTCTACACCACCGGCCATGGAGTACATGCCTTTACCTATGACCCGTCACTCGGCCTGTTCTGTCTGAGCCAGGAGCGCATGACCTTCCCGCCACAGGGCAGTACATACTCCATAAACGAGGGCTACTACTCACGTTTCCCGAAAGGAGTAAAAAGATACATTAAATTCTGTCAGGAAGATGATGAAGCCAGCCGCCGCCCGTACACCTCACGGTATATTGGTTCACTGGTTGCCGACTTCCACCGCAACCTCCTGAAAGGCGGTATCTACCTCTATCCGAGCACCGCTCAGTACCCGAACGGTAAATTACGTTTACTGTATGAATGTAATCCGATGGCTTTCCTGGCGGAGCAGGCCGGAGGGAAAGCCAGTGACGGCGCAAACCGTATTCTGGAACTGAAACCCCAGACTATCCACCAGCGGAGCCCGTTCTTCGTCGGTAACACTTCCATGGTCGATGACGTGGAACGTTTTATGCGCGAGAACCCGGAACAAGCGCCACGCTAAGCTCGGCGACACTGTCCGGGAGCCGTGTCAGTCACGATGTCTGCCTTACGACAGACATCGCGACCACTGACTTCGGGTCTGCGGTGTTTCCCGTCTCCCGGTGAGGGCCTGCCCCGCTCACGCTGACGTTCTCCCCGTATCTTCGCCCTGCCCCTGCGGCAGCTGACGGTTTTTTATCCATCGTATCCCCTGACCTGGCCGGCCACGTTATTCCGCCCGGAGGGATCACTCTGAAAGAAGAAAAAGAGACAATACTTTCACTGTCAGTTAGCTATAATACCGGGCACTTAATTTACGTCACTAAAGGAATTAAACGATGAGTTTGAACCTGGTTGAGGCAGGTAAAGATCTGCCAGAAGATATTTACGTTATCATTGAAATCCCGGCGAACGCTGACCCTATCAAATACGAAGTAGATAAAGACTCAGGTGCTCTGTTTGTCGATCGTTTCATGTCTACTGCCATGTTCTACCCATGTAACTATGGTTACATCAACCATACCCTGTCTCTGGATGGTGATCCGGTAGACGTACTGGTCCCTACACCGTACCCGTTAGAGCATGGTTCTGTGATCCGTTGCCGCCCGGTGGGTGTACTGAAAATGACCGATGAGTCCGGTGAAGATGCTAAAGTCGTTGCTGTACCGCACAGCAAACTGACCAAAGAGTACGATCACGTTAAAGATGTGACTGATCTTCCGGAATTACTGCGCGCTCAGATCACACATTTCTTTGAGCACTACAAAGACCTGGAAAAAGGTAAGTGGGTGAAAGTTGACGGATGGGCCGATGCGGCTGCAGCGAAAGCTGAAATTCTGGAATCTTTCAAACGCGCTCAGAAGTAATTTCTGCTGAACGAAAAAAAACGCCGTCCGGTCAACAGACGGCGTTTTTTTATTGATGGCGATGTTCAGTCCCTTTCCAGCCAGTCGCCGCTGTCAATTCGCTGACGCCCGGCCACCGGACGTTGATAAATATACATCCATGCGCTGCCGTAAGGGGTAGAGATTAACCGGCGTGAATATTCCCCCCCGCGTGTTCTCAACGCATCCAGCTCCCCCAGTGTGGTGGCATCAATCCGGTACACCTCACAATAGACGCTACCTTCTCCCTCAACCACTCCGGGATAGAGCCCCAGATGATAAAGCTCATATCCCTCGGCCCGGTAATCCCCTAACCACTGCGCATTGGTCATCCAGTGACTATTTCCCTGCTTGCGCCTTAAACTGCCATAGACAATTATTCGCATTACTGAAACTCGAACTGATAAAGCAAATCGAGCGCCTGGTCAACGCCAGACACGGCTTCCAAATAGAGTTTAGGCATCAGCCGGTAACGCAGTGTCAGTGTCGCCAGTGAATCAAATAAGCCGACACCATATTTCACCTGCAGTCCCGGCAGGACATATCCACTGACCTGCACTTGCTGACTATCGCCGACACCCGCGGTATCAAGCGCCAGGTTACTGACACCAAAGGTTTCACCAATTTTGCCCATCACCTGTCCGCTTTGTGCAACCCCGAGGCCAATCAAAGCCGATGTCAGCGCATTACTGTCACCATCACTGCCCAGGCCTTGCCCACGTAACAGATACGACAGGGCTTCCTGCTGTGACATTGCCGGGTCAGAGAACACTTCAACTTTCGGTGCATCTGCCAGACCGGTGACACGAATACCTGCGGTAACATCATCCTCTGTCGCTTCAGGATTACGGATAGCTTCCAGATTGACATAGGGTTCAGAAGGCGGTCCGGAGAACTGTAACTGTCCTTTACGAACCACAAGATCCTGACCATACGCATGGAAGCGTCCTGAAGGGATATTAATCTGTCCATTCAGCCCGAGTCCATTCTTATCCTGTAATACTTTCAAATCTCCGTTCAGCCGGGCATCCAGACCGAAGGCGGACAAACGGACATCATTACCTATATGTATGATTAAATTACTATTAATAGGAATTGCAGTCGTTTTCGGCTTAATAGGCTGTAAATTATCATCCAGCATTACCAGATCTGATGAATTACCGACGGCACTTTGCGGCACGGACTGTACAGTAATTCTTGCCCATGGGATATCCACCCTGCCATCCAGATTAAATGCAGCCGGCGTGGCTTCAAACACCAGGTCCGGAGAAACATCCATTCTGACCATCGGTGGCACGGTAACACGGATCTTTTCCCCTTTCGCCGCAATCTTCGCCCGCCAGTTATCCAGCTGACTCCAGTCTGCATTGCCGGTCAGATTCAGGTTCCCCTGCCGTGTGCCGATCATCCCTTCAAGAGTGGAACTGACACCGTTGAACACCAGCTTCAGGTTGCCGGTGGTCATATCGATCGGCATAAAGTTACCGTTGATATCCACATTGGTCAGTGCAGTCTGGCCGTAGACCCGCGGGTTAGCAAGATTTCCGCCCAGCCGTAACTGACTATTCAGTACCCCCTTGATCTGCTCTCCTGCGGCCAGCACCGGATTAAACAACCCGAGAGAGAAGTTATTGATATTGACGTTACCGCTCAGATTACGGACTTTTTGCGGGTCATTAATCAGTATGTTTCCGTCCAGCTGACCGTTATTAGCAATCCGGATCAGCCAGCCAAGTTGCGCCTTACCGTTGACCAGCGACGCCTTCAGGTTCAGGGCATCAAATGCGACAGGCAGAGTTTTCCCCTGGACCTCCTGTTTTACCTCGACCCCTTTACCGTCCAGCACAACATTCCCGGTGGGTAAGCCTGAACCGGCTTTCCAGTTTACGCGGGCATCGCCACTGAACACCCCTTTCAGTTGCGTCGTGCCGGGTAACAGCGGTTTGAGCATCGCTAAATCAACACGGACTAACTGAATACGCGCATGCCCGTCTGCGCCGGCGACAATCGGTTCCGGTACACAGATCTGCGCATCCGGATTCAGCCAGCAATGGCTGCCGACAGTGATACTCTTCAGCGTGTTTTTATAATCCAGACTCACGGCTTTGCTTAAGCGCCAGTCACCCACCGGGGTCGCAAAGCGGGTATTACTGAGAGCCCCCTGCCAGCGTTGCTGCTGACGGTCAAAACTGCCCTTCAGGGTTAACTGCCCGGAAACCGGCTTGCCTTCTACCGTCAGTGTGAGCTGATGCTGTTTTTCACTGCCACTGGCATCCAGTACCACACTACGGATATCCAGCGAATCCTGCCGGAGCTGGTTGAGTCGTAAGGCCAGTTTTCCGGCAATCTCTTTTCCGGAACTGACGTTACCTTTCAGACTGAAATCATGGATCTGTAACTGCTGCCAGCGTAATGCCTGGCCCGCGAGGTCGGCCTGAATCTCCGGGGCTTCCAGTGTGCCGCGTGCTTTCACCGACCCTTTCACCCTGCCGCCGAGACCTGGCAGTGCGTTATCCAGGTGCGAGGCGTCAATATCAGCATCGAGACTGATTTTTTTATCCAGCGCCCCTTTAATATCCAGCCGGTTTTGTCCCAGCGCCACGGTCACTCCGGGGATCGTCCACTGGTTATAACTGTTACCCGACAGGGAGCCTTTAACGTTCACCGCATTCTGTTTGACGTTCCCTTTCAGTAATAACGTCGGAACGCTGACCTGCCAGCTTCCGCCATACAGGCTGCCCCGGGTGGTGATCGTCCCGTCGAGACGTGACGGCCATTGCGGGTATTGCTTCGCGGTATTGATGCCGGCCAGCGTCAGTTGGCTGTTCCAGCTGATAGCTTTCGTCCAGTCAACCAGAGCCTTAACATCCGCACTTCCCTGTAATGCACCGATATGCAGTTTATCCAGTGAGAAATGCTGCGTATTCCCTTTCCCGTCCAGCGAAATATCTGCAGGAGGAATAGTGCTGCCCGACACCGAACTCCGGAACGCGATAGTGTAGTCAGTCGCTTTCCCGCCGGCCGTTAATGCCAGATTATTCACCAGCCATTCGGACTGCCCGCTCAGAGGCCAGCGTAACTGCGGGCTGGTCAGACGGAGAGAGAATGGCAGTCCGGTCACGGCAGGCTGAGCCATTGCCTGCAGCTGCGCACGGACAGGGCCGGACAGATTCAGATTCAGGTTCACCTGTTTCTTCGCCGCACCATCGATCAGCAGTCTGACTTTCTGACCCTTCACCGGGGCCATATTCACATCGCTGTTCAGGGTCAGGTTCACCGGCCAGTCACCACTGAGGGTCGCCTGTCCGGTAGCGCTCAGGATCCCCTGCTGTGCATTGATGCGCAGGGTTTGTAAATTTACCTGGTTATCGATGGCCTGAGCATTTAATTGCAGACGGTTCACCGTAATATCGGTGTCTCCCGTCAGGCGCAGGTTTTCACCGAGGATTTCATCAATACGAATATCCAGCGGTAAACGGAATTCAGGAAGGTTGAGCAACGGTTTGGCAAAAAGCGCATTCAGCATGTCTGCCGGTGACTGTTGCGGAACTTTCTCCGCCGCCGGAGCGGTTTTCTCTGTGCCCGGCGCCGCAGGTTTCGCTGGCGTACTGTTGACAGTTTTTGTCGCGACATCGGTCGCCGCACTTGCCACCGCGGTTTTCGCTTTTGGCAGGGCCAGAAGCAGGTTTTCTATCCGGGTCGGGGTCAGCGTCAGCTGACGGCCCTGCCAGTTTAGCCCCGTGGAAAAGCCCCCCAATGAGATGGCGGTGTCATCGACTTTGACATTCACATTCTCTAAAGCCACATGCCGCAGCAGTATCGGATAAGGGGTCGAGATTTCTCCGCTGCCTTTGTCCTCACTTTTGGCGGGCGATGACGGGGCCATTTTGCTGCTATCCACCACCACACTCACATCTTTCAGCGTGATATCATTAACACAGACCGAGGAGTGGATCAGACATCCGGCATCCAGCGATAAATGCAGCTCGCCACCGGATACACTCACCCCATCCATCTGGTAGCCGAGGCCTTTAATGGTCAGATCTTTCCAGCCACCGTTCACCTGCTGGATCTTCAATCCCGGTACCCAGCGGGCAGCACTGTTAAGAACCAGATGCAGTCCCGGTGTTGTCCCGATCAACAACCCGATAATCACTATCAGCAGTAATAAGAATACCAGGATCCCTGTCAGGACTTTCTTCCATAGCGTCATAATTCCGGCCCCAGCCCGATATAAAACTGTAATCCGCGTTCATCTTTATCACCCACCGCACGGGCAATATCCAGTTTAATTGGCCCCACCGGCGAAGCCCAACGGATCCCGACCCCGGTACCGGTTTTGATGTCGGTATCTTTGATATCGTTTACCGCTTCACCGGAATCAAGGAACACGGCGCCCCACCATTTGCCGGTAAAGTTGTACTGATACTCCACCGAACCGGTCGCCATTTTAGAAGCCCCGGTCAGCTTGTCATCGGAATCTCGCGGCGAGACATCTTTATATTTATAACCACGGATACTGCGATCCCCCCCGGCGAAGAAACGTAAATCCGGCGGCACGCGATCAAAGTCATTGGTTTCTATCCAGCCCACATTGCCGCGGAACACAAACCGGTGACGTTCAGCCAGTGTGCGGATCCAGACGTTCTGTGCCTGCAGAATGACAAAATCAATGTCAGAGCCCCAGGTGGTATCAGAAACATCCACAGAGTAACGTTGTGAATCACCCCATGTTGGCATCATTCCTCCCCGCGAGCGGGTACGGTTGACGCTGACGCCCGGGTAGAGCAGCATCGTGGTATCCGTGACGGTTCCCTGAGTATAGTGGTCCAGTCTCCAGCGCAGGTTCAGCGCTTTCTGCCAGCCAGAGCTGTTTTCCCAGTAACGGGACACCGCCAGGGTAGAGGTATCGGCCTGGGTATCATTCAGATCGGTTCGTTTCAGTCCGCCCTGGAAGAGATAGTACTGTTCCAGCGGGCTCTTCAGTAACGGGACTTTGTAACTCATATCCAGTTGCTGTTCAGGCTGAGACAGGTAAGTGCTGAAAGACATACTCTGCCCGTCATCATTCACCCAGGGACGTTTCCAGGTCGCTTTGACATGCGGGCCGACATCGGTGGAATAACCCACCCCGGTTTCGACACTGTTTTTCACCGCGGGGGTCAGTACTGCATCGATAGGTAATACTTTTGTGGTATGTGCTTTAGAAAAATCAGGGGAGGCAACCACGGAACTGAACCAGCCGGTCGCCGATAAACGACGGTTTAATTCAGCAAGATCCAGCGAACTGTATTTATCGCCCTGATGGAACGGAACCAGACGACGCAGGTATTCCTGACGGATTTGGGACCCCTGGAAGCTGACATCACCAAAGTGGTAGCGTTTACCGCTGTCATAATCCAGATCCCAGAAGGCCTCTCCCCTGTCGACAGAAACGCCAAGCTGACTTTTTTTAAACTCACCGTCAAAATAGCCATTACGCAGGGCAAGACTTGAGAAACCATTTTTGAAGCTATCATAATCACCCTGATTCAGGATGGTCCCTGTTACAGGCCGGCCTTTTTTTATCCAGGCCTGGTATTCCGGGTCCAGTCTGGCTTCCCCTTCCAGCACGATCGTACTGCCGGCAATTTTGACCGGTGGCCCGGGGTCAACCGTCACTTTAATCACACTGTTTTTTGTGCTCAGTGCTTCAGGTAATGTCTGAAAGGTGATTACCGGCTGAAAATATCCCAGAGCACTGAGGCTTTTTTTGATTGAATCCGTCAAACGTGCCTGAAAGCGACTATCTGCTGAGACTTCCTCACTGGATATGGAGGCGAGACCGAGTCTGACGTTATTTTGTAATTCGCCCGACAAGCCTTCCAGTTGTAACCGAACGGTCGCCGCCTGAATTGCTGGTGCAGCCAGCAGCAACAGTGTCATACCATACAGTGATAAACGTAGACGTGGCACGTAAACTCCTGTTAAAAAACCGTTCTCTTCTGCGGGGAGATTTCCCTGACAGTATGAAATTGCTTAACTACAGCGTAGTCGTCCATTCCGAAACCGGAGAGAAAAACCGATAAAAAATGCTCTCCGCCTGCAGGCAGGTATTGTCTGAAAATGCTCCGGCTAACACAACACCTGAGAACAGATAAAACACTGTTCACCGGTATTTTCCTGTATTTATCTGCCCCGTCGTGCCTTAAACCGGGCGACGTCCGGGGTATCCGCGCATAGAAAATCGGCTAACATTTAATCAATTTTGCCTCTGGCAGGCTCTCTGCGGCTGCTGTTATAATGGGCGCTTCAGGTCATCCTGATGTGTTTCTGTCCGACAAGTGCCCGCCCCGGGTGCGGGACAGACATTTTTGGCGCGGATAGCCCACGGGACTGTGCTGTTGTACGGTAACCCGTGATTGTGTTGCCCAGGCCAAAAATGACAAGAGTATAAAAATTGGATCTCTTATGTTAGATAACTTACTTGTCATCTTATTGTTGATTGTTATTAGTTCTTTTTTCTCTCTTTCTGAAATCTCTCTGGCTGCAGCCCGCAAAATTAAACTGAAATTGCTGGCAGATGACGGTGATGTGCGCGCACAACACATTCTGAAAATGCAGGAATCCCCGGGGATGTTCTTTACCGTGGTACAAATCGGACTGAATGCGGTCGCCATCCTCGGTGGTATCGTCGGTGATTCGGCGTTTTCCCCGGCATTTAACCGGTTATTTTTACGTTTCCTTTCTCCCGAATGGGCAGAACAGCTGAGTTTTATCTGTTCATTTACGATAGTCACCAGCCTGTTTATTTTATTTGCGGATTTAACACCGAAACGTATCGGTATGATTGCCCCGGAAGCTATCGCGTTACGGATTATTCATCCGATGCGGTTTTGCCTGACCGTGTTCCGTCCACTGGTATGGTTCTTTAACGGAATGGCGAACAACATTTTCCGACTGTTTAAAATTCCGATGGTCCGCAAAGACGATATTACACCCGATGATATCTATGCGGTGGTTGAGGCCGGCGCCCTTGCCGGGGTACTGCGTAAACAGGAACATGAGCTTATTGAAAACGTGTTCGAGCTGGAATCACGCACCGTACCTTCATCCATGACCTCGAGGGAAAATATTGTCTGGTTCGATTTAAACGAAGATGAAGCCACGCTTAAATCGAAAATTGCCCGCCATCCGCACTCCAAGTTCCTGGTCTGTAACAACGATATTGACCATATTATTGGTTATGTGGACTCGAAGGAACTACTGTTACGGGTATTAGGCAATCAGAGTCTGACGCTGAATAGCGGTGTTCAGATCCGCTCGGCACTGATTGTGCCGGATACCTTAACCCTGTCAGAAGCGCTGGAAAGCTTTAAGTCTGCCGGTGAAGACTTTGCCGTGATCATGAACGAATATGCATTAGTGGTAGGGATCATTACGCTGAATGATGTGATGACCACCCTGATGGGAGACCTGGTCGGCCAGGGCTTTGAAGAGCAGATTGTTGCCCGTGACGCGAACTCCTGGCTGGTAGAAGGCGGAACGCCTATCGATGATGTGATGCGGGTTCTGAACATCGATGAGTTCCCGCAATCCGGTAACTACGAAACGATCGGCGGATTTATGATGTATATGCTAAGGAAGATCCCGAAACGTACTGATTTCGTGATGTTTTCCGGCTATAAGTTTGAAGTGGTAGATATCGACAGCTATCGCATCGATCAATTACTGGTCACCCGTATTGACGAGCGCCCTGCCGTTTTACCTGTCGGAAATCTCGCCGCCGAATAATTTCTGCTACCACGGGGGCGGCATCCGCCCCCGCCATCACTAACGATAATCCGCTTGTAAACGCAGCACCTGCCGATTGATCTCCGACATCACATTCAGTTGCTGCTTATCCTTCACGACAGGCAGTAACACTCTGCCTTTATCGAAATCGAACATACCGATACCGCGGATATATAAGCGCCCTTTGAACAAAATCTTGACGTATTTGGCAATCTGCAAAGGGTTATATCGCTGAAAAATCTTCATCCTTTTGATCCTTACTGACTTATGTCCTGTATCACTATGCCCCCTGCGTTCAGACTCAGTTGGCACGGTTAAGACAACAGGTTACCGAAAAAGTGCCGCATTACCCATCAGATAAACCACATTTTCGCTATGGATTAGTCTTATATTTTGCATATCGATAGTAATGCAGGACAAAAATCATAACTGTGCGTTTGCACACAAAGTTTTAACATTTAACAGGAGAGATATTCTGGCGGAAGGATATTGCAATTAAATGAAGGGCGCATGGCCGCGCCCTCTGCACTCCAGGCCTTGCGACAAGCCTGCCCGCCGGTATGGGACCGGTGAAAAAACGGAAGAGCTTTTTATTATCAGTGCGGTGAGTGTTCCGTTCATCTGTATTTTTTTAGGATCATATCGCGGGGGTTCCGTTCGCTTTATGTTAAGGCAGGCTGCCTTAGCCCCCCCCGGGGGCGACCGGGCAAAGGGCGCAGGGCCGCGCCCTCTGCACTCCGGGCCTTGCGACAAGCCTGCCCGCCGCTGCGCGGTACCTTCGCTTACTCATTTGTCCTTGACGGACCGGTCACGATTCGCTCCTGCTCAGCGTGACCTCTCGCCGCGTCCCTGCGGCTCGTCCCGGACGCATTCCCTCGCTCAGCGGTGCGATGTCGCGGTAAATCACCGGGTTGGTCGCCCGGAGAAAAACGGGAGATTTTTGTCTCAGGTTTGTGGGTAAGGAATCTGGTTGTTGTTTTTTATTTCAGACAGGGAATATTCAGTCTGTTTGTAGCTTTTATTATTAGCACAGTGAGTATTCCGTTCGCTTTATGTTAAGGCAGGCTGCCTTAGCCCCGCCGGGGGCGACCGGGCAAAGGGCACAGGGCAGCGCCCTCTGCACTCCGGGCCTTGCGACAAGCCTGCCCGCCGCTGGCGCGGTACCTTCGCTCACTCATTTGTCCTTTACGGACCGGTCACGATTCGCTCCTGCTCAGCGTGACCTCTCGCCGCGTCCCTGCGGCTTGTCCTGGACATATTCGCTCACTCAGCGGTGCGATGTCGCGGTAAGTCACCGGGTGTGGGATCGGGGAAAACCGGGGGATTATTTCTCAGGTTTATGAGTGATGACTTCGGCTATGGTTTTTTATTCTCAGCACGGTGAATATTCCGTTCGCCTTATTTTCAGAACAGACTCACACGAAACCCCGGATTCAGAAAAGATTCACGCGGCGTATAATCGAGCGTCTTACCTGTCCAGTCAGTCACATGGGCACCGGCCGCTTTAGCAACGGCATGTCCAGCCCCGGTATCCCAGATATTGGTCGGTCCGAAACGCGGATACAATTGCGCTTTCCCTTCCGCCACCAGACAAAATTTCAGCGATGACCCAACGGCAATGGTTTGATGCTCACCTAATTGTTGCAGGTATTCCGCTAATTCCGCATCACCATGGGAACGACTCACTACCACCAGGGGAGGATGGGCTTCCTGTACCCAAATCTGCGTACGGACCCCGTTCTCTTCTTTCCAGGCTTTTCCCCCGCCAGCCAGATACATCAGGTCACTGGCGGGTGCGTAGACAACGCCCGAGACCGGCACGCCCTGCTCTATCAGCGCGATATTTACGGTAAATTCACCATTACGCTGAATAAACTCTTTCGTGCCGTCCAGCGGGTCAACCAGCCAGTAACGCTGCCAGTGACGGCGCTCTTCCCAGTCCGTCGGTGACTCCTCAGAAAGCACCGGGATCTCCGGGGTGAGCCGGGTCAGCCCGTGAAGGATCACATGATGTGCGGCAATGTCCGCAGCCGTCACCGGCGAATTGTCGGCCTTATGCGAAACTTCGGCAGGATGAGCCGCATTATAAATCTCCATAATTTCCCGTCCGGCATCCCGTGCCAGCTGACAGATTTGTTCCAGCATCATTCACCTCGTTACTTTCGGCACCCCGCGGACAGGTGCGTTATCTTCAGCGTGTTCTGTCAGTGTAACCGATTTTTTTCTTTAACGCAGAGCCAGCGATAGGACGGAGAAGACCCGGCACGCTCAGGTTCAGGGGATAAAAAAAGCCGGTCATCTGACCGGCTTGATTACTGTCCTGAATGCTAATCGCTTACAGGATTTCTAACAGCTCAACTTCAAAGACCAATGTGCTCAGTGGCGGAATAGACGCTCCGGCACCGCGCTCACCGTAGGCCAGCTGCTGAGGGATCACCAGTTCCCATTTAGAACCGACTGGCATCAACGTCAGTGCTTCAATCCAGCCCGCAATCACACCGCTGACCGGGAATTCTGCAGGCTCGCCACGCTGAACAGAACTATCAAAGACCGTTCCGTCGATAAGTTTACCGGTATAATGCACACGTACGCGGTCCTGACGTGAAGGGATAGCACCTTCACCTTGTTTCAGCACCCGGAACTGTAAACCCGATTCGGTGCTGTTCACACCTTCACGCTGACGGTTCTCTTCAAGATATTTCAGGCCTTCTGCTGCCATCTGCTGTGTACGTTCCTGACGAACGGCTTCAGCACGTTCATGCACTTCGCGCAGGGCGCGATGAACGACATCTACAGGCACAGCAGGCGAGTTTCCTTCCAGCGCATCACGCAGACCGGCCAGTAACGCTTCAGGCTGTAAACCCTGTAAACCTGATTCCAGCAGCTGCTGCCCCACTTGCAGACCGATACCATAACTCGCCTGCGCTTCAACGCTATCAAAAGAAAGAGTCGTCATTTCTGTTCCTGATTTATCTACTATATGTGAAACGAAAGCATAACAGCGCATGCTTCCCGGGTAAAACCGAACCTGTCACTGATGACTTTTTTTTGAGAAAGATGAAGAATATGACACTTAAAATGCAGATATCCGTCGTTCTGCTATAAACACTATGACGGTATATCAATCCCCGGGTATCACCCGTGTTATAAGTGAGAAACTCTATGGGCCATTTCGCCCGTCGGCAACACAACGGAATCCGTAACCGTATCACGGAAAAATTAAAGTCATATCAAGGCCTGGTCAGGAAAGAGGTATCCCCGGGCGAGGAAACGGCGATGCGTAAACAGAGAATTAACGGTAGCACAACGTTTGTCAGCACGATGGCGCACTGGCCTGAAAAGCTGCACTGGATGGATCCACTGTCGCTGTTTCACCGCTGGGGTATTTTTGCCGGACTGGTCATGCTGATCGTCGGGGTTCTGCTGCCGGGCGAGAGACAACCGTTCCCGGTGGAACATGCCATCCCACCGTCGTCCACGGTGATGCAGGCACAACTGGATAACTCGCAGGATGCTAACGACGCATCTCCGCCGCCTTCTTCTGATGACCCACAGGGGCAATGGCATCGCTACCATATTGCTGCCGGACAAACGCTGGCCCAGTTATTCCGTGACAATAATTTACCGGTCGGGGATGTCTTTGCCATGGCAGATGTGGAAGACCAGGATAAACCGCTCAGTAACTTACAGACCGGCCAGGAAGTGAGATTACGAATTAATGATCGCGGTACAGTGACCGGACTGACACTGTCCACTAAAAAGGGTCAGGTGCTCTTTGTTCGTCAACAGGATGGCAGTTTTATTCAGGCCCGTTGATCCGCAGCCGCAAAAACGTACGCGCTGAAAACAAAAACGCCGGCACAAGGCCGGCGTTTTTATGTTGTCTGCGATTATGCAGCAACAACGTTAACAACCAGTTTAGCAACAACGTCGCTATGAACCTGGAAATTAACTTCGTACTCACCAGTAGAGCGCAGAACGCCTTCTGATAAACGTACTTCACTTTTAGCAACTTCAACACCCGCTGCAGACACTGCATCAGCAATGTCACGTGCGCCGATAGAACCAAACAGTCTGCCACCGTCACCGGCTTTAGAAGTGATGGTTACAGTACCCAGTGCGTTGATTTTCTCAGCACGGGCATTGGCAGCAGCCTGAGTTTCAGCCTGTTTAGCTTCCAGCTCAGCACGACGAGTTTCGAAAAACTCGATGTTAGTTTTGGTCGCAGGGACAGCTTTGCCCTTTGGTACCAGGAAGTTACGAGCGTAGCCCGCTTTAACGTTGACCTGATCACCCAGGTTACCCAGGTTTGTTACTTTATCAAGCAGAATAACTTGCATTACCTTATCCTCTCAAAGTCGTTAATGGACAGTGGCCGATTACTGATGACGATCAGTGTACGGCAGCAGAGACAGGTAGCGCGCGCGCTTGATAGCACGGGCCAGCTGACGCTGGTATTTTGCGCGAGTACCGGTAATACGGCTCGGTACAATTTTGCCACTTTCAGTGATGTAGTTTTTCAGCGTTGCGATATCTTTATAATCGATCTCTTGAACGCCTTCCGCGGTGAAACGGCAGAACTTGCGACGACGGAAATAACGTGCCATTAGGCTAGTCTCCAGAATCTATCAATTCAATCTGCTCGGCATGTAACACCATTTTGCTCTGTCCCGTCGCTGCCTGATGGCAGTGCAGGAAACCGTCAATAATGAGTTGCGTGCCGACCGTTATATGTTGAGTAATCTGCAGGTGTGCTGTACCACTGATAATGACAGGAATACGACACCATGCATGCCGGGATAATCCGGCTTCCTCCTGCATCGATTGGTGCTCAAGCACAAACTGGCAGTGAGGAATTCCTGAGGGGCTGGTCTTTCTGACGACTCTGCCACAGACATTGCCGGACAGACGCAGACGATTCGCCACCGTCATGGATTACTCTTCAGAATCCTCAGCACTTGAGTCATCAGAGGTTTCGTTAGCGAAGTCTTCACGACGATCACGACGTTCTTCTTTCGCTTTAACCATCGGAGATGCTTCAGTTACCGCGTTTTTAACGCGCATAACCATGCTACGGATAACGGCGTCGTTGAAGCGGAAGTTAGTTTCCAGCTCATCGATAACGCTCTGCGGAGCTTCTACGTTCAGCAGAACGTAATGTGCTTTGTGCAGTTTGTTGATCGGGTAAGCCAGCTGACGGCGGCCCCAGTCTTCCAGACGATGGATCGTGCCTTCAGCACCAGTGATAGCACCAGTGTAACGCTCGATCATGCCAGGAACCTGCTCGCTCTGGTCAGGATGGACCATAAATACGATTTCGTAATGACGCATCGGTTGCTCCTTACGGATTATTCAGCCTCCTGTCAGGGTCAGCCGCGGCCCATGGAAGCAAGGAACGTGTTAAAATGCGGCTGAAAAATTGACGCGTAATAATACTTATATGGTGCCTGAAACTCAAGCAAATAAATCGCTAAATCACACGGCAGAGAGAAACAGCCACACGGCCTGATACGCTCCTCCGTTACACAGGCAACAGAATTCCCTTTACGCCCGGTAATTCACGGAATTCACGATATACTTAAACTCACATGATGACGGACCGGGGATATTATGAAATTTCGCACAATGGCTCTTCTGACTACCCTTTGCTGTACGGGGATCTCTTTCACTGCTCTGGCTCAGACGCTCACACTGAGCAGTCTGGTGGCCAGTCAGCAGGGGGGCAGCGCCTTTTCTAAACTGATTGCCCATCAGCACCTGCCGGACTGGATAATCAAAGGCGGCGTTGAAAGTCCGATGCAGCAGGTGACGCTTAAGGGGGTCACTTATCAGGTATACAGTGCCTGCAAACCCCATGATTGTGCCAGCGAGAATTTTGCGCTGATTTACTCACCCGCCGATAATACGATGAGTGGCCTGTTCGCCCGTAACAACGAAGCTCGCCATCGTGAAGAGTTACAGTGGCTGAATATCAGTGATGCCCTGTCGATTGACGGGAAAACCGTTTTATATGCGGCCCTCAGCGGCAGCCTGGCGAATCATCCGCAGGCGTTTAACTACACGGACAAATAATCCGTGTCCTGCCAACACGTCCGGTCTTCCGGGGCATGAGATGCATCGGCTGATATTGACGGTCTTCCTGATTTTCGGGCTCAGCGGCTGCGCGTTACTGACGCCGGCTCCGGCCCCCCGCCCTCCTCTGCAGCCCTATGCTCAGGAGCTGAGCAAAAACATGACATACGACCTGTGTAAAACCGCAGAGGTACATGTGGTTGTCAGGGGGTCACCGGATGATGCACAGAGGGCTATCGCAGAAAAAGCTAACCGGACGGGTGTCCGCTGGTATCGCATTATAATGGTCAGTGAAACGGTCATTCCGGGGCAGTGGTACGGGGAGGCAATCTTCTACGGAACCTATGCCGGCTCCTGTGCAGTGAGCGTTCCACAGCCCTGAGCGGGCTGCGGAGCACTGCCCGGCAAATCAGCTCTGACGCTGACGCACGGCTTCAAACAGGCAAATCCCTGTCGCCACTGAGACATTCAGTGAAGACACACTACCTGCCATCGGGATACTGATCAGTTCATCGCAATGTTCCCGGGTCAGACGGCGCATTCCTTCACCCTCAGCCCCCATCACCAGCGCCATCGGGCCGGTCATTTTGCTCTGATACAACGTATGATCGGCTTCACCTGCGGTGCCGACAATCCAGATATGGTATTCCTGCAACAGACGCATCGTACGCGCCAGGTTAGTCACACGGATAAGCGGAACCGTCTCCGCCGCACCGCAGGCCACTTTTTTAGCAGTCGCATTCAGCGAGGCAGAACGATCTTTCGGCACAATAACGGCATGTACCCCGGCAGCATCCGCACTTCGCAGACAAGCGCCCAGGTTATGGGGATCGGTCACACCGTCGAGGATCAACAAAAACGGCTGTTCGGTTTTTTCCAGCAGATCCGGAAGGTCGCCTTCCTGGTACTGGCGGCCGGGTTTTACCAGCGCCACAATGCCCTGATGCACAGCACCTTCGGCTTTGCTGTCCAGCCACTGACGGGTTGTCACCTGAACAGCAACCCCCTGAGTTTCCAGTGCGGAGACCAGCGGTTGCAGGCGACGATCATCGCGCCCTTTCAGAATATAAACTTCCTGAAAACGCTGAGGATCACGCTCCAGTAAGGCTTCAACGGCATGAATGCCAAAAATTATTTCGCTCATAACTCAGTTCAATGGTTAGACGTTAAATACCAGGCACAGATCCCCGACGGGGACCTGTGCTGTTGAAATCAGTCCGCTTTTTTAGTCGCAGACTTATCTTTTTTTGCTGCCCGCTTCGCTTTGGTCGCGGCGGCGATTTTACGTGTTTTCTCCGAGACTTTTTTAACTTTCTTCACCGGAGCTTCTGTCACACTTTCTTTCGCCGCAGGCTTCTTCTTGCCGCGTTTTTTGCCGGACTTTTTCTTCTCACTCCGGAAGGTTTCATCCGCTTCGAAGTTAGCCCCTGAACGCGCACCCTTGCGGCTTTTACCCGCCGTGGTACCCGCTTTGGCATCTTTTTCACGCGCCGTTTTTCCTGCACCGCGTGGCTGACGTTTGCTGGAAATCAGTGCGAAATCGATTTTACGCTCATCCATGTGGACAGCTTCAACGCGGACTTCAACAATATCGCCCAGACGATAGGTATGTGCGCCGGACTCGCCGATCAGCCGCTGACCGACCGGGTCAAACCGGTAATAGTCATTGTCCAGGCTCGAGACGTGTACCAGACCATCAATAAACAGGTCGCTCAGACGGACAAAGAAACCGAACCCGGTCACGCTCGAGATAACACCACTGAAGGTATTCCCGACCTGGTCCTGCATGAAATCACATTTCAGCCAGTCTGCCACATCGCGGGTAGCCTCATCGGCACGACGCTCGGTCAGGGAACAATGCTGACCCAGCTGCAGCATCTGTTGCATATCATAGTGATAGCCGCCGGTCGGTGTCGTGTTCCCCTGCAGTTCATTGGCATTTTTAGCCAGCAGGTATTTAATCGCCCGGTGCAGTAATAAGTCAGGGTAGCGGCGGATAGGCGATGTAAAGTGTGCATAGGAGGTCAATGCCAGACCAAAGTGACCGCGGTTTTCCGGGTCATAGACCGCCTGTTTCATGGAACGCAGCAGCATAGTTTGCAGCATTTCCGCATCCGGACGTCCCGCGATCTTCTCCAGCAATTCCGAATAATCCACAGGTGCCGGTTTTGTGCCGCCAGACAGAGTCAGGCCCAGTTCACTCAATACGGTACGGAAGCTTTTGATGCTGTCATCTGAAGGACGATCATGGTCACGGAACAGCGCCGGTTCCTGATATTTTTCGACAAAACGTGCCGAGGCGATATTCGCCAGGATCATGCATTCTTCAATCAGCTTATGAGCATCGTTACGGGCGGTTCGCTCGACCCGCTCGATACGGCGATCGGCATTAAAGATGAACTTCGCTTCTTCCGTTTCGAAAGAAATACCGCCACGCTGAGCACGGGCCTGTTCCAGCACCTGATACATACGGTGCAATTCTTCCAGGTCGCCGACCAGCGGAGCATACTGTTCGCGCAGCTCTTCATTGCCCTGCAGAATATTCCACACTTTGGTATAGGTCAGACGCGCATGCGAATTCATGACCGCTTCATAGTGCTTATAGCCACTGAGTTTACCACTGGCAGAGATGGTCATTTCACAGACCATACACAGACGGTCGACCTGAGGATTCAGCGAGCACAGTCCGTTGGACAGGACCTCCGGCAGCATGGGTACGACCTGCGAAGGGAAGTAAACCGATGTGCCACGTGCCTGGGCTTCGTTATCAAGCTCGGTCCCGGGACGTACGTAGTAGCTGACATCCGCGATAGCCACCCACAGACGCCAGCCGCCACCGCGTTTTTTCTGGCAGTAAACGGCATCGTCAAAGTCGCGGGCATCTTCACCATCAATGGTGACCAGGGGTAACTGGCGCAGGTCCACCCGTCCGGCTTTCGCCTTTTCCGGGACCTGTTCACTGAGCGCCGCCATTTGCTGTTCAACGGCTTCCGGCCAGTCATGAGGAATTTCATGGGTCCGTAAGGCCATATCTACAGCAAGCCCGGTACCCATATTATCCCCGAGGATTTCAATCACCCGGCCAATCGCTTTTGCTCTGCGGGTCGGTCGCTTTTCCAGTTCCACCACCACGACAGCGCCCATACGGGCATTCTGCGTGTGCTCCGGCTCAATCAGAATATCAAAGCTCAGGCGGCTATCATCCGGCACCACAAATCCGGCCCCGGCATCGACAAAATAACGCCCGACGATCTGGTTGTTACGGGGTTCAACGACCCGGACTACCCGGGCTTCGCGGCGACCACGACGGTCTGCACCGGCCGCCTGCGCCAGAATAATGTCGCCATGCATGCAGAACTTCATCTGCTCAGCCGACAAATAGAGATCATCTTTCGCGTTTTCGAGTCTCAGGAAGCCATAGCCATCACGATGGCCGATGACTTTTCCGCGCAGCAAATCCAGCCGTTCCGGCAAGGCATAGCACTGACGACGGGTAAAGACCAGCTGACCGTCTCTTTCCATCGCACGGAGACGACGACGCAGCGCTTCGGTTTGTTCTTCGCTGGTGATATTGAGTTCCTGTGCCAGCTCATCGCGGCGGGCAGGTTTCTCGCGTTTTTCCAGATGCGCAAGGATAAACTCCCTGCTGGGGATCGGGTTTTCGTATTTTTCCGCTTCCCGTTGCTGAAAAGGGTCTTGTGACATAGGTACCTCCGATGTCATGAATGTGTCGTTACCACAGCGGCATCCGTGATAAGAATTTTATATAAATTGTTGTTATCTCTAACGATATCCGCAAGCGTATAGGTGTCCAGTTCTTTCAGAAATTGTTCCATTGCATTATGTAACGCTGCTTTCAGGCGGCAAGCCGGGGTAATAGCACACTCATCACAATTCACTAACTGCAAAGGCTCCAGTTGCCGGACAACGCGGCCCAGATTTATCGCCTCTGCACGCATCCCGAGACGGATCCCGCCATGTTTACCGCGACTGGTCTGCACAAAGCCTTCATGGCTCAGCTGATTAATAATTTTGACCATATGATGCCGTGAAACCCCGTAGACATCTGTCACTTCAGTGATACTGGTCATCTGGCCTTCAGGCAATGTCGCCATAAAAATTAATGCCCGAAGAGCGTAATCTGTAAAGCTGGTTAGCTGCACTGTATCCCCGGAATGTGTACCGAACAAAAACCGATGCACGGCTGGTAAGCAAAAGGCATCTCTGTGTACTGATAATAAACCAGAGTCAGGATTTGCGGAGAATTATTTAAGTAACCGATGAACTTGATCAGCAAACAGAGGGAAAGAGCTGTTGATAGCAGGAGAGACAAAGGCCGGAAAACTTCCGGCCAGAGTATGATTAAGCATCAAACGGGTCGCGTAAAATCATCGTTTCACTGCGATCGGGACCGGTAGAAATAATATCGATCGGTACGCCGGTAAGTTCTTCAATACGCTTAATATAATTGTGCGCTGCCTGCGGTAACCCTTCAGGCGTTTTCACACCGAAAGTACTCTCCGTCCAGCCTGGCATTGATTCGTAAATCGGCTCAATACCTTCCCAGCCTTCTGCAGCCAGTGGAGTGGTCGTCACTTCACGGCCATCAGGCATACGGTATCCGACACAAATTTTGACGGTCTCTAATCCATCCAGCACGTCCAGTTTGGTCAGGCAGAAACCGGATAATGAGTTGATCTGCACTGCACGGCGGACAGCAACCGCGTCCAGCCAGCCGGTACGACGACGACGACCCGTCGTTGCGCCAAACTCATTACCTTTCTGCCCCAGGTAATCACCGACATCGTCAAACAGTTCGGTCGGGAAAGGACCTGCACCCACACGGGTGGAATAGGCTTTAACAATTCCCAGCACGTAATCCACGTAACGCGGCCCCAGTCCGGAACCTGTCGCGACACCACCTGCGGTCGTGTTTGAAGAGGTGACATACGGGTAGGTACCGTGGTCAATATCCAGCAGTGTCCCCTGTGCCCCTTCAAACATCACCAGATCACCGCGTTTACGCGCGTTATCCAGTAATTCAGAAACATCCACCACCATTCCGGTCAGGATGTCAGCAATCGCCAGTACGTCGTTCAGTACTTTGTCGTAATCAACGGCTTCGGCTTTGTAGTAATGGACCAGCTGGAAATTATAATACTCAACAATTTCTTTCAGCTTGACGGCAAAGGTTTCTTTATCAAAAAGGTCACCGACACGCAGACCACGACGGGCAACTTTATCTTCGTACGCAGGACCGATGCCGCGTCCTGTAGTACCGATAGCTTTATCGCCACGGGCTTTTTCACGTGCCAGATCCATCGCGACATGATACTGAAGGATCAGCGGGCAGGCTTCGGATAACAGGAGACGTTCGCGTACCGGAATTCCGCGATCTTCCAGGCCTTTCATCTCTTTCATCAGAGCTTCAGGTGATAATACGACGCCGTTACCAATGATGCTGATAACGTTTTCACGCAGAATACCTGATGGAATTAAGTGGAGGACGGTTTTTTCACCGTTGATGACAAGTGTGTGACCGGCATTGTGGCCCCCCTGGTAGCGGACAACATAATTAGCACGTTCAGTCAGAAGATCTACGATTTTACCTTTGCCTTCGTCACCCCATTGGGTGCCAAGGACGACAACGTTCTTACCCATTTTCCAAAACCACCGATTGCTTAAAAAAGGATTCTACCATCTGAAAAATTCACTTTCAGCATTTTTAGCATACGATTGCGCACTTTTTTTGACGCAATTTTCATCATACTGTTATCTGCAGCATCCCGTCACAGGCCGCAACACCCGTCCTTTCCGGTAATCAGCGGCTCACCATGTAATAGATAACGATGCCAGCCACCACCAGCCCGCCGCCAAAACGACGCAGTAAGGTATCCGGTAATCGAGTCATCGCGGCAATAAATTTTCGCCAGCCGCCCGGATATAACATCGGGCCCAGCCCTTCAAGCACCAATACCAGGGCCAGCGCCGTCCATATTGTTGAATTCATACTCTCCATCCAATAAAAAAGGCCGGCGAAAGGCCGGCCTGAACATTTAATACCGCCTGTCAGTGAGTCGTCTGAGCGGGTGATTTCATAAAGCGCAGGAAATCACTGTCCGGGCTCATCACGATCACGTCACGATCACCTTTAAAGCTATTTTCATAAGCACGCAGACTTCTGATAAAGGTAAAGAAGTCCGGATCTTTACTGAAGGCATCCGCGAACAGTTTCGTCGCTTCTGCATCCCCTTCACCCCGGGTGATCAGCGCCTGACGCTGCGCTTCAGCCAGTGTTTTTGTCACCTGATAATCCGCCTGGGCGCGAATTTTTTCCGCTTCTTCCTGCCCCTGCGAGCGCTGGCTACGGGCAACAGATTCACGCTCCGCACGCATACGGTTATAAATCGCATCCGAAACTTCAGCCGGCAGGTTGATTTGTTTGATGCGGACATCAACAACATCGATACCCAGTGCCGCCATACTGTTCGGATTCACGGCCGCGACTTTGCCCTGAGTTTCTTTCTCTACCCGGGCTGCTGCACTGGCGATAGCATCGTCTGCGGCCGGAGTCTGAACTTCATCATCCGTTCCGGCACTCCCGGTATTCAGTGCATCACGCACATCCGTTGTCAGACGACCCCGTGAATCAGTGACAATATCTTTCACATCCAGCCGGCCCATTTCTGAGCGCAGACGGTCACTAAACTTACGCTTCAGTAACAGCTCCGCCTGAGAAATATCGCCGCCGCCGGTCGCCAGATAGTAACGGCTGAAATCACTGATACGCCATTTAATATAGGAATCGACAATCAGATCTTTCTTCTCTTTGGTGACAAAACGATCCGCCTGGTTATCCATCGTCTGAATACGCGCATCGAGGGTTTTTACTGTTTCAAAAAACGGGATTTTGAAATGCAGGCCTGGCGAATAGACCAGAGGCTTGTTTTCATTATCGCGTAATACTTTACCAAAGCGGACAACGATCCCCCGCTGCCCTTCCGGCACGATAAACATTGAGGTAAACAGCAGGACCAGCACGACCACTGCGACAACTATTACAGATTTACGCATTATTCCTCTCCTTCGCGCAGGCCATCATTACGCAGTGCATTCGCTCTGCGCTGATCCATAATGCTTTCCGTCGACAATGACGACGCTTCACGACGTGCATTGGTTGCCGAAGAAGTCGCTGATGGCGCTTTTAACGGAGGTACTGTTTTACGGGTCCCGTTACTTTGCGCCGACGATCCGCCATTCATTAATTGATCAAGGGGCAGTACCATCAGGTTATTACTCTTATCACCGACCACCACTTTACGGGTTTCGGATAATACCCGCTCCATCGTATCGATATACAGACGCTCTTTGGTTATCTGAGGGGCTGCTTTATATTCCGGCAGAATTTCTGAGAAACGAGCGACTTCCCCCTGCGCTTCCAGGACTGTCCGCTCTTTATATGCACGGGCTTCCTCCAGAATACGCTGGGCCTGGCCATTTGCCCTTGGCTGGACTTCGTTCGCATATGCCTCGGCTTCACGCACGTACTGTTCACGGTTTTCCCGGGCAGCAATTGCATCATCAAACGCGGCTTTCACCTGCTCCGGAGGACGGGCCGCCTGGAAGTTCACATCCAGGATGCTGATCCCCATATGGTAAGGACGGATTGTCTCTTCGATTTCACGCTGGGTTTCACTGCGTACTACCGTACGCCCTTCCGTCAGCACGCGATCCATCGTCGAGCGACCAATGACGCCACGTAAGGCACTGTCTGTCGCCTGGCGCAGACTGTCATCGGCATCGGTGACGGAATAGAGATACTGTTCCGGATCGGTGACCTGGTATTGCACGTTCATTTCCACATGCACCACGTTTTCATCAGACGTCAGCATCGCACCTGAGGTGGCAAGCTCTCTGACGGCTTCAACGTTCACGGCACGCACATGGTCGATAAAGGTCGGTTTCCAGTTCAGCCCGGGTTCAACCAGATGACTGAACTTACCAAAACGGGTCACTACCCCACGCTCTGCTTCACCGATAGTGTAAAAACCACTGGCTGCCCAGACAACCACCGCTACAAGTACAACCACGCCGGCGATTTTCCCGCCCGACTGGCCGGCACCGCCCGATTTTGATCCGCCAAATTTCCCCAGTTTTTCGCTGAGTTTACGGAAAATATCGTCCAAATCAGGGGGGCCCTGATCACGCCCGCCACGATTACCCCCGGAGTTGCCGCCTTTTTTATTGCTGCTCCCCCACGGGTCGCGGTCCTGTCCGTTATTACCGGGCTGATTCCACGCCATGCTTATACTCCATTTATAGTAATTGCGGTGAAAATTGTAAGTGCGGTGGTATCGGATACTGAGATACGTCGTTCAGGTATTGAAAAAATAAATCAGACAATATAATCAATCACCGATGGCTCCTGCTTACACATCCTGCGCCAGTCAACGACGGGCATCCGGATGTGCAGGCCTGTGCTGCCATCATCTTCATTCCATTCTTTTTCGATCGCATGTAACTGGTAGAAACGGCTGCGTAACTTACCGGCATGAGGCGGCAGGCGGAGTTCATATTGCGCAATTTCCCCCGCCAGACGTTCAGAGAGCGCCTGCCAGAGCAGAGGAATGCCGGCTCCGCTTTGTGCCGATAACCAGACCCGGATCGGCATATTTTCCTCGTTACGGTCAATACGCGGCTCAAAGTCTTCCAGCCGGTCTATCTTATTCATCACAAGCAATGCCGGGATTTCATCGGCTTCAATTTCTGCCAGCACTTCATCGACGGCATCGATGTTTTCATCCAGACGCAGATCGGCCGCGTCCACCACATGCATCAGCAGAGAGGCCTCACGGGTTTCCTGCAAGGTGGCTTTAAATGCAGCTACCAGATCATGCGGCAGGTGACGAATAAACCCGACCGTATCGGCCAGCACTACGTCCCCGACATCCGCGATGTGCAGGCGACGGAGTGTCGGGTCCAGCGTTGCAAATAACTGGTCAGCCGCATAAACGTCGGCCGACGTCACCTTGTTAAACAGGGTGGATTTCCCGGCGTTGGTATATCCCACCAACGACACGGTAGGAATGTCCGCTTTTGCGCGTGCCTGACGTCCCTGCTCACGCTGCTTCTCCACCCGGCTCAGGCGCGAGAGGATCAGACTGATGCGATTACGCAGTAAACGGCGGTCCGTTTCCAGCTGGGTTTCGCCGGGCCCGCGCAAGCCTATCCCGCCTTTCTGACGTTCCAGGTGAGTCCAGCCTCTGACGAGTCGTGTCGCCAGGTGACGTAACTGAGCCAGTTCAACCTGCAATTTACCCTCATGGGTACGTGCACGCTGAGCAAAAATATCCAGGATCAATCCGGTGCGATCGACGACCCGGCACTGGCAGATAGCTTCCAGATTACGTTCCTGGGCCGGGGATAATGCATGATCAAACAGGACGACGGAGGCACCGGTCGCTTTGACCGCATCAGCAATTTCCTGTGCCTTTCCTTCGCCCACAAAATATTTGGGGTGGGGTGCCTTACGGCTACCGGTCACTACCTGCAGGGCTTCTACGCCCGCAGAAGATACGAGTGTCTCAAATTCCTGTAAATCTTCCTGATCCCGGTCCTGGGTAAACCAGATATGGACCAGAACAGCCTGCTCGCCAGCTTCATAACGCTCAAACAAGCGAAAACCTCTCTTAATAAAAAAAACCAGGGCGGCGACCTTGTTGCGGACACCGACCCTGGAATTACAGTGACAAATTACTCTGCGCTATCACCGTCTTGTTGTGACTGAGCAGATGCAGTTCCATTATTATGATAGTTACTGCCACCCGTCGGCGCATTAGTGTGGTGAGATACCGGTCGTGACGGTACTACCGTCGAGATAGCATGCTTATAGACCATCTGGCTGACGGTATTTTTTAACAGAATGACGAACTGATCGAAGGATTCGATCTGACCTTGCAATTTAATACCATTAACCAGATAAATTGAAACCGGTACACGTTCGCGACGCAATGCGTTCAAAAACGGGTCTTGTAATGATTGCCCTTTAGCCATTCTATCTTTTCCTTATATGCTTGTTGTTTATTATTTCAGAACCAACAGTTTAAAATTGCGAAAATTTTGCGCACCGTAACCCGTCAATTGTACACAATCACCCAATGTTAGCACTAACAACCTTCATTATCGTTTCCTGTGCTAACCGGGGTTGATCACTGTCAAGCCAGTGGATATTTTCCCATCCCCGTAACCAGGTGATTTGCCGTTTTGCCAGTTGTCGCGTCGCGCAGATCCCGCGAAAAACCATTTCATCGTAATCGATTTCACCCGATAACCATGACCACATCTGGCGATATCCTACACAGCGGACAGATGGCATATCTGTATGCAGATCACCCCGCATAAATAATTTTCGCACTTCTGCCTCAAATCCCGACGCCAGCATCTGCTCAAACCGCAATGCGATGCGTTGATGCAACAATTCGCGACTGGAGGGAGCAATTGCAAACTGTATGACATCATAAGGTAACGCTTCGCCAGATGTTTTTGTCAGCCCTGTTAAAGTTTTACCTGAAATATAAAAAACTTCCAGTGCCCTCGACAGTCTCTGGGGATCATTCGGATGAATACGATGCCCGGCCTCGGGATCAATCCGGCATAAATCGCGATGCAGCGCTTCCCAGCCTTCCGCTTCCGCTCTTTCTTCTATCTGCCGGCGAATTTCCGGATCAGCCGCAGGTAACGGGGATAACCCTTCCAGCAAGGCTTTATAATAAAGCATCGTACCGCCCACCAGCAGCGGAATACGCCCGCTCTGTGAAATTTCATCCATTTCTTTCAGAGCATCCCGGCGGAACTCTGCCGCCGAATAGGCCTGCGCCGGGTCACGGATATCCAGCAAACGGTGCGGGGCCAGAGCCAGTTCTTCTGCTGACGGTTTGGCAGTGCCGATATCCATACCTTTATAAATTAACGCAGAGTCGACACTGATAATTTCTACCGGCAGCTGCTGACGTAATGCAATGGCCTGGGCCGTTTTACCGGAAGCCGTCGGCCCCATCAGGAAAATAGCCTTCGGCCGGCCGGACTGTTTTAATTCACTCATTTTTCAACGCTTCAAATACATTGTTTAAATCCACTGCCTGTAATAATCCGGCAGGAGGGGCAGCAACCAGCGACGGTGTCAGCCTCTCCAGGTCTGCCAGTAAAGCAATAGCCTGTGAGTGATTCCATTCAGAGTGTCCGGTATTACAGCGGGTTGCCAGCCATCGGGCAAGCTGCTCTGCACTGACCTCTGATTGTCGGGCAAGATAGCCTAACAGCTCCGGAATCAAGTTTTGTAAATTTTGTGTGCGCAATGGTAAAGGCACCCCCCGCAATGTGACATGCTGGGCATCCGTCGCAAAGTCCAGCCCCAGAGAGTGCAGCGCGTCACTGTGTACCGACAGTGCCTGACGCTCTGACTTTTCTGCTTTCAGCCGGACAGGGATCAGCAATGGCTGGGAGCGAAGCCCCGTCTCACCCGGCTGTAACTGCGCCTGGATAAGCCAGCGCGAGGCCACAGGCAGCGCGATCAGCTGCACCCCGTCCCGATGTTCGGTCAGTGCATACACCTGGCGCAGCACGGTCAGCACCCGGCCAAAACTTCGCGGGTGTGAGGCTAAAGGCACGTCGGTTTCCCGTGGATGACTTCGTGCCGGCGCCGGAACCTGCTCCTGTGCTGACGGCGGTAACTGAGCCGCAGAGAGCATCTTTTGGTACAGCTCCCCTTCCCGGGTCTGATAGCGCGGTGCGGTATAGGCGGCCGGGGCCACCGTCCCGGTCGCACGGCTGGGGAGTTTTCCCTGCATGCCGCCGCTATTATCGCCCGGAACCGGGCGGTCGACAGCCGCAGGCCGCGGTGGCGAAGAGTACAGATTATCCCCGGCGGCCCGTCGGTTCACTGCCGCCGTGCTTACCGGGGCCTCCGTCATCTCCGGCAGGTATTCCGTCGCACTTTGTAACGCACTCAGTACGCCCTGGTAGATAAAGTCATGGACCAGTCGCGATTGATGGAAGCGGACTTCATGTTTGGCCGGATGGACATTGACATCGACCTGGTGCGGGTCGATGGTCAGATAGAGTACATAGGCGGGTTGCTGATCGGCTCCCAGCTTATCCTGATACGCCTGCCGGATTGCGTGATTAATGAGTTTATCGCGCATCATACGGCCATTAACGTAGCAGTACTGTAACTCTGAGAACTGGCCCGCCGCACGGGGGTCCGCCACCCAGCCGGTCAGCCCCAGGGCATCATGCTGCCATTCAAGGTGCAGGGCATGTTCCAGAAAAGCAGACCCGCAGATAGCCGCCAGCCGGCGCTCCTGCTGCTTCTGCTCACTGGCTGCGCGGTAATGACGGATGCGTTTACCGTTATGACTGAGGGAGAACTCAACATCAAAACGCACCAGGGCGATGCGGCGGATCACTTCATCAATATGTGTAAATTCGGTTTTTTCGGTACGCAGAAACTTCCGCCGTGCCGGTGTGTTATAGAACAGATCCAGCACTTCCAGAGTCGTCCCGCAGGGATGCGCCGCCGGTTTGAGAGAAACATCCATCTCCCTCCCCTGTGCATACGCCTGCCATGCGCCTTCCTGCGATTCCGGGCGGGAAGTCAGGGTCAGTCGTGACACAGAACTGATACTGGCCAGGGCTTCACCGCGAAACCCCAGGCTCATGATAGCTTCCAGGTCATCCAGGCTGGCGATTTTACTGGTAGCATGACGGGCGAGTGCCATCGATAGTTCATCTTTAGCTATCCCGCAGCCGTTATCACGGATGGATATCCGCTTTGCACCACCTTTCTCAATTTCTATTTCAATGCGGGTCGCCCCGGCATCAAGGCTGTTTTCTGTCAGCTCTTTAACGACCGAGGCCGGTCTTTCAACCACTTCTCCGGCGGCGATCTGGTTCGCCAGTTGAGGTGGTAATATTTTTATTGTCATTCCCTTCCTCACAGAACGTTGATGACCAGAAGTGCTCTTCTGTCAGCGGATCATGGCGGAGAGATGGTCAGTGTCTGGCCCAGCATGACATTTTCAGAACGCATATGGTTTTGCTGCATTATACGCGTTGAGCTCACACCATACTTAGCGGAAATACTGCTGAGTGTATCTCCTCTGACCACTTTATGCCGGACAGTGGCAGAAGGTTTAGCGGAGATCACATTTTGCGGGCTCGCCGCGGTCGCAGGGATTTTCAGACGCTGTCCTGTCATGACAGTTTCTTTCTTCAGGCGGTTAAGGTCAATCAGTGAACGGATTGTGACCCCATAACTCCGTGCAATCCCCGTCAGTGTTTCGCCGGATCGCACCACATGAACCGTTGATGTGGCAGAGATTGCCGGTGTAGCGGGTTGCGCTTTATTTTCCCGCCGTGGCACATTTTGCTGCGGATGCGCTTTAAAGTAATTGCGCAGGCCGCGGTAAATCGCTTTGGCAATTTTATCCTGATACGCCCCGTTACCCAGTAAACGTTCTTCTTTTCGGTTACTGATAAATCCGGTTTCCACCAGTAAGGACGGGATATCCGGAGAACGTAATACTCCGAGACTGGCGTGTTCAGGCAGACGCTTGTGCATCGTCGTCACCCCCCGCAGTTGCTGGATGACTTTAACCGCAACGTCGTACCCTACCCGCTGTGAATGGCCAAATTGCAGGTCCAGCACGGCCTGACTGAAATACGGGTCAGCCTGATTATTTGCCAGCAGATCACCCGCACCGCCCAGTAATTCAGACTGTTTTTCTCTCTGTTCAAGCCAGCCAGCCATTTCTGAGTTTGCCCGCTTGTTAGAAAGCACCCAGACTGAGGCCCCGGTGGCAGAATGGCTCGGTGCAGAATCCGCATGGATGGAGAGCAGCAGGTTGGCTTTTTCTTTACGGGCAACCTCTGAACGTCCCATCACGGAGACATAGTAATCGCCGGTCCGGGTCATCAACGCTTTAAACATCGGATCGGCGTTCAGTAGCGTTTGCAGCTTACGGGCGATAGAGATAGTGACATTTTTCTCTTTCAGACCGTTCTGACCGATAGCGCCGGGATCCTGGCCGCCATGTCCCGCATCGATAGCGACAATCACCTGCTCGTTATTACGGACTTTACCGCCGGGATAGGTCGTCGTGTTGGTATTGGTCGCCGTGGCGCCGTTCTGCCCTTTGAAAGGATCACTGGCCGGCGTCGCTTTAGCGGCCGAAGTGACGGCGTTTCTTCCGCGCAGAGAAAAAATTACCTGGTAATCATTTCCCTGCACATTCATCCGTGTGGTGGTTTTCGCCGCCTGAGTCAGCTCAAAGACCAGCCGGAAACTGTGCGTGTTGACCGGTTTACTGGTGCGAATACGCTTTACGATATTCTCACCACTAAAATTCAGCGGCAGGCCTTTAATCACACCCGACTGATTGATATCCATGACAACCCGTTCGGGTTTGTGGAGAGAGAACCATGAGTAGGCAGGTTTACCGTTAAAATGCAGTGTCACCGTGGCCAGTGAACCGCCATTATCGACACTGATGTTGGATAACGATGCTGCAGCACTCAGCCCCGGCAACAGGAGGATGAGTAATAAGAGTCCATGCCGATACAACTGCCCTAAGGTCATACTCCATCCCTGTCTGAGCCTGACTGCGCGACAATGTTTTCCCCATACGGGGTATGGGCCACGATCTCTGCCTGCCGGCAATCGGCCACGTAACTCAGGGTAATCGTCAGATCCGGTTCAGGTAAAAAGCCTTTTCCCTGCTGAGGCCATTCAACCAGACAGATCGCCTCCGCGCCGAAATAATCACGGATCCCCATGAATTCCAGCTCTTCAGGATCCGCCAGACGATACAGATCAAAATGGTAAACAGTGCGCTGCCCCAGGGTGTAAGGCTCTACCAGGGTGTAGGTCGGGCTTTTCACATTTCCCTGATGCCCGAGGGCCTGAATAAACCCGCGACTGAAGGTCGTTTTGCCGGCCCCCAGATCACCGTACAGATAGATGACCGTGGCCCGGTGACTGGCCTGTGCAAGAGATGCGCCTAAAGCCAGAGTGGCCGATTCATCAGGTAAAGCGATAACAGAGGTTTTCATTCTTTATTTTACGTTCATATCCGGATTAACAAATCGCCTAAGCGGAAGAAATAAATCACTGGCTAACATACCACGCATGCCGAATTCGCTGGCAACCGCATCGGCTGCGGCGCCGTGGGCAATCACACCGGCACAGGCCGCATCATAAAGAGAGAGTTTCTGCCCGGCAAGTGCCGCAATCACACCACTCAGCACGTCACCCATGCCCCCGGTCGCCATGCCGGGATTTCCCACATCGGCTATTGTCATACCGTCACCGGAAGCCGCAATCACTGTGCCCGCCCCTTTCAGTACGGCCACACCCCCATAACGCCGTGTCAGCTCGCGCGCCGCCTGTAGCCGGTCATGTTCGACGGCACTGACCGTCACCCCGAGTAATCGTGCGGCCTCGCCCGGATGAGGGGTAAGAATTCGATTCTGACGTGTATCGGGATCGATTGCCAGAAGGTTGAGGGCATCGGCATCCCAAAGTGTGTCTTTTTTACTTTTTTTTACCTGATTCAGGATCTCACGGGCACGGGCGCTCTGCCCCAGTCCCGGACCAATCACCACTATATCGGCCCATTCGAGTGATTCCTTTAATTTCTCGTCTGAAGCTTCTGCCACCATCAGCTCAGGACGAGCACTCAGAATGGCAGACACATTTTTAGCGTGAGTCAGCACCCTGGCCAGGCCCGCTCCGCTGCGTAAGGCGGCCTCTGCAGCCAGACGTATCGCCCCCCCGGTCCCTTCGGCGCCGCCGATCAATACTAACCGGCCATTATTGCCTTTATGAGCGGTCCCCTGCCGGGGCTGCAGCCATCGCGAAAGATCACCGGCTGTCCTGCGCCAGGCTGGCGGTGTAGCCTGTTCCCGCGCGGGTAACGGTCCGGTGAGATCCAGCATGACCTTACCGCAATAGTCGCGGGCTTTCCCGGTCAGCAGTCCGGCTTTCAGCGCGATAAAGCTGAGCGTCACGGTGGCTTTGATAGCCGCTCCCGGGACTGCCCCGCTATCCGCCATCACACCGGAAGGGATATCCAGAGCCAGGATCGGTACCTGACGCTGTTGGGTTTTTTCGATAAGTGACAGATAAGGATCTTCAGGCGCGCGATTCAGCCCGATCCCCAGCAAGGCGTCAACGATCAGATCTTCTTTGCCGATCCACTCCCCCTCAGCAGGCTGGCATTCACCGCCACAGGCCAGCCACTGCTCTCTGGCTTGCGCGGCTTCCGCTGGAGGATCCTTTTGATCACAGGCCATCACACTCACGGTATAGCCTGCCATGCTTGCCAGGGTCGCCAGTATATAGCCATCCCCGCCATTATTTCCGGATCCGCATAAGATGCGTAAATGCCGTGCTTCGGGCCAGGTCTGCCGCAGACACGTAAACGCCGCCATACCTGCCTGCTGCATCAGTTGCCAGCAGGTAATGCCACGACTTTCACACAGCGCGCGTTCCAGTTCAGGGAAGGTTTTCACCGGCCAGACAGACGATGATGATGAAGAAAGATCCTGATCATACTCAGACATTGACGACCTCTTAATCGCGGGAAAGAGAGGGCGACAGAATAACATAGCGGGAAAAAATAGGGAGTGAGCCCCTGACCGGCACCTGTCTGCCACACAAATGCCGGGCTAAATCATTTTACCGGGTTTCTTTTTGCAGAGAATTTCTGTCTGTGGATAAAAATAAAAATATCTTTTTTATTCAAGGCATACAGAAAGAACATGACTAAAGTCACATTGCAGAAAAAATAAAACATTATTATTTAAATCAGTTGCTTGCTAACTATCGTGAATGATCACTGTGCGCAAAAAAGCGGGGGTAAAAAAAAGATAAAACTGTGGATAACTCTGTTTACAGACTACAGTAGTGAAGCCCGTTAATGACACGCCAGGATGAATCCTTTGTAAAAATAAAGGCTTCCTGTAATGCGCCGCGAAATAGCATGCCATCGGCGCGGTATTTCGGGGAGGCGTATTATGCAGAGAACACACAGTGATAGCAACCATCAAATCCACTAACAAATACCGACCGTTGGTTATTTGTACAAACCCTGCAAACTCTGACCCGACCATGAAAACCGCCCGTCCCTGAGAGATCATAAATATCAATAAGCTAAATGGATCCTTTACAGAAATCAGGATCCTTTACCGATCGTCCGGCAGGTGTTAAAAAAAAGTGACGCCGCTGGCGGGGTGAAGTTATTCAGCTATATCTGATTTCTTGCTAAGCTGAGCTTAACTGTTAGTACTGGCGTCTGGCATTCCAAAAGACAGTTCACAAAAACATTAATTATATCGGCCACCTGGTAACAGGGCATTATGGGTATTGAGGAAAACAATGAATAACCAAGAAATTATCTGGTTCAAAGGCGAATGGAGCACAACAGATAAACCTGCGATTGGGATTACCGATCATGCATTATGGATGGCCTCTACCGTGTTTGACGGCGCACGCTCTGTGAAAGGCCATCTTCCTGACCTGGAAGCCCACTGTCAGCGCGCTATTCGTTCTGCGCTTTCTATGGGAATGGAACCTAAAATTACCGCTGACGAAATCATTCGTTTAGTCCACCAGGGACTGGCACAGCTTCCTCACGATACCGATTACTATATTAAAGTCCTGTTCTTCTCTCCTGGCGGGTTCCTGCTGCCGGATCCTGAAAGTACCACTTTCGCTTTGCATATTTTTGAAACGGCCCTGCCGGATGATAACGGATTCAGCGCCACATTCAGTCCGTTCCGTCGTCCGGATGCCACCATGGCCCCGACAGAAGCCAAAGCCTCCTGTCTGTATCCGAACACACAACGCATTATCCGTGAAGCCAGCCAGCGTGACTTTTACACCGCGGTGGTGCTGGACGGTGAAGGTAATGTGGCAGAATTTGCGGCTGCTAACCTGTGGATCGTCAAAAACGGGATCGCTTATACCCCGGTGCCTAACGGGACTTTCCTGAACGGGATCACCCGTCAGCGGGTCATTGCCCTGTTACGTGAAGACGGTATTACGGTAGAGGAAGTGACGTTAACCCCGGAAGATGTCCTGAATGCGGACGAAATCTTCAGTACCGGCAACCATGGTAAGGTTCTGCACTGTAACCGTATCGAAGACAGAGCGTTGACCCGTGGCCCTGTCAGTGCCCGTGCCCGCGAGTTATATCAGGCCTTTACCGAAGCCTCAGAGAAAGTTCAGGGCTGAAGACACTGCAGATAAGGTCCGACAAACGTTGGCCTTGCCTGTTTTGCGGTGATATCGATCAGCGTACCTGGTGCGCTGATTTTTTTATCCGCTATTGCAGGCATAGCAAATCAGCAAATCAGCAAATCAGCAAATCAGCAAATCAGCAAATCAGCAAATCAGCAAATCAGCAAATCAGCAAATCAGCAAATCAGCAAATCAGCAAATCAGCAAATCAGCAAATCAGCAAATCAGCAAAGGATAAAAAAGCGAAGTGTAAAACGGAAGAAAATACCGGAGAAAATCTGGAGCGGGAAACGAGACTCGAACTCGCGACCCCGACCTTGGCAAGGTCGTGCTCTACCAACTGAGCTATTCCCGCATATAGGAGGTACAACTGCAACTACTTATATTCTCTGGAGCGGGAAACGAGACTCGAACTCGCGACCCCGACCTTGGCAAGGTCGTGCTCTACCAACTGAGCTATTCCCGCATCGGAGGATACTACTGCAACTACTTTTTGAATCTGGAGCGGGAAACGAGACTCGAACTCGCGACCCCGACCTTGGCAAGGTCGTGCTCTACCAACTGAGCTATTCCCGCGCCGGCAACGACATAAATTCTTCATCGTTACGGGGTGCGAATTATACGAGAATAATTCCGCTACGCAAGCCCCGTTACCAATATTTTTGCAGCTTTTCGTCTGACTGACGATTAAAGCATCATCTTGTTGTCAGATTAGACAATTTTACTTAAAGGCTGAGGAAATTTTCCCGGTAGTAGCGTAATTCGGCTACTGACTCACGAATATCATCCAGTGCCTGGTGCGTTCCTGCTTTACGGAAACCTGGCAGAATTTCCGGTTTCCAGCGACGGGCCAGCTCTTTTAATGTACTCACATCCAGAGCCCGGTAATGGAACCATGCTTCCAGCTCAGGCATATACTTGTAGAGGAAACGGCGGTCCTGACCGATACTGTTCCCGCAGATCGGTGAGGCATTGGCGGGGACCCATTGTTTTAAGAACTCCAGCGTGGCAAGTTCTGCTGCACGGTCGTCGTACTGGCTCTGTTTAACCCGGTCCACCAGGCCGCTGCCGGTATGGGTACGAACATTCCAGTCATCCATCAGAGACAGTTGTTCGGCGGACTGGTGAACCGCAATCACTGGCCCTTCGGCAAGAATATTCAGGTCCGCATCGGTCACCAGCGTTGCGATTTCTATGATCCGATCCCTTTCCGGGTCCAGGCCAGTCATTTCGAGGTCAATCCAAATCAGATTGTTTTCACTTGCAGTTGCCATACACTCTCTCACCGTTGCTAAAATCGTCTATTGATGACTAATAATGGTATCATAGACGTTTTGTCCCGCCGGGCGAAGTCTGGCAAATCATGAGAGGAAGTGTGAGCAAAAATAAACTGTCAAAAGGTCAGCAGCGTCGTGTTAATGCTAACCATCAGCGACGCCTGAAAACACGACCGGAAAAAGCAGAGCCTGATGACAGCCTCTTTGGCGAGCCGGAAGAAGGTATTGTGATCAGCCGCTTTGGTATGCATGCCGATGTGGAAGACAGCACGGGGAATATTTTGCGGTGTAATATCCGCCGGACGATCCGTTCGCTGGTAACCGGTGACCGTGTGGTCTGGCGCGCCCCGCAGAGTGGCGCCGGGAAAGGCATTGTCGAAGCCGTTCACGAAAGAACATCGATGCTGACCCGCCCCGATTATTACGACGGTCTGAAGCCGATTGCCGCTAACATTAATCAGATTGTCATTGTGTCCGCAATTTTACCGGAGTTGTCGCTGAATATTATCGACCGCTATCTGGTGGCCTGCGAAACACTGGGAATAGCGCCACTGCTGGTGCTGAATAAGACCGATCTGCTGGATGATGCTGCGCGGGCCTTTGTGGACGAACAAATGGATATCTACCGCAGGATCGGCTATCCGGTATTAATGGTATCAAGCCACGAACGTCAGGGGCTGGCCCCTCTGGAGCAGGCACTGACTGACAGGATCAGTATTTTTGCCGGCCAGTCAGGGGTGGGTAAATCCAGCCTGCTTAACCGGCTGTTAGGGCTGGATGCGGCCAGTGAAGAGGAAATTCTGACCAATGATGTGTCAGATAACTCCGGTCTGGGCCAGCACACCACCACCGCCGCCCGGTTGTATCACTTCCCGCATGGCGGAGATGTGATCGACTCCCCGGGGGTCAGGGAGTTTGGTCTCTGGCATCTGGAACCGGAACAAATTACCCGCGGATTTGTCGAATTTGCGGACTATCTTGGTCACTGTAAATTCCGCGACTGCAAACATGATAACGATCCGGGGTGTGCAATACGTCAGGCCGTAGAAGATGGCAGGATTGACGAAGTACGTTTCGAAAGTTACCACCGTATTCTGGAAAGCATGGCACAGGTCAAAGTCCGGAAAAACTTTTCTGTCAGTGAGGACTAACTGACATACTGGCGGGATCGCCAATTTACCAGGGTCGCCTGAGTTGCGCCCGTTTTTTATCTCTATCTCGTGATAATGCCAGGAGGCAACATGCTCGAAAAATTCAAACTTGGCATCAATGCAGTTTTACCGAAAAAAGCGTTAACAGAACTGGCGGGCTGGGCTGCCAGCCGTCGCGGGGGCTGGCTGACCCGCTCGGTGATAGATCTGTTTGTCTGGTACTACAAAGTGGATATGTCTGAAGCGGTGAAGAAAGAAACATCGGCCTACCCGACTTTTAACGACTTCTTCGTTCGTCCGTTAAAAGAGGGTGCCCGCCCGATAGATAATGATCCTAATCTGCTGATTCAGCCCGCAGACGGGGCCGTGAGTCAGGCCGGACGTATCGAAGAAAATCAGATCTTTCAGGCCAAAGGTCACCAGTACACCCTGGAGGCGTTACTCGCCGGGGATGAGCGCCGTGCCGCAGATTTTTACAACGGACAGTTTGTAACCACTTACCTGGCTCCGCGTGATTATCACCGTGTGCATATGCCGTGTAATGGTATCCTGCGCGAAATGGTCTACGTGCCGGGAGACCTGTACTCAGTGAATCCGCTGACTGCGCGTAATATCCCCAACCTGTTTGCCCGTAACGAACGCGTAATCTGCTACTTTGATACCGATTTCGGACCGATGGTCCAGATACTGGTCGGAGCGACCATTGTCGGCAGTATCGAAACGGTCTGGGCCGGCACCATTACGCCACCTCGCGAAGGGGTGATCAAGCGCTGGCACTACCCTGCCGCTGAGACGGATGGTGCAGTGGTACTGCTGAAAGGTGACGAAATGGGCCGCTTCAAACTCGGTTCCACGGTCATAAACCTGTTTGCAAAAAATAAAGTCATGCTGAGTGAGTCTCTGGAAGCTGAAGCAAAAACCCGTCTGGGTCAGCCTCTGGCCAGTATCTTCTCTGACACTCCGTCAGTCAGTCCTGTCACTGAGTAAGCCCGGAGAACGATGACGTGCGCGTGATTGTGGCTTTACTGCTGAGCCTCGGGCTCAGCTTCTCACTGTATGCGGCCACGCCTCCGGATGCCGCACAGATAAAACAGGCGCTGGAAACGGCTAAGAGCAGTAAAGCCAGCCCGGCGCAGGCAGAACTGGTTCAGACGTTACAGACTGCCCTGGATTTTATCGATCAGCGTAACGCATCGATCGAACAGGCACGTCAGTATCAGTCTGTTATCGATAATTTCCCGAAATTATCCCGGGAATTACAGCAGCAAATTGTGTCGGTGGCGGATACCCCGAAAACGGTCAATCCGTCACTGAGCAGCAATGAGCTGGAGCAGGAGATTTTACGGGTCAGCAGTCAGTTACTGGAAGAAGGCCGTCAGGCCCAGCAGGAACAGGACAGGGTCCGTGAAATCAGTGATTCCATCACGCAATTACCCCAGCAGCAAACCGAGGCCAGACGGGCACTGACTGACAGCGATCGCCGTCTGCAAAGTCTTTCCGCCTCCGCCACCGCCCGTGGACAGGCCAGTGCCTGGGCACGGGAAACCGGCAACGCCGCCAGCAAGGCCCGCGTCAATGAACTGGAACTGGCTCAGCTGTCCGCGAGCAACCGCCAGGAACTGGCGCGCTTACGGGCTGAGTTACACCAGAAGACCATGACTCAGCTGGACAATTATCTGCAGGCACTGAGAAACCAGCTCAACACCCTGCGTCAGCAGGAAGCGCAACAGGCTCTGGAGCGTACCGAGCAACTGGCTGAAAACAGTGGCGAACTCCCGCCCGGTATCAGTGAACAGTTCCGTATCAACCGCGATCTTTCCAACGATTTGAATCAGCAGGCTCAGCGGATGGATCTGGTGGCTTCCCAGCAACGGCTTGCCGCCGGACAGACCTTGCAGGTCAGACAGGCGCTCAGCACACTGCGTGAGCAATCCCAATGGCTTGGTGAATCTAATCTGCTGGGAGAAGCACTACGTGCTCAGGTTGCCCGCCTGCCGGAAGTGCCGAAACAGCAGCAGATTGACAGTGAAATGGGTGAACTGCGGGTGCAGCGACTGCATTATGAAGATCTGCTGAGCAGACAAGGCAGTTTGCACTCACTGACTCAGGAGGATGGCACTCCCCTGACCGCCAGTCAGATACGTATTCTGGATGCCCAGCTACGTACTCAGCGTGAATTACTCGGTTCGCTGATCTCCGGCTGTGATTCGCTGATTCTGGAGATCACCAAACTTAAAGTGGCCAATACCCAGTTGCAGGATGCGCTGGATGACGTAAAAGATGCCACCCACCGCTATCTGTTCTGGACGGCGGATGTTGGCCCAATCACCTTCCATTACCCGCTCCAGGTCGTCCAGGATCTGTCACGCCTGATTTCTCTGGATACCTTCGGACAGCTGGGTAAAGCCAGTATTATGATGTTTACCAGCAGAGAGACGATTATCCCGATCCTGGGGGCATTCTTCCTGGTCGTCATCAGTATCAGCTCACGCCGTCACTACCAGGCTTTCCTCGAGCGTTCGGCCGGCAAGGTCGGCAAAGTGACCCTGGATAAGTTCAGCCTTACCGTGCGCACCGTCTTCTGGTCGATTCTGGTGGCCCTTCCTCTGCCGGTGTTATGGGCGGCCCTCGGCTATGGGTTGCAGAATGCCTGGCCCTATCCTATCGCCGTGGCGATTGGCGACGGAGTCACCGCGACCCTGCCGGTATTATGGGCATTTATGATCAGTGCCGCCTTTGCCAGACCGCATGGGCTGTTTATTACGCACTTCCGCTGGCCGCAGGCCAGTGTCGCCAAAGCGATGCGCTACTACTCCCTGACGGTGGGAGTCATTGTGCCGCTTATTATGGTATTGATTACCTTTGATAACCTTGAAGACCGACAGTTTTCTGCGTCGCTGGGCAGACTGTGCTTCATTCTTATCTGTATCTCTCTGACCGTCGTGACAAACGCCCTGAAACGGGCCGGCCTGCCGTTATATTTCGATCGTCAGGGCAACAGTAACAACATGACCAATACCATTCTCTGGGATGTGATGATGGCAATCCCTCTGATTGCTGCGCTTGCGTCCTGTATCGGCTATCTGGCGACGGCGCAGGCCCTGCTGGCACGCCTGGAGAGCTCGCTGGCCATCTGGTTTGTGCTGTTAGTGATTTATCATATTATACGTCGCTGGATGCTTATCCAGCGGCGCAGAATTGAGTTTGACCGCGCACGTCAGAAACGCGCAGATATGCTTGCCAGCCGGGCCCGTAGCGGTGAAGAGGAAAAAGAACATAGCGGCTTCAGTACCGAGTCTTATGAAGTTGAAGAGCCCGTCATCGACCTCGATACCATCAGTGCCCAGTCTCTGCGGCTGGTGCGCTCCTTACTGACGCTGGTTGCTTTGGTATCACTGATCTTACTGTGGTCAGAGCTGCATTCTGCCTTCGCATTTCTGGAAAATATTCCGTTATGGGATGCCTCCTCGACGAGCGGGGAAAATATCCAGCCGGTAACTCTCGGCGCGGTGCTGATCGCTATTCTGGTACTGATTATCACCCTGCAACTGGTCAGAAATATGCCTGCCCTGCTGGAACTGGCCTTATTACAGCATCTGAGTCTGGCGCCAGGCACAGGATATGCGATAACCACCTTAACCAAATATATCCTGATGATTATCGGGGTGATGACGGCCTTCTCAATGCTGGGCATTGACTGGGCTAAGCTGCAATGGCTGGTCGCCGCACTGGGCGTCGGATTGGGCTTCGGGTTACAGGAGATCTTCGCAAACTTTATTTCCGGCCTGATCATTCTGTTCGAAAAACCGATACGTATCGGGGATACGGTGACTATTCGTGAGCTGACCGGTACGATTTCAAAAATCAATACCCGCGCCACCACCATTACAGACTGGGACCGTAAAGAAATTATTGTGCCAAATAAGGCGTTTATCACCGAGCAGTTTGTTAACTGGTCACTTTCTGATGCTGTCACCCGTGTCGTACTGACCATCCCGGCCCCGGCACATATCAACAGTGAACTGGTCACCGGGGTCCTGAAGCAAGCGGCAGATCGCTGCAGCTACGTGCTGAAAACCCCGCTGCCTGAAGCTTTCCTGGTGGATCTGCAGCAAGGTATTCAGCTCTTCGAATTACGGATTTACGCCGCAGAAATGGGCCATCGGATGCCGCTACGTCATGAGCTCCATCAGCTGATACTGAAAGGCTTCAAAGATAATAATATCGAAATGCCTTTCCCGCCTTTCCAGGTCCGTATGGAGAAAGTCAGCACGCCATTACCGGGCGCGCAGGGTACGCCGCAGGCGAAAGTTTATAAGTCCGGAGGGCTGTAAGAAAGGTGGCTCTGTGCGGCCCTGTACCGCACAGGGCCGGGCAGGATCAGCAGCGTTCGACAGGGAAAGCAATCACATCACTCAGAGAGTCGGCTTTTAACGCCAGCATAATCAGACGATCGATGCCTAACGCGACCCCGGAGCAATCAGGCAGACCATGCTCCAGTGCTGCCAGCAGTAACTGATCGATAGGCTGTTCAGGTAATCCTTTTTCTGCACGACGACGATTATCCTGTTCAAAGCGCTGACGCTGCTCTCTGGCATCGGTCAGTTCACGGAAGCCATTCGCGAGCTCAATTCCGCGGTAGTAAACCTCAAAGCGCTCCGCAACCCGATGATCTTCGGTGCTGATTTCTGCCAGCGAAGCCTGAGACGCTGGGAAGTGATAGACAAAAGCAGGTCTATCCTGACCAATTTTAGGCTCCACACCCAGCATAAACAGCAGTTGCAGCAAAGTGTCGCGATCATCCTCGGACGCGGCTAAATCTCCCACGCCCAGTGTCGCGGCCGCGGCAACCAGTGCCTCTTTTTCTGCGGTCAGGGGGTCGATATTCAGGCAACGTAAAAATGCCTGCTGATAAGATAATGTCTCCGCTTCACCACATTCCAGGATCTGTTGCAGCAGATCATCAACTTCGTTGATTAACCGGTACATATCATAATGCGGCCGGTACCATTCCAGCATGGTGAACTCAGGATTATGGTGTCGTCCTGCTTCTTCATTACGGAAACTGCGATTCATCTGGTAAATCGGACCGCTACCGGCAGCGAGCAGGCGTTTCATATGATACTCAGGGCTGGTCATTAACCATAAATCCAGCCCCTGAGACGCGCCCGGCCCGACAAACCGTGTTTTGAACGGCACAAGATGGATATCGGTGACGGTTGCCTGGCTCATCGCAGGAGTATCTACTTCAAGGACACCACGATCTGCAAAAAAACGCCGGATATCTGCCACTATCGCCGCACGTTTCAGTAGATTGGCAATCGGTGCACTCGGCTGCCAGTGTGTGGTTTCGTTCATTGTCGTACTCCCGGGATGACAAAAGTGGTGCAGTCTACATGCAACATCACCGACAAACAATGACGTCATGCAGGGACAATACTGTCCTTGAGGCAGAGGATAATTTTTGTTGTCCGTGTCGGTTACTCTGTCCGGCAGAAAAAGATGCGAAGTTTCAACGGGGAAGCAGGCATGGCGGGCCAGGAGAATACAGGACAGGGAGACGGCCAACAGACTCATCCCCCTGAATAAAGGCGAGTGGCAGGTTACTGTGCTGTACGCTGTATGGCCTTCCCTCCAGCCTCAACATCTTCACCGACACCGCGGGTGGTATTACAGGCTGTCAGAACGGTAGAAAGCACAATTATCGGGATAAGAGCTAACACGCTTTTATATCGCATAGGGAGGTCCTCATCAAAGTCACGGCACCAGGGAGACAACACTGTAAGCATAGTCGTTTTTTTGATAGTGCAGCAGGCCGGACAGTGAAGAAGCTCACATAATTAACTGATTAGCTTGCCACGCGGGAGAGGACATGGCCGGGGTGCGAAATATCGTCGCCAAAACCACGACAGGCATTACATCCGCCAGGAAGTGACGTGACCGCGCACAGGATAAAGACAGGGAGCAGACGGTTTTGCACCATCACACTCTTTGAGGGCACCCCCCGGGAAGGAGGTGCCTGATATCACTTACTTCACGCGTGAAACGTATTCACCGGAACGGGTATCAACTTTGATGACTTCGCCAATCTGAACGAACAACGGAACTTTAACCACAGCGCCAGTGCTCAGAGTTGCTGGTTTACCACCGGTACCGGCGGTATCACCTTTCAGACCCGGGTCAGTTTCGGTGATTTCAGCTTCAATGAAGTTTGGAGGAGTGATCGCAATCGGGTTACCGTTCCATAAAGTGACGATACATTCCGCCTGGTCCTGCAGCCATTTCGCAGTATCACCGACCGCCTTCTCGTCAGCCGCCAGCTGTTCAAAGGTGTTGTTATTCATGAAATGCCAGAACTCACCGTCGTTGTACAGGTAAGTCAGAGTCACATCAACAACATCCGCACCTTCAGCAGAGTCGGTAGACTTGAAGGTCTTCTCGATCAGCTTGCCGGTCAGCAGGCGACGCATCTTAACGCGTGCGAATGCCTGCCCTTTTCCTGGTTTTACGAACTCACTGGCTTCAATGGCGTAAGGCTCGCCATCAATCATAATTTTAAGACCGTTACGAAAATCGTTGCTAGAATATGTTGCCATGAAGGCCCTCGACAAATATGGATACTGGACAAAGCCAAAAAAATGGCAAACATTGTAACCCTAAATACCCCCTCCAGAGAAGATTGGTTGCAACAACTTACGGAAGTTGTCACCGAACCTGATGAATTACTGAAGCTTTTAGATCTGGAGCATCTGCCGGCATTACAGGCCGGAGCCGGCGCACGCCGGTTATTTGCCCTGCGCGTCCCGCGGGCATTTATCCGTAAAATGGAAAAAGGCAATCCACAGGACCCGCTGCTGCTACAGGTGATCACCCAACAGGAAGAGTTTATTTCCACGCCAGGCTACAGTACCGACCCGCTGGAAGAACAGCAAAGTGCTGTGCCGGGGTTGCTACATAAGTACCGTAACCGTGCGTTATTACTGGTAAAAGGAGGCTGTGCGGTGAACTGTCGCTATTGCTTCCGCCGGCATTTCCCTTACCAGGATAATCAGGGAAATAAGCGGAACTGGCAGGCCGCCCTCGACTATATTCGCCAGCATCCCGAACTGGATGAAATTATCTTTTCCGGCGGGGACCCGTTGATGGCAAAAGACCATGAACTGGACTGGCTGATCAGTGAGCTTGAGGCTATCCCTCATATTCTCCGGTTGCGTATCCATAGCCGGTTACCGGTCGTGATCCCGGACAGGATCACCCCGGGATTATGTCAGCGGTTATCCCTGACGCGGTTACAGGTCATTATGGTAACTCACATCAACCACGCCAATGAGATTGACGCGGACTTAACGGAAGCGATGGCCAGGCTGAAACGTGCCGGGGTTCTGCTGCTCAATCAGGGGGTGCTGCTGAAAGGGATTAATGATAACGCAGCCACCCTTGCCGCCCTTAGTAATGCACTGTTTAACGCAGGGATCCTGCCCTATTATTTGCATGTGCTGGATAAAGTGCAGGGAGCGGCTCATTTCTACGTGTCTGATGAGGAAGCCCGAAAAATTATGCGCGAGCTGCTGGCGATGATCTCCGGCTATCTGGTACCGAAACTGGCCCGCGAAATTGGCGGTGAGCCCAGTAAGACCCCCCTCGATTTACAGCTCCGGCAGGACTGAGATAATCACTCGCTGATCAGGTTCAGCATGACTGGCAGTGAAAGGATTCAGGATACTGCCCGGCACGCCACATGGGGAGTGCGTGTACTGCGTGTTTCAGCAGTCCAGCCCCCCGGAGGCGTACCGGGCATTCAGGGTAGCTTTCTATGAGTCATCCGGGCACAGCCCGATCTACAAGGAGCTTTTATGAAAAGAGTCATGACCGTACTGAGCCTGTCAGTTCTCTCATTACTGACAATGAATGCGTTAGCCGCTGAAACCTGTAACGACAAACGCGTTGCCATTGAAAAAGAGATAGGATACGCGCGCCAGCACAATAATCCCGGCAAACTGGCGGGATTAGAAAAGGCATTAGATCAGGTGAATCGCCATTGCTCTCCGGAATCGGTTCGCCAGGATATCCATGCACAGATCGAAAAGCTGCAGAAAAAGCAGTCTGAAAAGCAGGATGATCTCAAACAGGCAGAACAGAAATTACAGCAGGCGGTCAGCCGGGGTAATAAAGATAAGATCATGAAATATCAGGATAAAGTGGCTGAGAAAAAACAGGATCTCCGCACCCTTAACCGCCAGCTGGACCAAAGCCGTACTGACTTATCGGCACTGAAATAAGCCTTCTCCCGCAGGCAGAGCCTGATAGCTCTGCCTGATCCTTTGGCTTCTGTCCGGAGACCTCAGGAAGGGATTAAGGGCATTTGTAGATCTGACCCGACATTTTCGTCGCCAGAGGGACAAAATTAGAGATCACTGAAAGGCCCGGTGTGCTGGCACCATAGATCACGTTACCGCCCATTGCCGCCGCTCTGTTACGGAGATCGTTCGCGGCACCCCGCATAGAACTCCCTCCTTCCGTTCCCTGATTCGATAACCAGTTACTTTGTTCACCGGTTAAGGTGCCCAGGAACTGACACTGCGCGGCAGGTTGTTCATCAACAAACCGCACATCCTGGCCGCCTGATGTCAATTGATTACCGGCAGTACTGCATCCCGTCAGTATTGCAGCCGCAAAAAAGAGTGCCGCAGAGATTTGTAAACGCATTATTCTTCCTCATTATTATTCATCATGCCAGTCACCGCTCGGGTGGCAACCATCTGTCCGAAGAGAGTGAAATATAATCTGCAAAGACATATTACACCATAGCATCGGCTAAATTAAAAAACCTGGCGGCAGATGCGCTCTGCCGGAAGTGTACCCATCCCCGGGATTTCTCTTCGTATTTACTGTCTGCAGACTAAAAAAAAACCCGGCTCCTTAGAGCCGGGTCTGCAGACTACGAGCGAACGGCAGAGGTTAATCCTGCCGTCCGGGGGAATTACATCATTCCGCCCATTCCGCCCATGCCACCCATACCGCCGGCAGCACCTAAGTCAGCTTTTTCTTCTTTTGGCAGGTCAGTCACCATACATTCGGTGGTGATCATCAGACCAGCAACAGATGCAGCGAACTGCAGCGCTGAACGGGTGACTTTGGTTGGGTCCAGGATACCGAAGTCGATCATGTTGCCGTATTCTTCAGTCGCAGCGTTGTAACCAAAGTTACCTTCACCGTGTTTCACTTTATCAGCGATAACTGATGGCTCTTCACCGGCGTTGGCGACGATCTGACGCAGAGGAGCTTCCATCGCACGCAGTGCAACACGGATACCTACGTTCTGGTCTTCGTTCTGCCCGGTCAGGTCAGCGATCTGTGCAGCTACACGTACCAGAGCCACACCACCACCAGCAACAACGCCTTCTTCTACAGCAGCACGGGTCGCGTGCAGCGCATCTTCAACGCGTGCTTTTTTCTCTTTCATTTCAACTTCAGTCGCGGCTCCGACTTTCAGTACGGCAACACCGCCTGCCAGTTTAGCCACACGTTCCTGAAGTTTTTCTTTATCGTAGTCAGAAGTGGCTTCTTCGATCTGCTGACGGATCTGGGAAACACGACCGCCGATAGCGGTTTCTTCGCCTACACCATCGATAATGGTGGTGGTATCTTTATTGATAACAACACGCTTAGCCTGACCCATGTCTTCCAGGACAGCTTTTTCCAGTTCCATACCGATTTCTTCGGAGATAACAGTACCTCCGGTCAGGATAGCGATATCCTGCAGCATGGCTTTACGACGGTCACCAAAACCAGGGGCTTTAACCGCAGCCACTTTCACGATACCACGCATGGTGTTAACCACCAGCGTTGCCAGTGCTTCACCTTCGACATCTTCAGCGATGATCAGCAGAGGCTTACCGGCTTTAGCAACGGCTTCCAGTACCGGCAGCAGTTCACGGATGTTAGAGATTTTCTTATCAGCTAACAGGATGAACGGGCTTTCCAGTTCAACGGCACCGGTTTCCGGCTTGTTGATGAAGTAAGGAGACAGGTAACCACGGTCGAACTGCATACCTTCAACCACGTCCAGTTCGTCCTGCAGACCGGTACCTTCTTCAACGGTGATAACGCCTTCTTTACCCACTTTTTCCATCGCCTGTGCGATCAGGGTACCGACGCTTTCATCAGAGTTCGCAGAGATAGTCCCTACCTGAGCAACCGCTTTAGAATCTGAACAAGGCACAGACAGCGCTTTCAGTTTTTCGACTGCAGAGATAACTGCTTTATCGATACCGCGCTTCAGGTCCATCGGGTTCATACCCGCGGCAACAGCTTTCAGACCTTCATTAACGATAGCCTGAGCCAGAACGGTCGCAGTGGTTGTGCCATCACCGGCAGCATCGTTTGCTTTAGAGGCAACTTCTTTTACCATCTGCGCACCCATGTTTTCGAACTTATCTTCCAGTTCGATTTCGCGGGCAACAGAAACACCGTCTTTAGTGATAGTCGGTGCACCAAAAGATTTATCCAGGACCACGTTACGGCCTTTCGGGCCCAGGGTAACTTTTACTGCATCTGCCAGTACGTTAACACCGCGCAGCATTTTTACGCGCGCGTCATTACCAAATTTTACGTCTTTAGCTGCCATTTGAGATTTCCCTTAAATTTATTTAAGTTAGTGGAATGGGTTGCCCGGTTACTCAGTAACAACGGCCAGGATATCGTTTTCTGAAATGATCAGGACTTCCTGATTATCAATCTTCTCAGTTTTAGCGCCGTAGCCTTCGTTAAAAATGACAACATCACCCACTTTCACATCCAAAGGTTTCACTTCACCGCTTTCAAGGATGCGGCCATTGCCTACGGCCAGAACTTCACCACGCGTAGATTTACCCGCAGCAGAACCGGTCAGAACGATGCCGCCAGCAGATTTAGCTTCTACTTCTTTACGCTTGACGATAACGCGATCATGCAATGGACGAATAGTCATTTGATAGCTCTCCTTCGAAATGCTCAGTCACAGGTTGTTTAGGGTTGAATACCGGCCCGGGGGCATCGGCTTCGTGCATTCAGAGATAAGGCCTTAAAGAAGGGCTTTCAAGTGGTAAAAAAAAATATTTTTTATTTTGTCGGCAGTCGCCACATTCCGGGTGTACAGCAGCAGGATATCCGGATTTTCAGCCAGTTACATAAAACAAAACACTGAGCAGAGGGCGGAAAACGAAAGAAGATGTAAGGGGTGGATACGGGGGCTATGCAGACACACAGCCCCCTGCTTTCCGGGACTTAACGGGGGTGAGAGGATGAATCGTCTTTATGTTCGATAACGTCGTACTCTTTACGTTCAAATTCCCCTTCCACGGTAAAGCCATTCGGTTCAGCAGTTCCGCCACGTCTGACCTTCAGGTAAGGCATTAGCTTCAGGGTCAGATGCTTTTGTACCGGAGGCAATAACAGCAGCAGACCGAGGAAGTCAGTAAAAAAGCCAGGCAGAACTAACAGGATACCGGCAATCAGCAACGAAACACTTTTCGTCATTTCAGCCGCCGGATTTTCCTGCCGCAACATTTTTTCCTGTAATAATCTGAAATTCTTCATCCCCTGATGCTTCACCAGCGAAATACCGATAGCGGAAGTAAAAATCACCAGTACCATGGTCATTAACACGCCCACCACGTGAGCGACCTGAATAAATAATGAAATTTCAATCCAGGCGAGTAAGAAAAAAGCAATAAACGGTAACCAGCGCACGGCGGTCTCCTGTCAGTTGGCCTCCTGCTCCCGGGCAGGACGACGAAAATAGATAACATCACAAAGATGGAATAATGAAGATGGGTATAATAAAAAGTGATTTCAACCAGCAGGCAGAAATTCGTTATAACTAACCCCTGATTCTGCCGGAACGTCATTAACGTTAAAGTTTGCGTATAATGCAGAACATTTTTTTGCCACCATGTAAAAAATAAGTGACCTGTGTTGCTTATTTATAACATAAACCGGATATGATCGTGCAGCACGGATCATATACGGATAAAATTCCGGGACCAGGCACTCTTAACACACACGATCACGTCACCTGTGTTCATTGCCTCCGGCAAGACAGTCACTCTAAGAAGGTTACCATGGTTAACAACATTCGTATCGAAGAAGACCTGCTCGGCATGCGTGAAGTTCCTGCGGATGCTTATTACGGAATTCATACGCTACGGGCGATAGAAAATTTTTATATCAGCAGCAGTAAAATCAGTGACATCCCCGAGTTTGTTCGCGGAATGGTGATGGTGAAAAAAGCCGCGGCCCTGGCCAACAAAGAGCTGCAAACCATTCCACGCCACATTGCCGACCACATTATCCAGGCCTGTGATGAGGTCCTGAATAACGGAACCTGTATGGATCAGTTCCCTGTCGATGTCTATCAGGGAGGGGCCGGGACCTCGGTGAATATGAATACGAATGAGGTACTGGCGAATATCGGCCTTGAGCTGATGGGGCATAATAAAGGGGAATATCAGTATCTTAACCCTAATGACCACGTCAATATGTGTCAGTCAACCAACGATGCCTATCCGACCGGATTTCGTATTGCCGTCTACAACTCTGTGCTGAAACTGGTCGATGCCATTAACGCACTGGCTGACGGCTTTCAACGTAAAGCGATTGAATTTAAAAGTATCCTGAAAATGGGGCGCACGCAGCTTCAGGATGCCGTTCCGATGACCCTCGGTCAGGAATTTAATGCCTTCAGTATTCTGCTGAAAGAAGAAACCCGCAGCATTCTGCGTACCGCTGAACTGCTGCTTGAGGTTAACCTCGGGGCGACCGCTATCGGGACCCGGCTGAATACCCCGGACGGCTATCAGCCGCTGGCAGTAAAGTATCTGGCCCAGGTCAGTCGCCTGCCGGTCGTTGCCGCTGAAGATCTGATTGAAGCGACCTCCGACTGTGGCGCTTACGTGATGGTACATTCTTCCCTTAAGCGGCTGGCGGTTAAGATGTCGAAGATCTGTAATGATCTGCGTCTGCTCTCTTCCGGCCCCCGCGCGGGATTAAACGAAATTAACCTGCCCCAGCTTCAGGCCGGTTCTTCCATTATGCCCGCCAAGGTCAACCCGGTAGTCCCTGAAGTCGTCAACCAGGTCTGTTTTAAAGTCATTGGTAATGATATTACCGTCACGATGGCGGCAGAAGCCGGGCAATTGCAGCTCAACGTGATGGAACCGGTGATTGGACAGGCACTGTTTGAATCGGTCTCTATCCTCAGTAATGCCTGCTTTAATCTGCTGGAAAAATGTGTCGGCGGGATCACCGCAAACCAGCAAATTTGTGAATCCTATGTCTTTAACTCTATCGGGATCGTGACCTACCTGAACCCGTATATCGGCCACCATAATGGCGATATCGTCGGTAAAATCTGTGCTGAAACGGGTAAAAGTGTCCGGGAAGTCGTTCTGGAACGGGGACTGCTCAGCGAAGCCCAGCTGGATGATATTTTCTCGGTTGAAAACCTGATGCATCCGGTTTACAAAGCAAAACGCTATACCGAAGATAGCGAGTAATACTATCAGGGCCTGCACAGGCCCTGTCTTTTCCCTGCCCGTGCCATTCTGTGGCTACGCGGTTCTGTACTGATGAAAAATAGTGCTATCATGCCTGACCGTTTCAGGAGTGAGTCATGAAAACATCAGACGCTGTCATTGTGTTATGCACCACACCCGATAAAGCTTCCGCAACCACTCTGGCTGAATGCGCTATCCGTAGCCAGTTGGCGGCCTGCGTGAATATCCTCCCCGGGATGACATCTTATTATCTCTGGCAGGATAAGCTCGAATGCGCCGAAGAGTGCCAGCTTATCCTGAAAAGTAATACCGAACATCAACACGCCTTACTGTCACTGCTCAAACAGGCTCATCCCTATGATGTCCCTGAATTGCTGGTGATCCCTGTCCAACACGGAGAGAATGAGTACCTGTCATGGTTGCACACATCGCTCGCCTGATTGTTCTGGCACTGACATTATTCAGTCTGCAAACTCAGGCTTCATTATTCAGTGGCCCCGCCACATCCCCCCATTTTGTGACGGTGGATCAGGCCTTCGGTTTCGACTTCAGTCAGAACGGCAATCAGTTACTGCTGAAATGGAATATCAAACCCGGGTACTATCTTTATCAGCAAAAAATCACTCTGACCGCCAGCCAGGCCGATATCACTCATATCGCGATGCCCGCCGGTCAGCCCCACGAAGATGAATTTTTTGGTAAAAGCCAGATTTACACTCAGGATCTCCGGGTGCCGGTTTCACTGCATGATATCGGGCCTGCAGCCAGCCTGACCGTCACTTACCAGGGATGCGCGGCGGCAGGATTCTGTTATCCTCCGGAAACCCGGAATGTCCCGCTCTCTCAGACCAGCCCTTCCGGTGCCGTCGCCACGACAGTTACGCCAGCCGTCGCGGCCGGCACACTGAGTGAACCGGCCCGACAGGCAACACATCTGCCCTTTTCCCCCCTCTGGGCGCTGCTGATTGGTATCGGCGTGGCCTTTACTCCTTGTGTCCTCCCTATGTATCCGCTGATCTCGGCGATTATTCTGGGGGACCGGCGTACTATTCGCAGCTCACGTATCTTTCTGCTGGCGTTTATTTACGTCCAGGGGATGGCGCTGACCTATACGCTGATGGGCATGGTCGTGGCGGCCGCGGGTTTACGTTTTCAGGCCGCCCTGCAAAGCCCTGCAGTTTTGCTGACGCTGGCCGGGGTTTTTATCCTGCTGGCGCTCTCCATGTTTGGGGCGTTTACACTGCAATTGCCGTCCGCGTTACAAACCCGGCTCACTCTGTGGAGCAACCGGCAAAAAAGCGGCTCGCTGGCCGGGGTCTTTCTGATGGGAGCGGTGGCCGGATTAATCTGCTCCCCCTGCACCACGGCGCCGCTGAGTGCCATCCTGCTCTATATTGCCCAAAGCGGTAATCTGCTGGCCGGCGGTGGAACGCTCTATCTGTACGCTCTGGGGATGGGCCTGCCGCTTATACTGGTCACACTGTTCGGCAACCGGTTACTGCCGAAAAGTGGTCCCTGGATGCAGGCCGTCAAAGAGGGGTTCGGGTTTGTCATCCTGGCACTGCCGGTGTTTCTTATTGAACGTGTGGCTGGGGATTTATGGGGACTGCGTCTCTGGAGTCTGCTCGCTGTCGCATTTTGTGGCTGGGCCTTTAGTCTGAGCCTCAAAAGTCACAAGAAGGGTATGCGTGTCCTGCAGATAGTCTGGTTAGGGGTGGCGATAATCGCCGCACGTCCGCTTCAGGACTGGGTATTCCCCTCTGCATCGCCGGGGGCCCTGAGCGCAGACAGCCGTGAACTGCCTTTCGACGATGTCAGCACGATTGCCCGACTCGACCAGCGTCTGCAGCAGTCTCAGGGGAAGATCACTATGGTGGATCTCTATGCTGACTGGTGTGTAGCCTGTAAAGAGTTTGCCAAATATACCTTCACTGCCCCGGAGGTAGCGCAGCGCCTGACACAGTATCAACTGCTGCGGGCCAATGTGACGGCTAACAGCGCACAGGATAATGCCCTGCTCAGCCATCTGAAGGTGCTGGGGCTGCCCACATTGCTCTTTTTCGATGCCGAAGGTCAGGAAATCCCGGGCTCACGCGTCACCGGATATATGAATGGCCGGGAGTTCGCGGCGCATTTACAAAAACTTCAACCCTGATTACTCTGACGATACCGGCACAAGCCGGTATCGCTTTTTTGGAGGTTCGTGTGTCACCGGAAAACATATCTGAACAGGTATTACATTTGCTCGAACAGCAGGGCTTCGCTGCCGCAGGGACTCTGAAGCAGCAACTGAGTGAACGCGGGATAACAGTCGGGGATACCGATGAGGAGCAGCTGATGCGCGATGCCCTCGCATTCCACGGGCAGCAAATTAGCGGGTGGCGTCAGAGCATCCGCCAGGACAGTTCACTGACCACCGGCCAAAAAATACTTAAGCGTTACGATCTGTTATCAGAACACGTCCAGCGCGGTCGCTTCCCGGGATGCCTGTTTATTGCGGCTTGCAGTGCTTTTCCTGCGCCTCACCATCCTATCCATCAGGAGGCCGAAAAACAAAAACAGGCATCATGGCAGTATACGCATCAGTACCTTTTGTCTCTGGAAACCGATAACCCGACCATGGTCACCGACCAGCTGGAACTGATACTGGAAGGTTGTCTGAGCAAACTTCTGGTGAAACGAAATTTACAGGACATCGCCATCGCCCGCCGTCTGGCTGAGGATATTTTGCAGGTCGCGCTGTGCCGTAAAAACGGCGCGCTGGGATAACAGCGTGACCGGCAGAAGCTGATGGTAGCCAGCCCCTGCCCCGGCTGACGTTGATGAGGTGATCTTTTCAGGCAGCTCATCGCTGAAAGACAGCAAGCGTTGACGCCGTATCAACGCGATGACCGGCCGGGCATAAATTGATAGCGGTAGCGGGTGAGCAGACCCGCGACCCGGCGTAAAAAACAGCAACCCTGTGCATTTTGTCTATTAAGCAGACAGTCAGTGCCTTTTTCTGTGTTTGTCAGGTAAAAAGAGTTGACGTCTCAGGGCCATTACGGTTTAATGCGCCCCGTTGCCCGAATAGCTCAGTCGGTAGAGCAGGGGATTGAAAATCCCCGTGTCCTTGGTTCGATTCCGAGTTCGGGCACCACTCTTTCTAAGGCCTCGCTGAAAAGCGGGGCTTTTTCGTTTCTGCCCTTCGCTATGCGGGTGGATAACGCCCCTTTTGACGCCAGCTCCCTGTTGTCCTTTTCTTCGGTGTTGCCCCTGCGCCGGGTCATAATTCCCCTCCGACATGCGTCGCCCGACAGGTGTTATTTCTTGTGATTATCTGCGGCGAGGACCCCACCCTTAGCCCAGTTTTCATGGCTCGCTTCGGAAAAAAATATTTGCACCGCCTCCGGGGGGATTTCATAGACCGAGACAAAAATCCCGGTGAGTTCTTTCGCTAACCTTCTTTTTAAATCAACGGAACGGGGTGACTGCTGAATAGTAATCACAGGCATAATATTTCCCTCGCGGAGAGTGTTTAATCGCTTAATTGCGCTTAAAGCGTCGGAGTTAGCTTGTTTTCCTGCTTCGTCACCTGCTGCGCCGGTGAAAAAGTCGTAAACATCGGCGGTGAGTTTTCTTTGTGCAACCCCTTCCCACTCTCTGACACTTACCGGAAAGCGCATAACCCCTCCTTAAGCAAATCATGTTTTACATACACAATACACATTGTTTACAAATGATCAATAATTAACCACGGGTAATCTTCCGGGGAATTGTTTATGTGTGTTTTTTAATTTTTTACCTGCGCCGTCCTCACTGTCACTGCTCTATACGACAGAGAGTCTATTGATCATTTTGTGATACGCCCTCTATGCCAGAAAAAATCTTCTGTGACGAATGGCAATACGTTATACGTCAGGGAGCGTTATACGCCAGGGAGCATAGACAGAGCATCCTGAATCCCCGGGGGTCGCTGCGGATACCCGTGGGGTAAGTGGGGCAGGATAAGCAACCGTCCGCCCTTCACAGGTCTCTCCGCAGGAGCATGGTACTTAGGCGTTCCCCTGTCAGGCTCCTCACCCGGCCCCGTCTGTCGGCCGGATAGTGATCCGCGCGGGCCAGGCAGGCGATAAATGACCGCGTCACATACGGTTTTTCGGGCTTCCGTTTTGTACGACAGTCGTGAATTCCCCCGGTCTTATTATTCAGTAAGTAATTCTGGTATCTGTAATTAATATTTATCAATCTTCCTTCCTTTTCCGGGATATTCGCCGGTATGACGTTCAGGAAAAAATAAGACTCTCTGGTCTGAATTTCCGGTTCAACCGCCATAGCAACCTGTTATTATGCGATGTCATTACGCTCTGTCTGCTGAAAGTCCCCTATCGCCTTCGTTCTGTTATCTCCTGACCGGAACGTATTATTCTTACGATTAACCTCCGATCAATATTAAATAAAACTACATAGCCAGCTTAATATTTACGATGACATCATTTATCTGCCATCAGATAAGAGTTGTCTTAATTTCCGGAATGAAACCGACGGGTGAAGGGAGTGTCATGTCTTTATTTACTGTTTGAAAAAATCCGAATAAGCGACTGTTTTACAAAAGTAAAAAAGTATTTCCGGATTTATAAAAACATTAAATAATCGTTTTCACCTATCAATAAAACTATTTCTAATCAGACAGCCTGCATAAAAAGAGAATATGACTGGCTTTTAATAGCCATTCACAAATAATCCGGAGACAACCTGAGTATGCCGACTTCAGGGAAAAAAGCCAGGATGGATAGTCAAATCCGAACAGCACTGCTGATGATAAAAAATAAAAAACGGGTGATTTACCTTTGCTCTTTACCGCTATTTTTTCCGCTGACCGGCCAGGCTGATAATTATGACAGAATGGTCATTCAGGCCCGGGAAGGTAATTCCACCGAACTCCTGAACTACCTGGCTGAATATTCCACACAAGGGACACTGACGGCCAATGAAATTGCAGACTGGCTGCAGGTCGCCGGATGGAATAATAATGATCTTCTGGTACAACAGATACGTGATAAATATTCTTTACGCAGCGATCTCCCTGCCCGTGCCTATGCGGCTATCGCTTCGGCCGAACGTAACAGGAAACAGTGGGCGAGGGCAATTCACTACTGGGATCTCGCCCTGCGTCAATCCCCGGGTAATGCCGATTACCTTAAAGCAAAATCAATGACAGAAGCGGATGCCGGTCAGTACCGTTCAGCAGCAGAGACCGCTTCGCTGTTACGTCATCAGCCCTCTCAGATACCGTACCCGTTAGCCTTAGCGTATCTCCGGACCCGTGAACAAAAACCTTATGATGCGTTGTTCTACACAACTCAAGCAGAACAACTGGCGCCGGAGGATCCGGAGATCAAAAAAAACCTGACCGGTCTGTACTCTGCGACTCGCCTTGCGCTCCCTGCGTTACAAAATGCTGAACAACTCGCGTTACCGCCGGCAGTCCTACGGGAGAAAGAACTCGATTATGCCGCCGGCCTGGTGCGTAATGCATTAATCCCTGCCTCTGACGAAAAAAAACGTTTCCGGACTGCAGACTATGCACTGCAGTATTATCACCAACGACTGACCGCATGGCGTGACCTGCCCGCCGCGAGGGAGCAGCGATTACGGGCCAGGATCGACCGGCTGGGTGCGTTTCTGGCCCGGGAGCAATATGACGAGGTGATCCGCGACTACCGCGAAATCATCGGCCAGGGCCACACCATTCCGGATTACGCGAAGCCCTGGGTCGCTTCTGCCCTGCTTGCCCGCCAGCAACCTGCCCATGCCAGGGCCTTATATCCGCGGATATTACCGGACCCGGTCGCGGATGATCAGGTAGAAACACTGTTTTATTCGATGACAGAAAACCGCGATTATCCGGCCGCAGAACAATTACTGGCCAGGCAGTCAGCCCATACGCCATGGAAAAAAAATGTCTGGGGACTGCCCGTGCAGGAGCCCAACGATGCCTGGCTGAGTCTGCAGGCGCTCAATATCGATTATCTGTTAGCCACCGGCGATTATCCCGCGGCTCTGAACACCAGTCGCCGCAGGGCGGAAAGTGCCCCGGGGAATCAGGATTTAGCCATCCGTTATGCCACAGTCCTCTCTGCACGCGGCCTGGATCGTCATGCCGAACAGGTGCTTAAGCGGGCAGAAAGTTTAAGCCCGGATAATCTTTCTCTGGAAACCGCGCAGGCTTACAACGCCGGCAGCCTTCAGGAGTGGTCACAGATGGAAAGCCTGACCGATGATGTCCTTTCCCGTGCCCCACGCGCCACAGCCGTCCGGCAGCTGGATCAGTATCGTCAGTTGCACCACCTCTGGGAATTGCGGGCAGAGGCAGGGAAAGGTTTGCATTCTGATAACCCTGTGACCGGCAGTCATGACCTTACCGTCAGCGCACGGCTCTATACGCCGCCCATCGCCACCAACTACCGTCTCTTTACCGGCGTGCAGACGGAACAGAGCCGTTTTGAAGAAGGAAAAGGTCGCGCGCAAACCCCGCTACTGGGGCTGGAGTGGCGGGGACGGGATAATCACCTGGAGGCGGAACTAAACCATCAGACCGGAAAAGTCCCGTCGCGCACCGGCTTTCGCCTGTATGGCTGGCATGATTTTGATGATCACTGGCGTTTGTCTGCACAGGCCGCCCGTTTCTCCACCGAAGCTCCTCTGCGCGCCCGACGGAATAACGTGACTGCCAACAGTGCCGGCCTCGCCCTGCGCTGGTACCAGAATGAACGACGTGAATATCAGTTTTCACTACAGCCCTCCGAATTCTCTGACGGCAACCGTCGTCTGGAGTTTCAGCTGGCAGGGAAAGAACGGTTATGGACCGCCCCCCGTTTCAGTCTGGATTTTACGCCGGAGGTAAGCGCCAGCCGGAACAGTCAACAGGAGGTTGCCTATTACAGCCCTGATGCAGACCTGGCCGTACTTCCCGGACTGAGTTTAAACCATCAGATTTATCAGCACTACGACACCGAATGGACCCAGCAGATCGTCGCCGGGGCCGGCGTTTATCAGCAAGACCACTACGGCCGCGGAACCCTGCTCCGTCTGGGCTACGGGCAGCGTGTGCAATGGAATCAGCGTTTTGAAACAGGTGCCATGCTGACCTGGGGACGTCAGCCCTGGGACGGTCAGTATGAAAATACGCTTTCTGCACAGTTTGATATGACTCTGAGGTTTTAAGGATGATTAACGTTAAAAAGTTTTTGTTATTACTCACCGTGAGCAGTGCTCTCTTCGGCGGTAGTGCGACTGCCGCGCCGGTGCAATTTACCCCACCGTCAGAACGTAGCCATCCCGAATCACAACAGCCCTGGCCTGCCAATAGTTTTCTGACGATTGCCTACCATGATGTGGAGGATGGCGGGGCGGATCAGCGCTATCTGGCCGTCAGAACCAGCGCACTGATTGAACAGATGAACTGGTTACACGATAACGGTTACCATCCGGTCAGTATCCGGCAGATCCTTGATGCCCATGACAATAAGCGCCCCCTTCCTCCGAAAGCTGTACTCCTGAGTTTCGATGACGGTTACCGGAGTTTCTATGATCGCGTCTGGCCACTCCTTAAGGCCTGGAACTGGCCGGCGTTATGGGCTCCGGTAGGGAGCTGGATCAGTACGCCTGCGGATAAAGCCATCGACTTTGGCGGACTGAAAACACCCCGGGAGAAATTCGCCACCTGGCAGATGGTGAAAGAAGTCAGCGACTCCGGACTGGTAGACATCGGGTCCCATACCTGGGATGCACATTTCGGGTTAACCGCCAATCCTGAAGGCAGCCTTGAGCCGGCCATGACGACCCGCCGTTATCATCCGCAAACTAAAACCTATGAAACTGAAGCTCAGTTTCAACAGCGTATCAGTCTCGATATTGATAAAGTGACCCGTAAGATTCGTCAGGTAACCGGTAAGACTCCCGAAGTGCTGGTCTGGCCTTACGGGGCTGAAAGCGGCATGAGCTTTCGTCTGGCTCAGCAGCAAGGTTATAAAATGGCTTTTACCCTGTCTGAGGGGCTGGGGAATGCTGCCAGACTGAACAGTATCCCGCGGGTGCTGATCTCCGGTAACCCTTCACTGCAAAGCTTTGTATCGGCTATCTCGGAAACCCGCAACCAGTCCGCCGTCCGGATGGTGCAGGTCGATCTTGATTATATTTATGATCCGAACCCGGCCCAGCAGCAAAAGAATATCGATCAATTGATCCAGCGGATCTACGACATGCGGGTCAGTCATGTTTTTTTGCAGGCCTTCGCCGACCCCAAAGGGGATGGTCTGGTCCGCTCCCTTTATTTCCCCAACCGCCACCTGCCGGTCCGTGCGGATTTATTTAATTTTGTCTCATGGCAGCTTCAGAACCGGGCGAATGTCAAAGTGTATGCCTGGATGCCGGTACTGTCCTTTGATTTAGATAAAACGATCCCGCGGGTCACTGCCTGGTCCGATAAAAAAGGACTGGCAAAAACGGAGGCGGATCAGTACCAGCGCCTGTCTCCGTGGAGTCCGGCCGCACGGCAACAGATCACCGAAATTTATCAGGACCTCGCTGCACATGCCTCTTTCAGCGGTATTTTATTCCACGATGATGCCCTGCTCTCAGATTATGAAGATGCCAGCCCGCCCGCACTTGCCGCCTATCAGAACGCTGGTTTTGGTCGGGATATTCCGGCCATCCGTCAGTCTCCGGTCGAATTCCAACGCTGGACTGAATATAAAAGCCGCACGCTGACCGACTTTACCTTATCTCTGCTTCAGGCCGTCAGAGCAATACGCGGGCCGCAAATTGAATCTGCCCGTAATATTTACGCGGAACCGGTACTGAATCCGCAAAGTGAAAGCTGGTATGCACAAAATTTATCTCAATTTTTAGCGGCTTATCGCTGGACGGTACCGATGGCCATGCCGGCGATGGAAAATATTCCGGTTGACCAGCAATCACTCTGGTTGCAGCGACTGGTGGAAAAAGTCCAGTCCATTCCCGGGGCTAAAGATAAAACGATTATCGAGTTGCAAAGCGTTGACTGGCGTCAGCCTCCGCAGAAACAAACGCTCACTGATCAGACCCTGGCGGACTGGATGAAACAGCTACAGCTTTTGGGCGTAAAAAATTATGGCTATTACCCGGACAACTTTTTGCGTAATCAACCCGGGATGTCAGTGATTCGACCTTATATTTCCTCGGCCTGGTACCCTGCTCATGACTGATCGCATTATTACTTTCGTTATTCTTTGCCTGGTGCTGAGTTTTCCGCTGGGATTTGCTGCCACATTTACCGGCGAAATCATGCTGAATTTTGTTTTTCTGTGGCCGCTTTTTATGGCAGCACTCTGGATAACCGGAGGGATCTATTTCTGGCTGCATCGTGAAAGGCATTGGTCCGCGATACCGGAAGATCTCAGCAACGGTCAGGAGCCTCCGCCGCTTATCTCGATGCTGATCCCTTGCTATAACGAGGGTCCGAATGTCAGAGAAACCATTACCGCCGCCCTGCAGCAGAACTATCAGAACATTGAGGTTATCGCTATTAATGATGGTTCATCCGATGATACCGCGGAGGTGCTGGATGAGCTCGCTTCTGAGTATCTGCAACTCAGGGTCATCCATCTGGCAGAAAACCAGGGAAAAGCTATCGCATTACGGACCGGCGCCGCAGCGGCAAGGAGCGACTTTCTGGTCTGTATTGACGGAGATGCGTTGCCCGCGCCCGATATGGCCGCGTTTCTGGTGGCTCCGCTTATCCGCTACCCCAGAGTCGGCGCTGTCACCGGTAACCCCAGGATCAGAACGCGTTCCACTTTGGTCGGCCGTATTCAGGTCGGTGAATTCTCTTCCATTATCGGGCTTATTAAACGGACCCAGCGGATCTATGGCCATGTCTTCACTGTTTCCGGGGTGATCACCGCATTCCGTCGTACCGCACTGGAAGAGGTGGGTTACTGGAGTCCGGATATGATCACCGAAGATATTGATATCAGCTGGAAGTTACAGCTACAGCACTGGTCGGTGTTTTTTGAACCCCGCGCGGTATGCTGGATCCTGATGCCGGAGACGATCAAGGGCTTATGGCGACAGCGTCTGCGCTGGGCTCAGGGGGGCGCGGAAGTCTTTGTTAAAAATATGAAGCATATCTGGTCACTGGAGTATAAGCGGATGTGGGTACTCTTCGCCGAGTTTATGCTTTCCACCTTGTGGGCTTTTTCCTACGCCATGAGCGTTCTGTTGTTCCTGCTCGGGCTCGTCTTTACGTTACCGAAAAACTTACAGGTAGAAAGTATTTTTCCCCCGCACTTTACCGGACTCACACTGGCTATCGTATGCCTGATCCAGTTTATGGTCAGTGTGATGATTGAGCACCGTTATGAGAAGAATATCTTTCGCTCACTTTTCTGGGTGATCTGGTTCCCGGTGATTTACTGGATGCTGAGCCTGTTTACCACGCTTGTCGCTTTCCCGAAAGTGATGCTCAGACGTCAACGCCAGCGCGCCCGCTGGAATGGCTCAGATCGTGGACTGGAGAGGTCATCAAAATGAATCCACAACCTGTTATTATTACAGAACCCCGGCCGGTTCTGCGTATGATGGATGCCTTACTGACCCTGCTCGCCTGGGTAGGATTTATCTATCTGATTTATCGGGAATATTACGTCTTATTCCCGGACATCAGTGACGGTTCATCCCCGGCATCGTCCGGTCCGGTGATCCTGCTGTATTACGGTTTTTTTGCGTTTCTCTATATCGCGATATTTATTCTGTGGGCGAAATATAACCAGCATTTTTTCACTAAAGAACGCCGTCAGAGAAAGAAGGTTCCGGATGAACGAACCCTGGCACAGAGTTTTAGTATTACGGTTAACGAACTTGAAATATTGAATCATCACAGGATGTTGCGGGTACACCATGATCCGCGGGGAGGTATTGCCCGTATTGATAAGCTCAGTCAGGCGGCACGGCAATCAGGGTCAGCTCCTCAGGCTGAGAATCATTGCAGCCACAGTGCGTCGCTTTATCATTGACGCAGAGGCCGCTGACGGTATCCGGCCACGCGGAGCCTTATCTGTGCCGCGGGCTGGCTTCCGGCAGCCATAGCGTGACGCCCGTGGCACTCTGAATACAGTGAGGGCCACAAAGTACAGACTCTGTGACCGCCACGTTACTGCCTGACCCTGTCGAGGGTCAGTAGTTTTCGTTTATAGCTCACCCGAATCCCGGGGTCGGTAATAAATGAAAAATAGCTCACCCGTGCAATATGCTTTCTGAGCAATGTCAGGGTATCGGTGTCTTTAATCCGGTCGCCGTATCTGACAAGGATGTCTATCCAGTGACATATCACCAGATTTTTATAGGCTTTATAAAACAGCGTATCGAGTTTTTTTGTGGCCTCAATCAGACAGCCCAGCTTCTCTGCACTCATGGAATTAGACAGACTGTTATGGTTCTTCAGGTACTGATAGAAGCCCACACGGGAATACAGGATCTTCTCTGCATTTGCCATCACCTCCGGAAAGGTAAATGAATCCTCATAACAGGTGAAATCCGGGAAGTGGATCGCTGACAGGAGATCCCGACGGATAAACTGACCAATAAAATGGGCCTGGATTTCTTTGTGAACCAGATACTTTTTGATCAGTTTCTCTCTGCTGATCCTTTTTGGTTCGAACACAACCGGCCCGGCCGGGGGTTCATCCCCCTCATACAACTCCAGCAGGCGGGTCAGAAAGACATCCGGTGCTTCTTCTTTTAACAGCGTCAGCGCGTTAAAAAATGCCTGTCCGGAGACGATATCATCGGAATCGACCATGGTAATATAATCACCGAGACAATGGCGGACCGCAAAATTCCTGACCAGCCCGATATTGCGGAAACTGACTTCATAGTAGCGGGTGGATGCGACATTTTTAGCCGCGAACTCGCTGATAATACGGGATGTCCCATCTTCAGAGGCATCATTGATAATAACAATCTCGCAGGCGTCCTCCCCCGGAGAGATAGCCTTCACGATACTGTCCAGCGTGCGCTCTAATGTCTTTTCTGCATTGTGTGCAGTGACAACAATACTTAATACAGGGTTCATTAGTCCCCCCTCATCCGGGATATCTCTTTACCTGACATAATGACAGCACTTAGTACTATGACGACTGAAGAGAGTAAAATTATTTCATCAGCAATAAAGAGTACGTCTGTTAATCCGTAAAATATCATTGCAACCATTGGTACAGAGATACCATTCATTAAACCGAATTGTTTTCTGACCCCGAGGGTAAATACATAATAAAAATATAACAGCACCAGGAGTCCGAAAATCCCAAACACTGATAAATACTGAATCACTTCATTATGCAAATGCACATCCAGATATCTGTTCACATCCGAGTCTTCCTCTCCGGATGAGCGCAGGTAGCCGCGTATAAAATCGTTTCTTTGATGGAGTGTCTCACCAAACGGACGTTGCTCAAACGAGAGTAATCCGACTTTCCACATACTGAATCGGGCGCCGAGCGATGTACGGTCATTATCGTTTTTATAGAACTGAACATCCCTGATAGCTTCATCGGTGCGATGATCAATAATATGGTGGTTAGATGAGACAGAAATAGCAAGAAGCAGTAACGAAGCCAGACAGGACAGGGGTTCCTTCTTTACCTGGAAAAGATGAAAAGTAATCACTGCGATAAGAAAAGTATGAATCCCCATCGCCGCGCGGGTCTGGGTATGGAAAATAACGTAAGTAGAAATAATAATCGTACAGAAAAAAGTAATATTTTTTCTCAACCGGTTTTTATCATAGGCCAGCGCCATCATTAACGTCAGAGAAACAAAAGAATAGGCATAAGCACTCATTGTAGGCCGGTCAATCCCTAACAGAACTCTGTCGCTGGAGTTCAGCGCCTGATGAATACCTGACAGTGACGCTGCCAGGAAAGTTATCCATAGGGCAACTAAGGCATAACGTTGCAGCTTCTCTTTTGAGAATAATGCGTTTCGGTAGGTCGATAAGATAAAGCTGATAATAAAGAAGGAAAGAATCATTCTTTTTGCCGGCGTATAAAGCAGATAATCGCCCTCACCGGAAACAGCGCACCACAATGACCAGAGAAGAAATAAGACTCCCATGATCAGGAAAGGCAGAGAAAGATTATTAAGACTTTTCTTTATTCCCTGACTGAAAGTAAATAAGATAAACCCCGGAACAGAAACATAGCCACAAAAATAAAAAAAATACCTGCTTAACTTTCCATCAACAAAAAAAGTGACGCTGGTTAATAACAGTAACAGGAAAGCGGCTAAAGACATCTTAGTCATCACTGCTGAATTACATCTCATTTTCAATAAGTTCCTGTAGAAACATCGAGTAATCCTCACACCCCTGGTACTAAAAATAGTTATTAAGATGAGGATTTGACATCAGGTCAGAATGGAAAGTTCCCGCTCTCGTTACCGGAAACAAATACCAGGAAAAACAGAATCATAACACCCGCAGTATTACTGCGTAAAGCAAACATCCTGAATCTTCTGTTACAATAATGGGATGATTTACCCAATATCTGCAGATCACTGCAACATTATTGACCGAAAAAAGTAAACCAGCGTGCTGCGATTTTTCAATAAGATACCTTTACCAGGTAAAATAATAATCATTATCTATGACACTTCGTGTTCACCTGAGGGCGGCCCTGAAAACCCACCCCATAATGATATTATCCCTTTGACAGTAAACAGGATCATAACACAGGGCCATTTATGTTCAGCGTGACACAGAACATCATCCTCTTTCGTAGTGCCAGCAACACTGAAGGGGTTAGGGGTTAGGGGTTAGGAGTTAGGAGTTAGGAGTTAGGAGTTAGGAGTTAGGAGTTAGGAGTTAGGAGTTAGGGGTTAGGGGTTAGGGGTTAGGGGTTAGGGGTTAGCCGTAAGAAGTTAGCCGTCAGAAGTTGTCTGCTCAGCCGGCGCCGGCAAAAGAAAACAGGCGGAGCCGAACATGGATCTCCCGGCGGACAGGGGTTTCCGGTATTTTCGGTTGTCGTACCGGCCTGTACCTCAGAGGGATCCGCCCTGCCCCGGCATCGTTTATCGTCAGGGCATAACGTCTGTTTTGCTACAGCCCCGGCAGAAAGGTCTTAGAAGGCACATCGGTAAAGCGGCGCCCGCAGGATAAGCTGTAAGCAGGGAGACCAGCAGATGATTTGAAGCCGGGTCCGTCCCGGCCCCCTGAGGCATGCAGCCTTATCACCCTGGCGCACCCGCTGTAATGTCGAATCCTGTGTCTATGGTTGGGTGTACGGCTCTTCCCCGCATGGCATAACCGCCCGATGAAACAGCTTACTGACAGATCACTCGTGACCACTTACCGACAGGCCCCCGGCCTCCTGAACTTCCAGTCCCATCATCAGGACATTGACATACTGGCCGTTTCTCAGCGCAGACTTCGTTCTGACCCCTTCTTCCCGGAATCCATATTTTTTATATAACCCGATGGCCGGCTGGTTATCGGTAAAAACTTCCAGTTCAACTTTGACCGCCCCCAGCCAGTGAAAAGAATACCGGAGAGCAAATTCAATTAATGCAGAACCTACGCCTTTACCTGTATGCTTTTCATCAACAAACATGCCCAGATTCGTGGTGTGCCTGAGCCGGGGATGCTGAGGATTACGCACAGTAATAATGCCGGCTAATTCTCCGTCCGCTTCGGCAGCAAAATGATAAATCCCATCACGGCCGTTACCGGCTAATCGTTCATTCCAGTCATTCAGTGACTGACAGGGCATCGCCAGGGTATTTTCCTGAACACTTTGCTGACAAGCGATCGTCAGGTACCGCGCCGCATCTCCTGCCTCTGTACTTCTGATTTTTATATTCATAGTGATTTTGCGACGTTTTGCAGCCAATAATACCGTCAGACGGGCCGATACTTTGCACCGTCCGCCCCGATTTACGTTGATGCTTTACACCAATATGCTATGCAACCCACTGTTTTGTAAAGCAGATACGACGAAGATGTCACGGTTTTGTCTGCCCGCAGCCCCTCTGGTAACGGGAGAAATCGCCTGACGGACAACAACTGCGGGGCGTAAGGGGAATGGCAGTAATACAGCACAGCGGGGTAAGCTCATCTGAGAGGCCAATGGCCTGTCAGATGAGAGGCAGTGACACCGTTATATCAGAGCGCCGGAGTCACCGGGATGTCAGATTCTTCATGGATACTGTATTCTCTTGAAATAGCAGCTGTTTTCTCCCACCACTCAGAGTTGCGTGTTCTGGTCTGATGACCGTCGAACGACCGCTGATCCGTATACAGCTCTTCCACCTGCCAGATCAACGGATCGTCACTTTCAACCACTTCAAACAGCAGACATCCATCCTCTGCACGTGATAATCGTTGATGTTCCGGAAGATAACGACGAATAATCGCAGAATCCTCCGCTGTTTTCGCTATCAGCCGGCCTGTCAGTCTGATCATAAGTTCCCCGTGAGTTATTTACGTAGTGTTACTCCTGATACCACTGTACAACAGAACGCTTATTGCAGGACAGTCTTTATTCTGTCGCTCGCGATGATATACATCGGCGCGAGTCAGGAGACAGGCAGACTCAGCCATGGGCTGTTACCGTCAGTCAACCGGTGGTCTTCAGGCGCCGGGCATCATTTTACCTTGTGGTGATCGGAACGGGACCAACGTGTACCTGGCACCCTATCCTGCTGCCCGGCAGAACCAGCATGCCCTGGTCACTGAGTCAGGCATCAGCGCCAGCGAGCCAGAAACCGTACCGCGGAATCTCCGACTTTCTGCACTCCCAGGACCATCAGCAGCAGCATAACAACCGTCCCTGCCATGATATTATGATCGAAACGCTGATACCCATACCGGATAGCAAGATCACCGAGTCCCCCGCCTCCGACAACCCCTGCCATGGCTGAAAAACCGATCAGCATCACGATGGTCAGTGTGATCCCTGCAACCAGCGCAGGCAGCGCCTCAGGCAACAGAACACGGCTGACAATATGCCAGAGATTTCCGCCCATCGATTCGACCGCTTCAACAGGCCCGGCATCGACGTCGGCTAAGGCATTTTCCACAATCCGCGCAAAAAAAGGAAAAGCCCCCAGGGTTACCGGCACGATCGCGGCAGTCGTCCCCAGAGTGGTTCCGACAATAAAGCGTGTCACCGGTATCACTGCAATAAGTAAAATAATAAACGGTAAGGCCCGGCCAATATTGACTATCCAGTTAAGCAGCAGAGAAATAAAACGATTCGCCAGCAGCCCGTGCTGACGGGTCAGAAACAGCAGGACCCCGACCGGTAAGCCGATCGCGACCGTAAACAGCGCAGCCACCATCACCATATAGACCGTTTCCCAGGTACCGCTAAGCATCAGCGCCTGAAACTGCTGCCAGTCTACGCTACGCATCTCGTTTCTCCCTCACTGAGGTATCTGGCACGGAATGCCCGATCCGTTTCACCGTCCTGCAATAACAGGTGACGGAGTTTTCCGTCAGGGCGCGCCATGATCTGCGGCAGCGAACCGCTCTCCTGCAATACCCCCTGTTCCAGTAACGCCACCTCGTGACAGATGCGTTTAACGACCATTAATTCATGGGTGATCAGCACGATAGTGATATTCAGTTTTCGATGAATTTCCGCCAGCAGATCCAGTACCGAGCAGGTAGTTTCCTGATCGAGCGCACTGGTTGCCTCGTCACACAGCAGATATCCGGGGTTGGCGGCCAGCGCACGGGCAATCCCCACCCGCTGTTTTTGTCCCCCGGAAAGACGCGCAGGCCAGCTGCCGGCAAAGTCTTCCAACCCTACCAGTTGCAATAACTCTGTGACCCGCTGTTTCCGCCTCACCTTATCCATCCCGGCAATCTTCAGAGCCAGTTCAATATTCTGACTGACCGTACGAGAATGAAGCAGATTAAAATGCTGAAACACCATCCCCGTCTGCTGCCGATACTGCCGCAGGGCGGTCGGGCTGAACGCCGCAATATCCTGCCCGTCAATCAGCACACGTCCCGAGCCGGGAGATTCCAGGCGATTGATACACCGCAATAGTGTGCTTTTACCGGCACCACTGCGTCCGAGAATGCCAAAAATCGTCCCCTTGCCGATCTCCAGCGACACATTATTCAGCGCAGGCTGGTCTGCACCGGGATAGTGTTTGGTGACCTGTTGAAAACTAATCATGCGATGGACCCGCCACCGGGATCACCGATCCCTGGTACGTTTTTCTGATAAATTCGGCGACCTGAGGTGAGGTCAGATCTTTTGCCAGTTCCTGAATTCGCGGGTCATTCACCAGTTCCGGACGGGTGACCAGCAGATTGGCATAGGGATTATTTTTCGCCGATTCCAATCCCAGCGCATCCCGGGCAGGTACAAGCCCGGCTTCCAGCGCATAATTACCATTGATGACCGCCGCATCCACGTCATCCAGTGAGCGAGGGATCTGCGGTGAGTCTACCGGGATAATTTTAATTTTCTTCGTGTTATCAATAATATCGGCCTGTGTCAGCAGGGTTGATGTGCTGTCACCGGTGGCGTTAAGTTTCAGCACTCCCTTATCCTGCAACAACCGCAGCGCACGGCTGAGGTTAGAAGCGTTATCAGGAACAGCGATGGTGGCGCCGACCGGAAGTTCCGCCAGGGATTTATACTTATGAGAGTAGATCCCCAGCGGTTCGATATGAACAGCCGCCACCACCGCAAATTTTTTCCCCAGTGCTTTTTCCTGATCTTTCAGATAAGGAAGGTGCTGAAAATAGTTAGCATCCACATCGCCGGAGGCCAGTAATTCATTCGGGTTAATCCCTCCGCCACTCATCTGAACAATGCTCAGATCTAATTTCGGATCAATTTTTTTCACATAAGCCAGTATTTCGGCGTGAGGAACCGGATCCGCAGCCACCCGTAAAGGCGCGGCGTACAGGTTTTGGGACAGCAGTAAAGCTAACCCGGCAAGCGTGATACTGGTTTTTTTGATCATTGTTGGCACTCTCCTGACAGACAAAAGTTATTCAGTGTTAAATTCGGGATAAAAGCGTTTAGCGACTTCCGGATGTGAGCGCAGACGACCTTTCAGGTAATTCCAGCCGACATCCCGTAACAGTGGGTTCAGAGGGTCACTGGCAGCTCCCCTGGCCTGTTGTGCCAGCGCATCGGGAAGCGGGTAAACCGGTACCGTGGTATCCAGTTGTGCTCCCAGGAAAAAGGCGACCGACAACCTTTCCCGGGCCTCTGCGGGTGAAACAACACGATGTACGGTGGCACGCAGATACCCGTTAGTGGCCAGTTCGAGTAATTCGCCGATATTGACCACAAAGGTCCCGGCCATAGGGGTGACGTCCGTCCAGGCCCCCGGAGAGACTTCAACCTGTAATCCCCCCTGCTGATCCTGTAACAATAAGGTCAGAAATCCGGAATCCTTGTGTGCGCCCACTCCCTGTCCGGAAGCGGTTACCGGCTGTCCGGGGTAACGGATGAGCTTAATATGCTCGTTCGGCAGGGAACCGTACAACGCATCAAATGCCTGCTCCGGCAGCGATAACGACACGGCCAGAGCGCGTAATAATTTCAGGGCGACTGCGGTCATTTCATGCTGCCAGCGGGTCAGCACATCTCTTAAGGCCGGTAACATCACTGGCCACTGGTTTGGCCCCTGCAGTCGCTGCCATGCCGGTCCGTCGGGAGTATTTACGGCAACCCGTTCAGCGCCGATATCAAATTGTTCACGGTAATCGGGGTGTCCACGGGTGATTTCTACTCCGGCACGGTTATATCCGCGAAAATGAGGGGAATTCGCCATCCTGACCGTCAGTTTATCGGCTTCAGGTAACTCAAAAAAACGCCGTGCTATTTGCTGTACAGTCCGGATGAGATCGTCAGAAATTCCGTGTCCGCGGAGATAGAAGAAACCGATGTCCCGTGCTGCTTTTCGTAATTGCTCAGACAACTGTTTCTGCTGGCAGGGGTCACCCTGCAGCAGAGAGAGATCGATCACCGGTAACCGTATTTTGTCTGTAGATGTCATAAGCCTGGCCTGCCACTGGGAACTCAGAGCATCATGCCATTGCCGATCTACTGGCTCTACCAACTAATATTTCTGACCATATGCAAAAAAGATAATAAGTCTGTGCCCGGCCTCTGGTACCCTTTTGCCATATCATGTCCACAGCAGAAGAATAAACGTCAGAACATATTAAACAGAGACTATTGATTTACACGCTGCCATTACCTGTGAGTCGCCAGGAAATATCACATCCCCGGCATCAGCACTGCTGATTAGCCTCACCACCCCCCATCCAATAATAATGATGCCACGCTTAACGTTAAGATATTATCAAGCACTAATGATCACGTGATTTATTATATTTTTCGGGTTATACGAATATTCTTAATGATAACGAAAAACTCCCTGCTACGCTTAATAGTGAATCATTATTCATCATTAAAACAGAGGTGCATCAATGAGTGATCATCAGGTTCAGAAAACACAGGTGGAATTTCTGCAGGACGTTACGTCACAGCTAAAAGAAATGCGTCATTATGCACAGACAAACAGTGAAACCTTGTCAGCACAATGGCTGGCCTTCGATGCCGGTGAGTATAAGAATAAGAAATTTGCACAACGTATTGACACGTTATTAAACCAGCAAGGCAAACTGCTTGATGAACTGGAATCGGTTATTCAGGATATTGAAATCTCCGTAAATCATACTGAGCAGGAAAGTTAATTTTCAGAACAGGATGTTTATTCTGTAATTTAATGGCCTTTTCTAAAGAGCTACGATAATTCAGGTAAAGCCCGTAATCCCCCACCGGGCTTTGCTTTAATAATATGCAGACAACAGCATCATAAAAAATAAAATTATTATTTAAACGTTCACGGTATCAACGCTGCTTCGGACGACTTCCTTAAATTTTTATTCCTGTGATCCCCCCGCCCCGCCCAGTTAAAAATCATATATCATTTTACTGAGTTTTTCCGGATGAATCCGGTGCAGGTCGACTGACGAAGCATCCTGGTAAAGATTATTTTTCATTCCTGATTTATCAGACACCTACACTTTCAGGGACCAAAACAGAAGGAAAAATTACGGATCACACTTCACATACTATACTCCCATATAGTATATTTGTGCCGGTAATCTCAGTGAGAGTATTCAACATGCCATCCACTCCGGAAGCAAAAAAGAAGACCCTGACCCGGGTCCGGCGTATCCGCGGGCAAATCGATGCCCTGGAAAGAGCACTGGATGAAGGGGAAGAGTGTCGGGCTATTCTGCAGCAAATCGCCGCCGTGCGGGGCGCAGTCAATGGACTGATGGCCGAAGTGCTGGAAAGCCATATCAGAGAAACCTTTGACGGTACTGAGACCGATAGCCGGTCACTCAATACGTCAGTTAACGATACCATCGGGCTGGTTCGCGCTTACCTTAAATAGCCGTATCTGCCCTCAGTCACAGGAATAATGTTATGAAATCACGTGCTGCCGTCGCCTTTGGCCCGGGCAAACCCCTGGAAATTGTAGAAATCGATGTCGCTCCCCCCAAAAAAGGTGAAGTGCTGATTAAAATTACCCATAGCGGTGTCTGCCATACCGATGCATTTACCCTGTCCGGTAATGACCCTGAAGGGCTGTTCCCTGTGGTACTGGGCCATGAAGGGGCGGGTGTGGTCGTCGAACTGGGAGAAGGTGTGACCAGTGTCGAGGTGGGTGACCATGTGATCCCACTGTACACGGCGGAATGCGGGGAGTGTGACTTCTGTAAGTCCGGCAAAACTAACCTGTGCGTCGCTGTCCGTGAAACGCAGGGGAAAGGTGTCATGCCGGACGGCACATCCCGTTTTTCCTATCAGGGACAGCCTCTCTACCACTATATGGGCTGCTCAACCTTCAGTGAATACACGGTAGTATCAGAAGTCTCACTGGCAAAAATTAACCCGGAAGCGAACCCTGAACAGGTCTGTCTGTTAGGCTGCGGCGTGACTACCGGTATCGGTGCCGTTCATAACACAGCAAAAGTTCAGCCTGGCGATTCTGTCGCCGTTTTCGGACTGGGAGGCATTGGTCTTGCAGTGGTTCAGGGGGCCCGTCAGGCAAAAGCCGGCCGCATCTTTGCCATTGATACCAACCCGGAAAAATTCGAACTGGCTAAACAGTTTGGTGCGACGGACTTCCTGAACCCGAACGACTACGATAAACCTATCCAGCAGGTCATCGTTGAACTGACCAAATGGGGTGTTGATCACACCTTTGAATGTATCGGTAATGTCAATGTGATGCGCGCTGCGCTGGAAAGTGCGCACCGTGGCTGGGGTCAGTCGGTCATTATCGGGGTTGCCGGAGCCGGTCAGGAAATTTCTACCCGTCCGTTCCAGCTGGTGACCGGTCGTGTCTGGAAAGGCTCAGCGTTCGGTGGCGTGAAAGGCCGCTCTCAGTTACCGGGTATGGTAGAAGACGCGATGAAAGGTGATATTGAACTGGCACCGTTTGTCACTCATACCATGGGACTGAACAAGATTAATGAAGCCTTTGACCTGATGCACGAAGGCAAATCTATCCGTACGGTTATTCATTACTAATCCCTCTGCCCCCTCGTCCGGAGGGGGTGTTTTTTCGTCAGTGTCGTGCTTTCTCCGGGCACCTTCCCCCCGGCCGCCCTGTCAACAGAGCCTCCCCCGCAGTCTGAGCACGATACTCCCCTGCCTGACTCACCCGCCACTGCCAGCCAGACCGCCAAGTGCATAGCACAACGCTCTGAAGGATTTCCCTTCGATACTGCTGCCAGGGTTTTCCTGCCGCTGACCGTCACAGATTTTCCTCTGGCAAATTTACATTCAGCAGAAGCAATATTTCTGTACTGCGGTCAGTCATCGGTCTGATCGCTTTCTCCTGTCCGTCAGAACGGCGATTTCCGTTTCCCCTCATGCACTGCGGCGTTAAGTTACCACGGTGGTTGCACAAAAAAGGGTCATCCGGCGGAGGATCCTGAGACAATCGTTCCAGAGTCTCGTGGGCATCCTGTTACCTTCCTGTTCAACCTCTGCGGGTTAATTCCCTTTAATTTCGATACGTTGAAAGGAATCCCCTGAGCGGAGAGGCTCACTCCCCCGTGATATGGCCTGAATATTGCTTGAGAAATAAAACTTTTGTTTCTTCCCGGAGTGCACCCGATGAATGATAAGCATGATACCGAGCTGTTGTATGGCCTGAATGAGAAGATCCCGGCAGTGCCTGCACTGTTTGCTGCCATCCAGCATATGCTGGCCAGCATTGTGGGTGTCATTACTCCGCCATTGATCATCGGCTCCACACTCGGGCTGAATTCATACCTGCCCTGGCTTATCAGTATGTCGCTCTTCGCCTCAGGCCTGGGCACCCTGGTGCAGGCAGGTCGCTTTTTCTCGATAGGTGCCGGTATGATCTGCCTGCAGGGCACCAGCTTTGCCTTTCTGGGAGTCATTATCTCTGGCGGATTAATGCTCAAGGGCCAGGGGGCCAGCCCTGAACAGATGTTAGCGATGATCTTTGGCTGCAATCTGGCGGCGGCGATCATCCCGCTGATTGTCAGCCGGTTTATTCATACGTTTTCACGTTTACTGACCCCGCTGGTCACCGGCAGTGTCATTGTCCTGATCGGTATCAGTCTGATTAACGTCAGTATCAGTGACTGGGGCGGCGGTTTCGGTGCGGCCGACTTTGGTTCCCCCGCAAACCTGGGGCTCGGTGCCCTGACGGTGCTGGTGATTGTACTGATGAATTGCAGTCGCTCCCCCTGGCTGCGGCTTTCCGGCATTGTCACCGGTATTGTGGCCGGCAGTCTGGTAGCCTGGCTTACCGGCACTTTTCACCCGCAATTCAGCACTCCGGGATCACTGATGACCCAGCCGATCCCTTTCCGGTTCGGTCTGGACTTTACACCGTCTCTGTTTATTCCGGTGGCTCTGGTCTCGCTTATCTCTATTATCGAGGCCGTCGGGGATCTGACGGCGAACTGTATGTTGTCAAAACAACCGGTTGAAGGTCCGGAATTCGAAAAACGTATTCAAGGCGGCATCCTGGGGGATGGCGTGAGCTGTCTGCTGGCGGCGACATTTTCATCGTTTCCGAACACCACCTTTGCCCAGAACAACGGTGTCATCCAGATGACCCAGGTCGCCAGTCGCTATGCCGGTTTCTGGATTGGCGGTATTTTTGTGCTGCTGGGGCTCTTTCCTATGTTCAGCCATGTACTGGAGCAGTTACCCAAACCTGTCCTCGGCGGTGCCACGCTGGTCATGTTCGGTAATGTCGTTGCTGCCGGGATCCGGATCATGACCCGTGAACCCATTGATAGCCGGGGCATGTTAATTATTGCCATTGCTTTTGGCGTCGGGCTGGGGATTGAATCGCAACCGGAGGTGCTGAAGGCCTTCCCTGCGATGATACGCAATATGTTCCAGAGTGCGGTTACCAGCGGAGGTATGCTGGCGATTCTGCTTAACCTGATCCTGCCCCGCCGGACCCGCCCCGTCGCTGCGCCTGCGCCTGCGCCGACGGACGAAAGCGCGGCTTATTCAGGAGAATCCCATATCTGATTCGTTTTGCCAGCAGAAAATAGCCGGGGACCGCTGCGGATAAAGCCACCGCGCCTCCGTTTTTCCGAAGGCGGCAGCGATACCCCGCGCGGACGGTGAGTCATTGAAAGTGAGGTGATCAGCGAGGTTCCGGCGGCTGCCTGAGTAAGCGAGTTATCTGCTGCCACCATTTTGCAGGACAGAGCACATCTGATTGCCCGTTATCCCCAGCGGCAGGAAGGGTAAAGAGTCGGCCAGCCCTGGACCCTGTTTTCTGTCACAACCGGGATGATGCAGGCCGCGGCACGCCAAAGCCGCTGGCTCTGTGTCTGACGATACCTGAAATATAATGTACGACGTCCGTCAGACGGTTATCTGCAACGTTTACGCCAGAGTGCAGGGAACCCCGGGAAAGCGTCACGGACCAGACCAGACAGTGCGTCCCCCGCTACCGGGACATCAGGTTATCGGGAGGATCTCAGCCGGAGGCAGGACAGGGATGCCCCTAATGACTTTTCGTGCAATGCAAGTGCTAAGATAATGTAAATTAAAAGGAATAATAATTAACATGCCTGCGGAAAAGTTATTACAATAGCGCGACTGGTCAATGATGGATGACTTCTTTTGGCATTTATTATCCGCTTCTCACAGGCTAAATCTCCTGCAGTGATTGCCTTACTGGCAATACTGATGATGTTTATTGCGCCCGATCTGTCCCGTCATCTGCAGTCTCAGCCAGCTCATCTGCCGCCCGCCCTCGCCAGCGGAAATATGCACACTATGCCGGACGGAGATATCACTTCCGCTACGGCAGCCACGGTAACGCCTCATACACAGGGCAACGGAATGGAGACCGCCGTTTGTGGGTATTGCGCTCTGCTTGTGCACATGCCACTGCTGTTAGTCGTTCAGTTCAGTCTCTGCGGGTTAGCCTTGTTACGACCACCGGCCAGAGTGCGCCGGACGTTACCGATGCCTGCCGGTCTTTTTTTTGCCGGTGAACTGCAGCCACGGGCGCCTCCTTCTTGTCAGTAGCAGGCTGATACGCCATCCCCCGAAAAATCTCCGGGACCGGTCACCGTTAAGGCCGGGTTCCGGCGTCGGGGGAAGTGTTTGCCTGCCGGAAACCCCTTCACAGCCAGATGCCCTGCGCTTGTTCAGGGACTACCGGCAGACCAGGGATTTTCCCTGCAAAAGCAGCATACGGGTTCCGGAGTCACCCCTTTGATGTCGCTCCCGTCATCAGGCTCCGGAACACGCTGAGATTATTACAAGGAAATTAACCATGTCTTTTTCAGTAAAAACGTTGACCGTCGCAGCAACCCTGCTTGTCTCTGCGTTGACCAGCACGGCCGTACTGGCCCATGCGCACCTGACTTCCGCCGAACCGGCACCACAGAGCCAGATCACCGTCGCACCTGCACAGTTAACCCTGCATTTTTCGGAAGATCTGGAGCCGTCCTTCAGTGGCGCCACTTTGACACATCAGGGCGATAAAACGGTCAGTACCGGTAAGGCTTCACTCAGCAGCCAGGGGAAAAATACGCTGGTGCTCCCGCTTGATACGCCGCTGTCCGCGGGAAAATATCAGGTAGCCTGGCATGCACTGTCTGTCGATGGTCACAGAACTACCGGGTCTTATACCTTTACCCTGAAGTGATTTTACAGCCCCCGTTACCGGGGGCTGTTTCAGGTGAATTTACGTCTCCACGCCTTATACTCGTGAAGCATTTCTCTCCCTTTTCCCTTCTCTGATAAAAATTTTCACCTCAATCTGATTTTTTTTTTCAGATCTCACTGTCGCCCCTCGTTTTATTTCATCTTTTCCCCCCGAAGCGGGAGGGAAATGATCTCCGGACGGATGCCGGCAGAGGAAAAGCAATAACATTCAGTATTTCAGCAAGATATTTGCCTGCGGTGCTATGCCCTGCAAATTGTAAAAATATTTAGCGACATATGTTAAAAAATTAACGTTCATTCACAGCTAAAAGTAAACGCATCTTTAACTATCAAAGAACATTTATCCATTACCACCATCTATCAATGAAGAACATCTGAAGTGATATATTTTTTTCACGGAGATGCTCCCTGATGTGTTTGCCCTCAAGGCTGGTTATCAGAATGGCAGAGCCTTTATCGGTTCTCTGAGGAACTCCGCCTTACATTTCATAATTATTTTTAATCAGTCATGGGGTAGTAAAATGAAAAAAGTTCTGTTACCAATTGCAGCTCTGACCTTAACTCTGGCATCAGTTCAGACATTTGCTGCGGATGGAACCGTTTCCTTTACCGGAAACATCACGCAGTCAGGCTGTTCTGTAACTAACGCCACAAACAAAACGATTACCGTTGCCATGGGGAACTATTCAAGTTCAGCACTTTCCACGGCTAACCAGGAAGCGGGTCCACGTCCTTTTGAAATCGACCTGACCAAGTGCGCGACCGGTTCAATCAAAGTCCGTTTTGATGGTACCGCCGTCTCTGGCTTCCCTACCTTACTGAAACTGACTCCGACCGGTACCACTACCGATCCATCGTCTTCTGTAGGTATTAAAATTACAGATTTAGCAAGCGGCGCAGCTTATACTATCGGTGATACCAGTAGCGCAGTCCCATTCCAGGCAACTGACTCTACCGGCGCATTAAATATCAAACTGGCGGCCAGATACCACGCATTCGCCACCGCTACGCCAAGCGGTGCAGCTAACGCGACCACTGACTTCTCTATTGAATATCAGTAATCGCCAAGACTCTGGTGGCAAAACAGGAAGTAATGATGAAGAAATTTATCTTTTTTGCACTGATCCAGCTGTTTTCAGTCTCATCGTTTGCAGCAATACAACTGGAAGCTACCAGAGTCATTTATAATTCAGACAGCAGTTCTGCTTCACTCTCTTTGAAAAACGAGAGCGACCAGAATTACATGTTGCAAAGCTGGCTGGAAAATGAAGATCGTAGCAGTACCGCAACGATTCCGATGCAGGTGATCCCACCCATCATGCGTATTGATGCGGGTAAAGAAGCGACACTCCGCTTTATTTATGCCGGTCATGGATTACCGGCAGACCGCGAGTCATTATTCTGGATTAATCTTCAGGAAATTCCTCCCGCGGCAAAAGAAGCAAATACCTTGCAAATTGCAGTCCACAGTCGTTTAAAACTTTTTTATCGCCCACAGGGGCTGAATACGACGCTGGATAAGGAAGTCCTGAAACTGGTGTGGAAACAAACCGGGAATAAATTAGTGGTGACCAATAAAGGTCCGATGTATATCTCATTGAACCGCCTGCACCTGAAAAAGGGCAGCACTCAGGATATTTATCTGGATATGGTATCGCCATTTTCTGACAGAACGTTCACTCTTCCGGCAAATACTCAGATCGGATCTACCGTCTCATTCAGTTATGTCAATGATTTTGGTGGTACCTCTGAAGTGAATGACTTTCCGGTAAAATAAATAGACTTCGGAAACGGCTTACCATGAAAAAAAAGACAAATTACACTCTGACGCTTGTCGTTGCATTACCGGGTCTGCTGGCAGTGTCAGGCGCAAGCGCTGAAGAGTTTAATATGCAATTTGTTCATGGTGCGGCTAACCTCAATTCTGCACGCGAGGTATCGGTCGGTGACAGTATTCAGCCTGGCACCTATCCGTTTGATATTTACCTTAATTCACAGAAAGTCGATAGCCTGCCGGTGACCTTTATTCGTTCACCGGACGGTGTCCGTCCCTGTTTCAGTACTGAGCAGCTATACGGCTATGGCATTATTCTGCCGGCCCCCCTGGCGGGTCAGCAATGCGTCGACCTCAGGAAATATATCCCCGACGGTAAGGTTGACCCGGATATTACCCAACAGCGTATCGATCTGACCGTCCCGCAAACCCATCTGAAAACCGTGCCGTTAGGAACCATCCCGACCCGTATCTGGGATCAGGGGGTGAATGCCGGTTTTATTAATTACACAGCGAACTATGATAAAAATAATTATCATGGAAACTACTCCTCTGAAGACAGTGAGTACAGTTTCTTGTCGCTGAATAACGGAATTAACCTGGGACGCTGGCGTTTACGTCAGAACGGTAACTATACCCACGATAATGTCAGCGGTTCCCACTGGAATAATATCTCCAGCTGGGCAGAGACCGATATTATCGCCATGCGTAGCCGGTTGCTGATAGGGCAGTCCTCCACCAGCAACAGTGTTTTTGATAGCATCCAGTTTCGCGGCGTAAAACTCAGTAGTGTTGATGACATGCTTCCGGACAGTATGCGTAACTATGCGCCTGTCGTCCGTGGGGTGGCCTCCTCCAATGCGCGGGTGACTATCCGTCAGAACGGTTATCTGGTCTACAGTACAACGGTGCCACCGGGCCCGTTTGCAATCCATGATCTCTACCCGAATACCAGCGGTACGTTGTATGTCACCGTGACGGAAGCCGACGGGACACAGAAAAACTTTACCGTGGCCTATTCGTCTGTCACCAATATGTTGCGTGACGGACTGTGGAATTATGAAGTCACCGCCGGTCGCTATCACGATGGCATCAGTGGATATCAGCCGCAATTTATTCAGGGCACCGTGGCCCGCGGGATCAGCCATAACCTGACCCCTTACGGTGGCGTCATCGTCGCTGATAACTATCAGTCGGCCGTGATGGGCATGGGAACCGGCCTCGGAAACCTGGGGGCCGTCTCCCTGGATGGCAGTTATGCCAAAACCAATCTGGCCTCTGGTGATACTAAACAAGGTCAAAGCTATCGTATTCTGTATGCTAAATCACTGGATAGCATGGGGACCGATTTCAGGCTGGCCGGTTACCGGTATTCGACCTCCGGATATTATGATTTCAGTGATGCCGTGCAGGAACGACGCGACTGGAGAGACGGACAGTACGAAAGCGACTATATCGACCCGAATGATACGGCTATCGGTACCCCCGGCTGGGCTCAGACTAACAACGCTACCTATTACTCGAACATCTATGCCAACAAACGTGAGCGCATGGAACTGTCGATTAACCAGAACCTTAAAGGTTATGGCAGTGTCTACATCAACGCTAACCAGCAACGTTACTGGGGCACCAGCGAGAAAACCCGCACCGTGCAATTGGGGTACTCAAACTCCTGGAAGGGTGTCAGCTATGGTGTCTACTGGCAATCGACCCGATCCCAGTACGGTTATTCGGACAACAGCGTCAACATGACGCTTTCTATCCCGCTGGTCTGGAACAACCATAACAACGTGATTGTCTCTACCACTCAGCTGGCCCATGATCAGAAATCGGGTGACAGTTATAACACCGGCGTTTCCGGAACCTTGCTGGATGATAACCGTCTGAGCTACGGCGTCAGCACCGGACATACCGAATCCGGCGGACAAAACAGCGGCGCTAACATGGGTTATCAGGGCAGTATGGGTAATCTTAACGGTAGCTATAGCTACAGTAACAATTATACCCAGACTTCATTGGGTGCCAGTGGCGGGGTTGTGGTTCACTCCGGCGGCGTCACGCTGTCGCAACCGCTGGGAGATACCTTTGCTATTGTCAAAGCGAAAAACGCTGAAGGCGTCGGCATTCTGAATGCGCCGGGCGTTAAAATTGACCGTTTTGGTTACGCCATTATCAATAACGTGACGCCGTACAGATACAATACTATCGCACTGAATACCGAAGATATGCGCCCGGGACTGGATATCCCGCAATCGATCATCCAGACCGTCCCGACGCAGAAAGCCATTGTACGGGTTAACTTTAATACCTTCTATGGCCACAGCCTGTTGATCCACTCTTCCCTGCCGGATCACAGCTATCCGCAGATTGGTGCCGGAGTCTTTAACGCTCAGGGACGCAATAGTGGTACGGTGGGTACGAATGGTGATCTCTTTGTTTCCGGTGTTGCCTCCGGAGAGAAACTGACCGTCAAATGGGGTGAAGGCCCGACAGATAAATGTTCATTACTCATTCCCGATAATCTGGCTAAACAGACCAAAACGATCGGATATCAGGAAATTACACTGACCTGCCAACGCCCCTGAGGAGCCAGGCAATGACATTGCACACCCTAAAAAAACTATTGGGCTCTCTGCTGGTGCTCTGCGCGATCTTCGTCAGCCAGCAAAGCTACGCGCTTTCCTGCCGTCAGGGCAGTAATGCCGGAACGCCTTCACCGACCGGCTCTATTTCACAAAACTTTCCCATTGGTTCGGTCTCGTTCGCTAAATCCGACTTCACCGCTGGCAGAGTACTGTGGCGTTCCTCCACCTATACCGCCACTTTTACCTGCTGGGATATGCAAAGCCACCCCCAGGGGGAAGATGCCTGGCTCTACTGGAACCCTCAGGGCGACCTGAGTAAAGTAAACTCATCCCTGAGTGTCGGGGTGACAATTAACGGTAAAGATTATGATTCGATCAATACCGCGGTCGCCTCCAAAGCACTGGATGTCGGGCGGGGAACGGTGGCTGATTCTCAGTATTACAGTCGTTACGGGCAAGCCAGACCGCTGACCATCAGTTTTACCTTCTCTATTTATCTGAAAGCGACCGGGGTTGCCCCGCCGACCAGCTTTACTGATATCGGTACGGCCAGAGTTTTCCAGGTGGATGGTGAGTTAGGCATTAACAGCACCCCCAACAGTAACTATGTCGCCAACCTGACCAACTTCAATAATATCAATGTAATACAGTGTACTCCGACCGTCACCATTTCGCCGTCGAATATTAATTTCGGTAGTGTAATGCGTGAAACCTCTGCGGTCGGAAAAATAGCCAAAACCATACCCTTTACGGTTACCGCGAATGTCGCTGGCGGTGGCTGTGTCGGTCAGCAGCTGGTGGCCAGTTTCAGCAGTAATGATGTGAGTACCAGTGATTCCACACTGCTTATCCCGTCCACCAAACCCGGCATCGGCATTTATCTGACGACTCAGAGTAATACCAGTACACCGATTGTCTTTGGTCAGGTGAATCCCTTTACCACCACCGCCATTACCAGCAGCTCTACGACAACCATCCCGGTGGGTTACAACGCATATCTGAAATGGCTTACCAATACGCCAACGGTAGGCACCTTCAGTACCACTGCCACCGTCAATATTACGTTCAAATAAGCCTTTCCGCGGCCCCGTAACGGGGCCGTTCGCAGCCTGTCATCTGAGACAGGAACCACGCGGAATATCGTGAATCAGCAGGGTGTAAGAGTACCGAAGAAAACGCCGGCCACAGGAAGGAAGTCAGGACTGTGTTATCGCTTACGCTTGAAGTTAACTTCAAACGCATACGCAATTTTCTGGAAGTTACGCTGATTTATCAGTGACAGATTGGTAAACCTGACCGACATACGTTGCTGATATCCCGGATATTCCGGCAGTTCTTCTTCCAGTTCGTTGAGGGCGATGATCTCTATATTGGCTTTAAATTCACCGTATTCACCCAGTGACAATAATGCTTTCTTAAATACCGACCCGACTTTGATTTTTTGTGACAACGGATTCGGGGTATAGACGCCTAATCCGCCCACCGAAAAGTCATAGATGATGAACGGCTGGGGGGCACTGAATCCTGATAACGGCAACGTCAGGGTAAAATTCTTCCAGAGTGGCAGTGGCACCCGCAGGTTAATGCGCCGTTGAAAATAATTAAACTCATCACCGAGGTCACCGGTCAGTATCGTCCCCGCGGCGGTCTGTTCCTCACGCACGGCATTCAGGGTAAAAATAATTTTTGCTTCACGCCCTTCTGCACTGAGCTCAAGTGTTGCGGGTAACGTAAAGTCAGCCTGTGGCAGGCTCAGATAAACACGGCTGGATTCAACACGTAACAATTCGAAATCGTGTCCCTCTTCCGAACTGAGGCTCAAACGATGTTTTTCTTTCAGCAGAGTACGCAGGATAGCGACCAGTTCAAAACGATCATTTCTGAGCGTCCGCAGATCAGTATTAACACCAGCCATAGCAGATAAGCCTTCTTACTTAAGAGAACCTGTAAAATAACATATAAAAATAGGGAAATGTTCACAAGGCTTGCTCTCTTTATGGCATAGCAGACAGGGCTCCACCGCCTGTGGCGCCACAGACGACATAACACTGCGGTATCAGGCGGCACAGCACAACTCTTCAATGGTCAGCTCCTTCCAGAGCTTCCCTTGTAACGCATAATAAGGCATTTCAGACAGCCATTTTTCATGCTGATCGGTTTCGATACCTTCGACGACAACATTACAATTATTTAATGAAAAGAAGTTCAGTAACGCTCCCATCAACTGGCTTCCGCCAGGCTTACTCATAAAGTTCCAGAACAAAAATCGGTCTATTTTGATATAGCGAAATTGATTATCGAAAAAAGCTGAGAATCCGGAAAGCCCGGAACCAAAATCATCCAGCCAGAATGTCCGCTGCTTATGGAATACCGGAGTATGGTTTGGCTCAGGCACCAGACTGTCTGAAGACTCATTCACTTCAAAATGGATGAAACCGGCAAAGGAGCGACCTTCTGACAGGTAATGTGCATTCACAAAGTCCAGTGACTTATCATCGATATTCACCGTCACAATCACATTGTGGCGGATAAACCAGTCACGGTAAGACTCAATCAAAGCAATCTGTGCTTTAAGTATGTCAATGCTCATCGCAGGTGTGACGTTCCGGAAAAAAAATTCCGGAGAGATTGCTGTCCCCTGGTGGTTGGCGGTGATCCTCGATAAACATTCAACCGCTAGCAACTCTCCGGTTTTACCAAACATCGGCTGGAAAACAAAATTGATTGAAAAATTAGCAAGCTGTAAAGGGGACATAACACACCTGAGATGAAAATGGTTAGCGGTCAGAATCTCCAGCACGGCATGCCAGGCATAGATGAAAGACTCAACTCTTTGTTTACTCAGGAAAGTATAACGCTGAATTGGCCGGGTCCTCGCCCTTTATTCGAGGAGTAAACTATCAAAAACATCATTCAGATAGGTAAAAACAATTAAATTTTTTCATCTTCTTCAGGCAGAAACTTTCGCCCCCGACGTCCGGTATCGTCACGCCTGGCCCTGACGCCCTGCATAAAAAACGGAGGAAAAATCAGCGGAATTTTATTCTGGTTATTTATCAATAACCGTCTCAGGCAAGGGCTTTTTGAACATCAGACCGGATTTAATGCATAAATAATCAGATTTAACAGTTGTTAGTTTTACAGAAAGATGGCATTTTTTAACAATCCTGACAAAACGCCAATGCATCGCGACGACGGTGTCGGTCAGAGATTTACACAACATCCGCATAATAAGGGGAAAGCGTTGAACGCTTCAGTCAAAACCACACCGGAGAAAATCAGTGGCTCAGCCATTCTGTTTTTCATCCAGACCTTTTCCACACTCGGCTTTGCCGTGCTTTATTCCACACTGGTACTGTACGCCACCAAAAAACTGGGCTTCAGCGAAGATTCAGCGAATGCCATCATGGGCGTATTTGGCGCGTTTAACTATGGGCTCCACCTGTTTGGCGGATACCTGGGCGGGCGCTATCTGAGTAACCGTAACCTGTTTGTCCTCGGGATGGTATTGCAGGTTATCGGTTGTTACCTGATTGCCAGCGCCGGAGTCACCGGGCTCTATTGGGGACTCGCCATGTTCCTGACCGGAAGCGGGCTGAATGTTACCTGCCTCAATATGATGCTGACTCAGCGTTTCGCACCGGAAGATGACCGCCGTGAAAGCGCTTTCCTGTGGAATTATGCCGGGATGAACCTGGGCTTTTTTATCGGGTTTACTGTCGCGGGTTATTACCAGCTTAGCGAAAATTATAAAGCTCTGTTTATGTTTGCTTCTCTGGGCAACATCATCGCTATCATCGCAGCGTTCATGTTCTGGGGTCACCTGAAAGATAAAAACACGCCGCTGACTCAGGTCAGCCCGTCGACCTACCGTCAGCGTCTGGTGGCCGGGATTGCAATCCTGCTTGTGCTGCTACCGATCATTCGTGTGATGCTGACCTATGCCGCCATCAGTAGCTATTTTGTTATCGCTATCGGTAGCCTGATCTTTATCCTGCTGTGCCTGATGACACTGAAACACCCGGTGGCAGATGAACGTTCACGTATGGGTGCCTACCTGATCCTGATGCTGGGTTCTCTGGTCTTCTGGTCACTCTATCAGCTGGCACCTATGGGTCTGATGCTGTTCTCCGAACATAATATCGACCTGAATGTGTATGGCTGGCAGGTTGCCCCGCAGTGGATCCAGAATATTAATACCATCGTCATTGTGATCGGTGGTCCGTTAATGGCGATGTACTTTAACCACCTGCGTAAAAAAGGTTACCGGATTGATATTCCGATGCAGTTCGCCTCTTCACTGGTGTTTATCGGTCTCGGCATGCTGGTCTTACCGGTAGGGATCTCACTGGCGGGCAGTAATGGTCTGATGGCCTTCAAATGGATAGTCATCAGTTATATTCTGCAGAGTATCGGTGAACTGCTGATCTCGCCGATTGGCTATGCCATGATCGGGAAACTGGCGCCGAAACAGCATCAGGGATTGATGATGGGTAGCTGGATGATGGTGACCGGAGTGGCCTCGGTACTGGCAGACTATTTCTCTGGCATGATGCCGGATAACAGTAACACAACGCCTGTCGCCACCAACCCGGGCTACAGCCATATCTTTAATCTGCTGGGCTGGGGTTCGGTGATTACCGCTGTCGTGATCGCCGTGCTTATCCCGTTATTGCGTCGCATGATCACCCCGCAGGTCCGTGCAGAGGCCTGAGTGTTTCCGGCCCCGGCGTCCGCCGGGGTCTTCTTTTATGCCATTTTCCTGTACCAGACCCGGTTGATCCCTGCGGCTGACAGCATGATTATCGCCGTGCCAAGGAAAACTGCCGGCATCCCGGCCTGACCAGCCACCACTCCGCCAAACAGCGGTCCGCAAACCTGCCCGATATATTGTGCCGAGGTGGAATACCCGAGTAAGCGACCGGTGTGTCCGGCCGGTGCATGATGCCGGATAATCGCCGTGATACAGGGTAACATCCCGCCTAACGCCAGCCCCATCAGGAAACGTAATACCAGCAACTGCCAGACCGCGGTTACAAAGGCCTGCGGGATCAGTAAAACACCACAGACCAGTAAACCGACGCACAGCACACGCCAGTGGCCTGTCCGGTCAGCCAGTGCGCCGATACGCGGAGCGGAGATAATGCTGCCTAAGGCTGTGGATGCCATGATAATGCCGGTAAACAACGTCGCCTGCGTCAGATCAGACATCAGGCTGGCAACATACAGGGTAATAATCGGTTCGACAGACATCGTGGCGAAAATCAGTAACATCGCAGAGACCCACATCACCTTCACCGCCACAGGGGCCGGTTGTCGTACCGCAGACGACGACGGGGAATGTCTGGCCGGCTGGCGTTCCTCTTTAAGAAAGAACAGCGTGCCCAGAAAAGCCAGAAAAATAATCCCCCCGGTCAGCAGGAAAGTTTCGCGGATCCCGATAAGACCGGGAAGCACGCCTCCGGCCAGCGGACCGACAATATTGCCGGCCATGATCCCGCCGGACAGAATACCGATGGCATACCCTGTTTTCTTTTTCGGGGTTTGTGCTGCCACCAGAATCATTGAACCGGAAGCATAACCCCCCAGTAAGCCGGCCAGTAAGCGTAAAGCGACCAGCTGCCACGGCGCTGTTGCCATCCCCATCAGTGACATGGCAATAGCCATCCCCAGACTGGCCCTGATCAGCATTAGTTTACGGCCATAGATATCTGCCAGCCGTCCCCATAACGGTGCCGTCAGGGCCGCCGTCAGAAAGGTTGCCCCGTAGGCCACGGCAGACCAGTGGGCAATACTGCTCGTGCCTTTAACACCTAAGGACTGCAGATAAAGGGGAAGAAAAGGCAGCAGCAGACTCATGGCAATCAATGTGCTGAATGACCCCAGAGTACAAACCCAGAGATTACGTTGCCAGTGGGGGTTTTCTTCTGAAATATTCCCAGAGTTATCTGCCATTTCAATCACCTGCTTTGCTGAGAGAAAAAGAAAGCGTAATGCCTGGCCGCGGGAAAACATAGCAGCCGGAAGATATTTACCGGCTGCTCCCTGATTATTACGCAGGTGTAATAATCAGGCGTCTCTGAGTTTTTCTGTCAGTAAATCACATAACCGTGTAACCGGCGAAGAGAGCGTATCCTGCATCTTACGCAGCAGGTAGCTGCGATAACCGGGTAGCTGCCAGTCAGGTAATACCGGACGTAAGGTGCCCTCTGCCAGGGCCTGATGGACCATATAGGAAGGCAGACAGGCAATGCCCGCCCCGGCGCAGGCCGCGGTAAGTAAGGCCATGCTGTTATTGGCACGAAACCGGCTGACCGCATTCACTTCTATGCGTTTTTTTTCTTTCCGGAAACTGAGGGCCGCCTGATGGGCCGGTCCGTGGAAGGTGAGTAGCTGGTGACGACCAAGCTGTTCCGGTGACGTCAGCCCGGGGTGCCTGTCCAGATAACTCTCCGCGGCATACAGTCCCCAATGGATCACCGAGAGCGGCTGCGATATCCCCTGATCCGGGGGCCGCTGACGAACCACGATCGCCACATCAATATCATCATGCATCATATCCGGTTCTCTGTCGCTCAGGTCAAGATCGACACGCACATGAATATTTTGCTGCATAAAGGGTTGCAGTAGCGGGACGATGCATTGACACCCGTAAGTGACCGGAGCCACCAGCCTGACCTGACCCGCCGGCTGACTGTGCATGCGGTGAATAAAATCATCCGCCGCTGACACCTGCCGGCTAAGGCTTTCACAATAGCGGTAATAAAGCAGGCCGCATTCGGTGACGGTCACCTTGCGGGTGGTACGGTGCAATAATTTCATCGCCAGGCGGTTTTCAAGTGCGGCGATTTCACGGCTGACGGTGGCGGTGGATACGCCCAGTAACCCCGCGGCCAGACTGAAGCTTTGTTGTTCCACCACCCGGGCAAAAATATACATCGCCTGCAGGTTTTCACCCTGTTGCATTCGTTATCCTGTTACCGGTCGTCCGGTGCTGGAAGGCGTTACCCGCCGCTGGTCACAAATTCCGGCCGGCATTCCACCGGGAAATTAACCGAATTTGCGATAAAACAGGCATCATGCGCGTTGTGATGGAGGGCCGTGGCCCGATCCCTGTCATGATCATTCTGCAGGCGGATACGCGGCTTGAGTATGATGCCGGTAAAATGGCCTTTCACCCCTTCCACCATCGTCCCTTCGGCCTCATCCTGATACTCTTCCACCACGATACCGGCATCTGCACATAAATGCAGATACCATAATTTATGGCAGGCAGAGACCGATGCCAGCAGGAGCTGTTCAGGATTCCAGCGGGTATAGTCGCCCCGGAAAGCAGGGTCTGCACTCAGTGCAATCGGCTGTCGCCCTTCAGCCTGCAACTCCCCTTCACGCCCATAGGCCTGATAAGACGATGTTCCTTCGCCACGGTTTCCCGTCCAGCGAACTGTCACACGATAATGATGCTGTCTTGCGGCCATAATCTTCCCCGTAGGTTTTTATTTCCGGCGACAACCTCTGATCGACGCTGCCAGGAGTAAATCATCATACTTTGTTATGTATATTTCCGGGAAGTCATTTCTCCGCGTTCACTTTTAAGGCATTCCCGGGAGGCTTTCCCGCGGATCCGTCTCCGGCTCCCGCCCGCGGCAAATAGCGTTTTCTGGCAAACTATTCCCGCAGGCCACCTCATCAGACTTAAGAAAAATGATACTAATATGATCTGGATCACATTAGTTTTGCTAAAAAATGAAACAGATTATAACAATTGTGAGGATTCTCCCTTTCCTGTCGTATGATATCCGGCATGATCATTCCGGATACGCAACGGTTTATCTGTCTTATGCATCTGGTTTGACTCCATTTTCTTTGCGTCTGTCTTCAGATGCGCTCTTTCAGTGTTCAGCAAATGGTGGCTATAAAATGAAATATAAAATAATGATGGCAGCAACACTTCTGGCAGGCTCTGTGGCGGGCCATACCTATGCGGCAGACTCCTCCCCGGAGTATGTCTCTGACTGGTGGCATCAGAGTGTGAATGTCGTTGGCAGTTATCACACCCGTTTCGGACCTCAGTTAAATAATGATCTCTACCTGGAATATGAAGCCTTTGCTCATAAAGACTGGTTTGATTTTTATGGGTACCTCGATTTACCGAAATTCTTCGGGACCGGAAACGGGAATGACAACGGGATCTGGGACAGACACAAAGGTTCACCCATGTTTATGGAAATTGAACCCCGCTTCTCGATTGATAAGCTGACCGGCACTGACCTGGGCTTTGGTCCTTTTAAAGAATGGTATTTTGCCAATAACTATATTTACGATATGGGCCCGAATAATGCTAACCGCCAGAACACCTGGTATATGGGGCTGGGGACCGATATTGATACCGGCACAAAACTGGCATTATCCATGAACGTTTACGCTAAATATCAATGGCAGAACTACGGTGCCGCCAATGAAAATAGCTGGGACGGTTACCGTTTTAAAATTAAATATATGTTACCACTGACCACCCTGTGGGGCGGCAACCTCGCCTATATTGGTTTTACTAACGTAGACTGGGATTCTGATCTGGGTGAGAAAGCTGGCCCTGTGCGTACCGGTAACTCTATCGCCTCCAGCCATATCCTGTCTCTGTCCTATGATCACTGGCATTACTCTCTGGTCGCCCGTTACTTCCATAACGGCGGACAGTGGGCCGATGGATCAACCCTTAACTTTGGTCAGGGTGATTTTTCTACCCGAAATACCGGATGGGGCTACTATGCGGTGGTCGGATATAGTTTCTGATTAATTCCGCTCTCCGTTATTATTATTAACGGTATTGTTCCGCGGGAAAATATTTCGCGGAACATCCCCCGCTATTATTACGGTTAATGACTAAAAATTTACCCTCGTCTTTTTTATTTCCTTCGACTATTCTGCATTCTCGTTCACTGCTTATCTTACCTTTCCAATAAAAATTGTGGATCAGCAGAATTGCAAATACAGTAAGCCCGGGGTTAAGTTATTTATGTCATCGTCTTGTATTACAGCAGAGATATCTGCTACTCCCAATCGAAATAATACGACAATCGCCGGACGCATTGATGCATTACCGGCAAGTAAAAGCCTCTGGTGTTTTATTTCTCTGTTAGCCCTCGGCGGATTCTTTGAACTCTACGATCTCTTTGAAACAGGATATATTAGTTCAGGTTTACTGGCAGCTAAGATATTTCATACGGGGAATGAAGGTGTTTTTGGTATTTCTGATCAGGCAGCTTTCGCTTCGGTCACCTTCCTCGGTTTATTTTTCGGTGCCAGTTTACTGGCCAAATATGCAGACAGATTTGGCCGCCGGCTGACCTTTATGTGTGCACTTGCCTGGTACGGGGTGTTTTCTCTGCTGATGGCCTTTCAGAACAGTGCAGAAGGCATCATTCTTTGCCGTTTTCTGGTCGGGGTGGGTCTGGGGGTCGAACTGGTCACGATTGATACCTATCTCTCGGAATGGATGCCGGCACATTTACGCAGCCGGGCTTTTGCTTTCTCTTTCTTTATCCAGTTTCTTTCTGTCCCTGTCGTGGCCATCATGTCCTGGTGGCTTATTCCGCAAACTCTTCTGACACTGGAAGGCTGGCGGTGGGTCATCATTGCCGGGGCCGTCTGTTCGCTGATTATCTGGAGCATCCGGCGTAACCTGCCGGAATCGGCCCGCTGGCTGGCACAGCAGGGACGCTATCAGGAGGCTCATCAGGTACTCAGTGACATGGAAAAACGTTGCGGAATGACTCCGGTCACCGACTTCCGGGTGGACACTTCCGGCGTAAAAGCCCCGGTTCAGGGGAAATTCCGCGAGATCTGGGCCCCGCAATGGCGTAAAAGGACCCTGATGCTGGTGGTGATGAACTTCTTCCAGTCGATTGGCTTCTTCGGTTTCGGCAACTGGCTACCGGCCCTGCTTTCCGGCAAAGGCACTACGCTGACCCATAGCCTGCTTTACTCTTTCTTTATTACTCTGGCTTACCCGCTGGGGTCGTTACTGTGCAGTCGCTATGCCGACAAAATAGAAAATAAGTGGCAGATCGTTATCTCTTCACTGATGACGGTTGTCTTCGGCACACTGTTTGCGCTGGTAACTCAGCCGGTACTGCTGATCCTTTGCGGATTTATGATCACCTATTCCAATGCCTGGCTGACTTTCAGCTACCACTCTTACCAGACCGAGATTTTCCCTACCCATATCCGCGCACGTGCGGTCGGATTCTGCTACTCCTTCAGCCGCTTATCAACCGTTTTCAGTAGTGTCATGATAGGTTCTATTCTGGCCTACGCCGGCAGCCAGGGCGTCATCCTCTTTATTATCCTCAGCATGCTGATGGTAATGCTCTCTGTGGGTCTGTTCGGACCGAAAACCCGCGGGCTGGACCTGGAAAATATCTGACAGGGATGGCATAACATTCCCCATAAAAAACGGGCGGCATCGCTGCCACCCGTTTTTTCTTCACTCTCTTACCGCGAAGTTACTGTTGTTTTTCCAGGTCTTTGATCGTCGCCCCGCCCTGATGGCCGCGGACAAATTCCGAGTTCCTGATATCTGCCACCTGGCTTGCCGTCACGCCGGAAGAGGCATTATTCCCCCAGCTGCTACGGATAAAGTTAACCACATCCGCGACTTTCTGATCATTCAGACGCCAGCCGAACGCTGGCATAGTGATGGCCGAAGGGGCACCCTGTACACCCGGCAGCGTATCTCCGGTAAGAATGATATGAATAAGCGATGTCGGATCCTTCGCTAATACCACCGGGTTCCCTTTCAGGGCCGGGTAGAAACGCTGATAGCCGGTCCCATCTGTTTTATGGCAGGCGGCACAGCTGTCCACATAGGAAGCGGCCCCGGTCATAGAGTCATCGCCCTTCAGGAGCGCCCGGGAGACCGAATCATCCGCAGTGAATGCCGGCTGCTTAGGATCCTGCGGGCTGAGAGACTTCAGATAACGGGCTATCGCCTGAATATCGCCATTACTCATATATTGCAGACTGTGCTGTACCACGTCGGTCATCCCGCCGAAGGCCGCGGTATGATCATTGCGGCCATAACGCAGGAACTGAGCAATATCGTCGGTACTCCAGCGGCCCAGGCCTTCACGGTTATCTCCGCGTAAATCACTGGCATCCCAGCCATCAATCGGGGAACTGCTGCCCGACAGGAAGAGATTACCGTCACTGTTATTCAGCGCTTTTTCCTGCATGGTGATGGCCCGTGGGGTATGGCAGGCACCACAGTGCCCCAGTCCTTCCACCAGATAACGCCCGCGGGCTAGCTCCGGGTCTTCACCCGCTGCTGCGACGGCAGGTTTGACGTCAGGTGCAAACATATGCCGCCAGATGGCCAGTGGCCAGCGCATAGAGAGTGGCCAGGGGATATCACTCGCCTTGTCCGGTTCACTCACCGGCTGGACACCCTGCATAAAATAGGCGTACAGAGCATGCATATCATCATCGCTCACCACCGCATAGGACGGGTAAGGCATCGCGGGATAGAGCGTCTCACCGTTTTTCGCAATCCCCTGACGCACAGCTTTCTGGAAATCATCATAGGTGTAGTTACCGATACCGTACGTCTTATCCGGCGTAATATTGCTGGAATAAATCGTGCCGATCGGTGTCTTCATCGGCAGACCACCGGCAAAAGGCTGACCGCCTTCGCTCGTATGGCATGCCGTACAGTCCCCGGCCCGTGCCAGATACTCACCGCGTTTCACCAGGTCCTGTCCGCTTTCCCCGGCAGCCATGGCAGAAAAGGCCAGCGAACTCAGCACCAGCGCTAATAGTCTTTTTTTCATCGTCTGTGCCTCTTATGCCTGTACCAACGGACCCGGATTTTTCAGATAGACTTCGCGGATCGCTTTCGCCGACCAGTAAGTCAGTGCAGCAACCATTCCTGTCGGGTTATAACCCAACCCCTGAGGAAAGGCTGACGCGCCCGGGACAAAGACATTCGGCACATCCCAGCTCTGCAGATAACGGTTAATGGCGCTGGTTTTCGGGTCTTCACCCATAATCGCTCCGCCATTCATATGGGTCGTCTGATACACCGTGGTATCAAAATGCGTACCCGGCGTTTTCGGGCCACCCATAATCAGTTTAGGATTCATGGCGCTGGCGATGTTGTGCATTTTAGCGACCATAAACTGTGACATTTTGATGTCATTCTCCTGCCAGTCGAACGTCATGCGCAGCAAAGGTTGTCCGTAGGCATCTTTATAATTCGGATCAAGATCCAGATAGTTCACCCGGTACGACTGGTGCGCGCCATGAGCATCCATCGAGACGTGATGCGTGTAAGTATCCGCAACCGCCGCTTTCCATTCACTGCCCCAGGCCGGCGTTCCCGTCGGGGTCGGTAACCCGGAAATCGGCTTAGTGCCCGCCTGGTTTACCCATAGCGGGGAACCGCCGACAAAACCATAAGGCGCATGGTCAAAGTTATCTGCATTAAAATCATCTACCGCCACACCCGCACCGCCCGCGCCGATAAACGGGTTAGTGGTGGTGTTTTTATCAAACAGCGCTTTCAGCGTAGAAATATTCTGATAGGCAAAATTACGACCCACGACCCCTTCATTAGTGATCGGGTTATACGGCTTGCCGATCCCTGACAGGAGCATCAGGTGAACGTTATGGAACTGGAACGCTGACAGGATCACCAGATCCGCCGGCTGGATTTGTTCACGGCCGCTGGCATCCAGGTAAGTCACCCCGGTCGCTTTTTTCTTATCGTCGGTCAGATTGACGCGTAAGACATAAGAGTCATTACGTAACTCAAACTTAGGTTCCTGACGCAGGGCCGGTAAAATGTTGACGTTAGGCGAGGCTTTTGAATACATATAACAGGCGTAGCCACTGCAATAACCACAGAAGTTGCATGGGCCCATCTGCGCGCCATAGGTGTTGGTATACGGGCCTGAGGTATTGGCCGACGGCATATCATAAGGATGATACCCCACCGACTCGGCGGCGGCCGCAAACAGCTGGGCGGAATAGGTCCGTTTCTGTGCTTTCAGCGGGAAGTCATCTGAACGATCCGGGGCAAATGGGTTTCCCCCTTTTCCTTTCCCCACCACCTGACCTTTGATGGTCCAGGCGTTACCCGAAGTACCGAACACTTTCTCGGCTTTATCGAAAAACGGTTCCAGTTCATCGTAGCTGACACCGAAATCCTGAATCGTCATCCCGTCCGGAATAAAGTTTTTACCGTAACGCTCTTCATAATGGCTGCGCAGACGTAATTCCGCCGGATCGACACGGAAATGAACCCCCGACCAGTGCAGCCCCGCGCCTCCGGTACCGGTTCCAGGCAGGAACGCATTTAACTGACGGTAAGGCAAGGCGGTCTGCGAGGCGTTATGCCGGACGGTGACGGTGCTCTTCGACAGATCCTGGAACAGTTTCTTACGCACATTATACGTCAGTTCATCGATGGACTGCGGATACGCACCGTCCGGATAGGTATCCCGCTGCGGGCCACGTTCCAGCGCGACCACATTCAGTCCGGCTTCGGTCAGTTCTTTCGCCATAATCGCCCCGGCCCAGCCGAAACCGACAATAACGACATCTGTTTTTTTCATTTCGTTCGCCATGATTACGCTCTTTCTCCACGAATTGATACCGGCGGGAAGGGATAATGTTCTCCGCGTTCTACCCAGTCCATAAAATCAGCACGGGCGCCCGGGAAACCAATCAGTTTCCAGCCCGTCATTCCCTGATTACCGCCATGGATAGGGTCACTGAAGAATCCTTCACGGGTGTTTTGTAACAGGTAGGAGAAAAAGAGCTTACTTGGCAGGTGGCTGAATTCTGCCTGCCCGCTTTCAAAGGCTTTCAGCAGGCTGATCTGCTGGTCTGCGGTTAATTCGGCAAAGACTTTCTGGTGCTGTTGCTGACTGTAGGCGTCCGCATCCGCCAGACCCAGACGATAGATCTGGCGCGGCACCAGCGGTAACTGATACCCCAGTTCTTTCGGCGCGTCCGGCGCAAACGGGCCCTGCATATACCAGTTAGCCCCGGTGGCATACGGGGTATTCATCTGACGGTCGATGTATTCCGGGACGCCGGCTTCCAGGGCGCCCGGGCCACGATCATCCGCCGGAATCAGGTGAGCGACCGCCGCTTTGATAAATGCATATTCTTCCGCGGTAAACCAGCCGGGTTGATAGTCGCGGGGAGAGTGCTGCCCGTTTGCGGCACTCTCAGCCGCCTGCGCGGCAGGACTTAATGCAAGTGAACCAATGGCTGTGCTTCCCACTGCCATCGCCGGCGCAAGAGTAATTGTTCTTAACAAAAAATCCCTGCGTGATTGACCATTCTTATGTTCTGACATGACATTGCCTCAGTACCGCATATAATGCAGCATGAAATGTTAAAATTTTAGTGATGTTTTGAAATTATCAATAACGGTTACTAATTAGTGTTACCGGTAACAAGTTTAGACATTCTACACTCGTTATTCATAAGCTCCAGTAGATCAAAACATTAATTTTGTATTTTTTTAACATAACGGGTGGGTATGTTTTACATCAGCGGTGACAGGCCATCCTGTTTGTCACTGTCAGAAACATCCCCCAACAGACAGTTAACAGGGTTTCGCGCTATAACAGGATGAGACTAATAATGGAGTGGTTATGTTTAAATGTTTCTTTCCCCGACCGGGTCCCTTTTTCACCAGTGCAGCTATCTGGAGTCTGATCACCATCGTCTGCTGGTTCCTGTTCGGTGAAACTGCGCTAATGCATTTCCCCGCGCTGGCGAAGGCGGCGGCCAGCCCGCTCCCGAATACCGTTTTTCGCTTCGTGCATCTCAGCCAGGTCTGGTTCTATCTCTATTTCTGGATAGCCACTGCACTCTTTGCCCTGGTCTGGCGCGCTATTGATAACCACCCCTGGCAGCTCTGGTCAGTCTGGGGCTCGGCACTGATCATCTTTTCAACCTGGTTTGGCGTTCAGGTCGGTGTGGCTATCAATGCCTGGTATGGCCCTTTCGGTGATTTGATCCAGAAAGCACTGACCAAGGCAGGCTCGGTGCCGATTACCGTGTTTTATGATCAGGTGATTGCCTTCCTGGGGATCGCCCTCGTGGCGGTGGTGATCGGCGTGATGAACTCCTTCTTTATCAGTCACTGGGTGTTTCGCTGGCGTACCGCAATGAACAACTATTACATTGCTAACTGGCAGCATCTGCGCCAGGTCGAAGGTGCCGCTCAGCGTGTGCAGGAAGATACCATGCGTTTTGCCAGCACACTTGAAAGCTGGGGCGTCAGCTTTATCCAGGCCATTATGACGCTTATCGCTTTCCTGCCGGTGCTGGTGGGTCTGTCACACTACGTCAAAGATATCCCGTTCCTTGGCAATATCCCGTATGCACTGGTCATCATTGCCCTGCTGTGGTCGCTGTTCGGCACCGGTTTACTGGCTCTGGTGGGGATTAAATTACCGGGGCTGGAATTCCGTAACCAACGGGTGGAAGCGGCCTATCGTAAAGAACTGGTCTACGGGGAAGACCATGCCGACCGGGCGACGCCGCCAACCGTCCATGAGCTGTTCAGCCAGGTCCGCTACAATTACTTCCGGCTCTACTTCCATTACCTGTATTTTAATATCACCCGTATTCTGTATCTGCAGGTCGATAATGTGTTCGGGCTGTTTGTGCTGTTCCCGTCCATTGTTGCCGGGACCATAACGCTCGGGATCATGAACCAGGTTTCTAATGTCTTTGACCAGGTGCGATCTTCATTCCAGTATCTGATCAATTCCTGGTCAACACTGGTAGAGCTGATGTCTATCTATAAACGTCTGCGGAGTTTTGAACAGATCCTGCAGAACAAACCGCATGATGAAATGATGCAGGACGCCGCAGAATAACGGCAGGCCGCGTCTCCGTTCCCCCGGGGGACGGAGACGCGGTTAACGTCGTATCGCGCACATTTCGCCATATCATCATAAAAACCTGCTCAGTAAAGTGTCATAATCCCGGCGGCCGGCCAGGCCAGGAGAGAGTGAAAAGAGTAATGCTTTCATACCGCTGATATTCCCCGGCGGTTACCCGTTTATCATCCTGCGTTTTTACTGAGGACCTCCGAATGAATCGAGTCATCTTCGTCTGTCTGTCAGGACTGCTGACCAGCGTCCTGTCCGTACAAAGCATGGCGGCCGGGAACACGATAAAACAACTTCCGGTTAATGAGATCCATCCTACCCAGCCCGCCGTCGGTTATGATGAAATACATTATAAAATTGCCGTTGATAAAGCCGACCCTGGCAGATTATTTACTGAGTTTTGTGAGAACAATGGAGCAGGCCGCGTCAGTCAATACAACGCTCACTCGGCGATCACCCGCCCCGACAGTTTCACCTGCCAGTCGCCGTATGGCACTCACCCGGATGCGGTGAAGAGTGCGGTTATTGCCCCGGATCATCAGATCTATCTCACCGACGGGCATCATACGATCAGTATTTTCCGTGATATTGCAGGGGATAAGAACTTTACCTTCAGTGTCCGAATCACCAACGATCTCAGTCAGCTACCGGATATGGCGGCCTTCTGGCAATGGATGGAACAGCATAACCAGGCCTGGCTGAACGATCCGGCAGGAAAGCCTGTTAAGCCCGCGGATTTACCGGCACAGGTTGGCATGAAATTTATGGCGGACGATACTTACCGCTCCGTGGTCTATTTTCTCCGCGCTGTCGCGTATAAGAAACCGGAGAATGCCCCGCCGTTCCTGGAATTTTACTTAGGTGACTGGCTACGCCATCATCAGCCGGTGACCTTAGGTGCGCTGAAAACCAAAGCCGGTTATGCCGCCTACCTTGCCCGGGCCGCCAATGCATTGGTGAATGCCAGCGGATCGGAACACACGACAGCCTCCCCGGACTCACCGACGCTCGGTCAGTTGGGTAAGCTGGATAAAGTTAATGTGAAAAAACTCGATAAGCTGAGTGAGAAAGGCGGGAAACTGTCGGTGTTGTTCGGGGAGGGGGCGGCATCCTGAGAGGAAAAACAGGGGGACCCGCCCCCTGTTCAGGCGATTACAGCGTAATGCGCATCACTTCATCCGGGGCCGTTGCCGGTTTCTCACGGGAAGCCGGCTGTTTCACGGTGACAAAAACGCTCTTACCGTCGGCGGACAGCGCCAGACTGTTAGGCAGTCCCGGGGCTTTCACGGTCTGTTCCAACTGGTAATTTTGGGTATTGATAATACTGACCGTCCCGGCCTGACGGTGAGTCACATACAGCTGATGACGCTGCGGGTTATACAGAACAGACAGTGATTCCGGGACATTGATTTTATTGATCACTTTATCGGTACGGGTATCCACCACCAGCACCCCGGGTTGCTTATAATCAGAAATAAACAGACGATGTCCCACCGGATCTGACGCAATGTTCAGCAGCGCACTGTCGCCTTTTTCCACGAGCTTCACTTTCTTTTCAATACGCTGAGTCGTCGTGTTAATCACGACCAGTTCCCCGTCACCATTAGAGATGTAGAGCGTATGATGGGCACTGTCCAGAGCAACACCTGCCCCCAGTTTTCCGGTATGTTCAATGGTATTCAGCAGTGTCAGGTTCTTCGCATCAACCACCCAGACCACACTGTCCGCCCCCACGCCCGGGATATAAAGACGGTCATTCTCCGGATCAATCGCGATTTCACGGATCTGCAGCGGTCTGACCGTGTCGCTGCGCTGACGGCTATCCAGCACCAGGTGTTTCAGTTGCTCGCCACTGCGGGTATCGATGGAGGTCAGAGAGCTTTCGCGGCTGTTACCGAGGTAGAGGATGCCGGTGCGTGCATCCAGTGCCATACCAAAAGGTTTATACGGGCTTTTCAGGGTTTGGGTCGTTTTTAAATCCTGCGGGTCAAGCCGGTAAACTACGCCGCCCGGTTCGTCACGTCCCTGAGCACCTGAAACGTAGAGCGAATTACCTGTCTGGTTATAGACCAGTTCATAGAGTCCTTTTCCGACCGGCTGATGCAGGGTTGATGCCGGTTGAGAAGCAAAGCTGCCCGCTGAAAACAGTGCTGCCACCAGCACCAGAGGACGGAAAAACGTCTGATGAGTCATCATGTTGTAAGTATCTCCAGAGTAATGAACGGCGTATTCCCGGCTTATGCGGATACTGCCCTTTGCGCGGCCGATAGAATAAATGATTTTCTTTATGATAAGAATAATCATTTACATTTAAAATGAACAGCTTTTTATCCGGCAGCCGGAGACCCTCAGGATATGACAAGTAATAAGAGGTGAAAGTGAATAGTCACTTACCGCCAGTTCCTTTTGCCGGTTAGTGTGGTGGTAAATCTCAGTGTTTACTGTCGCCGCCATCAATATGGCGGGGAATCTCACTGTTTTCCGGCCGCCGCCATCAGTGCGGCGGGGAATCTCAGTGTTTTACTGTCGCCGCCATCAGTGCGGCGGGGAATCTCACTATTTTCCGGCCGCCGCCATCAGTGCGGGGCGTATAAATCCCTGATGGGTTACCAGCAGCTCTGCCGCCTGCGCTGCTGTCAGACCGGCGAGGATCATCAGGATGGCGGTTTTGCAATGACCATGACAGTCAGTGAGTGCCTGCTTCGCTTCTGATTCGCTGCAATCAGTGGCCTGCATGACAATGTTGACCTGCCGTCTGACCAGTTTGGCATTTGTCGCCTCGACATCCACCATCAGGTTACCGAATACCTTTCCCCTGCGGATCATCGCGCCGGTGGTCAGCATATTCAGGACCAGCTTCTGTGCCGTGCCGGCTTTCATTCGTGACGAGCCGGTCACGACTTCCGGCCCCACCACCGGCGTCAGAGCGATATCTGCCCGCGCTGCCATCTCGCTGTCAGGATTACAGCTCAATGCCACGGTTGTCGCGCCACAGCCGGTCGCATACGCCATGGCCCCGAGAACATAAGGTGTTCTGCCGCTGGCGGCGATACCCACCAGAATATCACTGGCAGTAAAACGGATAGCTTCTAAATCTGCGCGACCCTGCCCGTCGTTATCTTCCGCATTCTCTACCGCTTTCAGGATAGCGGTTTTCCCGCCCGCAATCAGTCCCACCACCTGTTCGTGCGGGGTCCCGAAAGTTGGCGGGCACTCACTTGCATCAAGAATACCTAACCGGCCTGACGTCCCGGCACCGCAATAAATTAACCGTCCCCCACGGGAGAATGCCTGTGTAATGGCATCAACGGCCCGGGCAATCTGCGGCAATATGGCCTCCACGGCCAGTGCGACTTTTTTATCTTCCCGGTTGATCACGGCCAGCATCTCTTCGGTCGATAGCTGGTCAATATTTTCACTGGCAGGATTACGACCTTCCGTAATCAGGGCGTTCAGGTTGAGGGTCATAATGACTCCGGAATGAGATCAGGACAGCCCGCATCATAAAACATGCATCGCAGAGGGAAAAGTGCCGTTCAGCAGGGAGATCAACGCGGGGGAAATTCAGAAAAGCGGCTCTCTGCACCGGCAGCGCCGGGCAGAGAGCAGGGTCAACACATCGTACTTAGTCGTTAGCCAGTTGATGCGTCTTCATTTTTTGCTCATAGGCTAAGGCTTTCGCCGTATCGAACTGCCCTTCCCAGCGGGAAATGACTAAGACGGCCAGCGCATTCCCCACGACATTGAGTGCGGTACGAGCCATATCCATAATACGGTCAACCCCGGCAATAAAGGCCAGCCCCTCGAGCGGGATACCGACACTGCCCAGAGTCGCCAGCAGCACCACAAAGGAGACGCCTGGCACACCGGCAATCCCTTTCGAGGTCACCATCAATGTCAGGACCAGGACAATTTCGCTGGTCAGCGATAAGTCGATACCGTACAACTGCGCGATAAAGATGGCGGCAATACTCTGATACAGCGTCGAACCATCGAGGTTAAAGGAATACCCTGTCGGTACCACAAAGCTGGTAATTGACTTCGGGGCACCATAGGCCTCCATCTTTTCCATGATCCGTGGCAAGACGGTCTCTGAACTGGAGGTTGAGTAGGCGAGGATCAGTTCATCTTTCAGGATGCGCATAATGGTGATAATACGCAGCCCGCAAATTCTGGCGACAATCCCCAGTACCACGAAGGCGAACAGTAAAATCGCCGCATACACCAGACCGACCAGTTTCGCCAGCGGAAGCAGTGAGGCAAAACCAAAGTTCGCCAGCGTGACGGTGATCAGGGCAAACACACCGATCGGTGCATAACGCATGATCATATGCGTCACTTTGAACATGGTTTCTGAGACACCACGGAACACGGAGACCAGCGGATCACGTTGTTCCGCAGGCAGCGCAGACAGCCCCATACCAAACAGTACAGAGAAGAAAATAATGGCCAGCATATCGCCATTCACCAGCGATACAAAAATGTTCTGCGGGATAATGGATAAGATAGTACTGACCAGACTGTGTGGGCCACTCTCTACCTGTTGCGTGGTCGCCTCGTATTTAGAGATGTCCGTAGTGGTCAGCGTGGACATATCAATGCCCGCTCCCGGATGGAACACATTCGCCAGCGTAATCCCCAGGATAATGGCGATCGTGGTGATTATCTCAAAATAGAGGATAGTTTTGACGCCGATCCGGCCCAGCTTTTTAGCATCACCGACCCCGGCAATACCAATAATCAGCGAAGAGATCACGATCGGCACAACAATCATCTTAATCAGATGAATAAATATATCACCGGCCGGTTTCAGGATATTGAGGATTAACCAGTCACGGTGTTCAGGCTGATTATGCAAAACGGTACCCGCTACAATACCTAAAATCAGCGCAATCAGTATTTGCCAGGCAAGACTAACCTTTTTGCCTTTTTTCATTTTTAATTCCTTAGTCAGACTTCCTTTTCGCTTTTCAGCAAAAAACTACTCAGGGAAGTGAACAAACACCGGGTAAAACAGATCTTCTCCGAGGAAAAAAACTCATAACACCCTGCATAAGATTGAGATAAGTACCATTTTCACCCCGGTTCTGGCAACCTTATTCCGAAGTCTGTAAAAAGATAACTTAACACGGACAGGCCATTCAGGATCCCGCGGATTGATATAAGTATCTGTTATAAAAAGGGATAACAGACTGCGTATTCCCGTCTCAGCGGCCAGACATCTTAACAATAAAATTCATAAATCTTATAGATTTACAGAGTGATTCCCGGGAACGGCTAATAACTGTTACTTTCAATCGTTAATTTACAGTTTAGGGATTTACCGCCTGATAATATGACTTTTCTCCTCTGCGTGATCAGTCACTCAAATGCAATACATTCTTTTAACATCTTTTGAGTAACATTGTATAAACATAAAACCAACAAATAAACGTGGAAACCTGCTATGAGCCACAATTATAAACACCCCATCCCGCCGGGAATTGCTGAAAATGCGCTGATTAACGCCGGGCAATATACTGAGATGTATCAGCAGTCCGTGGAACAACCGGATATTTTTTGGGGCCAGCAGGGAAAAATCCTCGACTGGATCACGCCTTATCAGACAGTAAAAAATACTTCGTTTGTCCCCGGTGATATACGCATCCGTTGGTACGAAGACGGGACACTCAATCTTGCGGCTAACTGCATTGACCGTCATCTGGCCACTCATCCCGACAAAATCGCTATCCTCTGGGAAGGCGACGATGCCAGCCAGAGCCAGCAACTGACTTACCATCAGCTGCATGAGCAGGTCTGCCGCGCAGCAAATATGCTGACGGCGCTGAACGTGAAAAAAGGCGATGTGGTCGCCATTTATATGCCGATGGTCCCGGAAGCCGCCATCGCGATGCTGGCCTGCGCCCGTATCGGCGCCGTTCATACCGTTATTTTTGGCGGTTTTTCGCCGGATGCCGTGGCCGGTCGTATTACAGACTGCGCCGCCAAAATCGTCATCACTGCCGACGAAGGTCTCCGGGCCGGACGCCCTATTCCGCTGAAGAAAAATGTCGACGAAGCCCTGAAGAACCCGACGGTCACCAGCGCCGAAAAGGTCGTTGTCTTCAGACGCACCGGAACACCTGGCGAATGGCAGGACGGCCGTGACCTCTGGTGGCATGAACTGATGGCCTCTGCAGGTACAGAACACACACCGGTGCCGGTCAATGCGGAAGACCCGCTCTTCATCCTCTACACCTCGGGGTCCACAGGTAAGCCCAAAGGCGTACTGCATACGACCGGCGGATACCTGGTCTACGCCGCAACCACCTTCAAATATGTCTTTGATTATCATCCTGAAGATATCTACTGGTGTACCGCAGATGTCGGCTGGATCACCGGACACAGCTATCTGGTCTATGGCCCGCTGGCCTGTGGCGCGACCACCCTTATTTTTGAAGGTGTCCCTAACTGGCCGACACCGGCCCGGATGGCACAGGTGGTCGACAAACACCAGGTGTCCATCCTCTACACGGCCCCCACGGCAATCCGTGCGCTGATGGCTGAAGGGGACAGTGCCATTGCCGGCACCCGGCGTGACAGTCTGCGCATTCTGGGCTCCGTCGGTGAGCCGATTAACCCGGAAGCCTGGGAATGGTATTACCGCACCATCGGCAACAGCCATTGCCCGATTGTCGACACCTGGTGGCAGACAGAAACCGGCGGCTTAATGATTACCCCGCTGCCGGGGGCTACCGAACTGAAAGCCGGGTCGGCGACACGTCCTTTTTTTGGGGTGCAGCCCGCCTTACTGGACAACGACGGTATAACGCTGGAAGGGGCCTGTGAAGGGAACCTGGTGATCACCGATTCCTGGCCGGGTCAGGCCCGGACTCTGTTCGGGGACCACGCACGCTTTGAACAAACCTATTTCTCGACGTTCAGAAACTGTTACTTCAGTGGCGACGGTGCACGCCGTGATGCCGACGGAGACTACTGGATCACCGGTCGGGTGGATGATGTCTTAAATGTTTCCGGGCACCGTCTGGGCACTGCTGAGATCGAGTCCGCCCTGGTGTCACATCCTAAAATTGCCGAAGCCGCGGTCGTCGGCATTCCTCATGCTATCAAGGGCCAGGCCATCTATGCGTATGTAACGCTCAATGCCGGCGAGGAACCGACACCGGAACTCTATACCGAAGTCCGCCATTGGGTGCGTAAAGAAATCGGCCCGATAGCGACTCCGGACGTTTTACATTGGGCAGAGATGTTACCGAAAACCCGGTCAGGGAAAATTATGCGCAGGATCCTGCGTAAGATTGCGGCCGGAGAAACCTCAGGACTGGGCGATACCTCGACACTGGCAGACCCGGGGGTCGTTGAGAGATTACTGGAAGAACAACAGACGATTAACATGCCCTGAAAGGGCTGACTGCAGGGACGCCAGTGGCGTCCCTGCGCACATCCCGCGGAATAGCTTTCCGCGGGACATTCATCAGAAGCTGACGGAAGCGCTGATATAAGGACCGTCGACCAGTACGTTATCCTTATTATTGTTGGTGTTCTTCAGACCCACATACTGATACCCGGCACGTAAGCTCACCAGAGAAATCGGGCTGAAGCTGATTCCGCCACCGGCTTGCTGGTAACGTTCCAGGTGGTCAGAGAATGATTTTGGTGCGTAGTAATATTCACCGTACACGCCCCACATGCTGTTCAGCTGATAGCTGACACCGGAACCGACAGCAACGGTGAAGCCATCTTTGCCATCTGACGGATGGGTATACAGTGCTTTCGCGGCCGGAGAGACGTTAAACGGACCCACAGACAGGTTATAACCTAATGTGGCACCACTGACGCTGCCATCATCATTACTGCGTAACCAGTTTCCTTTCAGGAACAGTCCCGGAGACTGGCTGCCAAGCCCCACACTCAGGTTAGTACTGTGTTCTCCGACATCCACACTTCCTTCGACGGCTTGTGCCATACCACTGGTCACCAGACCGGCCAGCCCGAGGGCCAGGATTGTTTTTTTCATTATATTACTCCCGAAAAATTAAAAGACGTGCTACGCGAGTATTTGAACAGCAAGGAAAACTACCGGCAACAGGTTTATAAGTTAACGGAAGTAACTTTCGTCATATTCTGAAATGCCTTAGCTTTTTAACGTCCACATCACATGACCAATGATCGGTGCAGCCAGTACCGTAACCACCCCCGCCAGCATCATCACCAGACTGGAGACCACGCCTTCCTGAGGGCCTATCTGATAAGCTCTGGCCGTACCGGCACCGTGTGATGCGGCCCCCAGGCCGGCACCCTTCGCCATCCCCTGTTTGATCGCAATACGCAGAAACAGAAAATCCCCCATTGCCATACCAAACACCCCGGTCAGCACCACAAACAGTGCGACCAGATCCGGCTGTCCTCCCACCGGCTTGGCGGCCGCCAACGCGAAAGGCGTGGTAATTGAGCGTACCGCCAGACTCCGCTGGATTTCCACCGGCAGGGTAAATAACCGTGCCAGCCAGACAGAAGTACAGACGGCGACCAGGGTTGCCGTGATCACCCCCGCGGTCAGTGACATCCAGTGACGTTTGATAATCGCCATGTTCTCATACACCGGCACCGCAAACGCCAGTGTGGCGGGACCCAGTAACCAGATCAGCCAATGGCTGTCGGCGATATAATCTTTCCAGGTAATATGTGTAATGAGCAACATCACCACCAGTACCATCGGAGTCATCACCAGCGGCATCAGGAGCAGGGTACGCCAGCGGGTATAGAGCCGCTTGTTCACGTAATAGACCAGTAACGTCAGCACAAAACAGAGAACGCTTACGATAAAATCACTCATGGCGAGCCAGCTTACGCTCTGCACGGGCGATTTCATACTGGTAGATACGTTGTACCACCAGCGAAGTCGCCGCCAGTACCAGCATGGTACTGATAGCGATCACCAGGCAGATACGCACACCGTCCTGACGTAACAACGGACCGTAGTTAATCACGGCCACCACGGCAGGGATAAAAAACAGTAACATTTCGGCCAGTAGCCAGTTCGACCCTGCTTTTACCCATTTCAGCGGCAGGATGCGGCTCACAATAAGAAACAGCAGAAGTACCATGCCTACGATATTCGCCGGCAGGGGAATATGTAGCCAGACCACCAATTGTTCAGAAAATAAGAACAGACCAATATAAATCAGTACCTGCACAGGCAACTGCAACAAATGGGGTAATTTTGTCAGCCGCTGTGAACGAAGGGCTGCAAGCATGGTGAACTCCTCATGAATAATTGATACAGGAAGTATACAACCTGGTCACCGGGTGAATAAAATGAACTAAAATTATCTTAACCATGCCATTTAGGAATACTTATGGATGTAAAGGCGATTCGCTACTTTACTGAAGTGGTCCGTCAGCAGAGTTTTACCCGTGCGGCAGAGAAGTTATATGTCACTCAGCCGACCATCAGTAAGATGCTGCGTCAGCTGGAAGAAGAACTGGGATGCACCCTGCTTTTAAGGGAGGGACGTAAACTCTACCTGACCGATAGCGGTAAAGCGGTTTACCAGCGCGGGCTAACCATACTGCAGGAGTTCCGCCAGCTGGAAGCAGAAATTGGCGATATCAATCAGTTAAAAACCGGTGAGCTCAGGCTGGGTATTCCGCCGATGGTCGGTATGCAGATTGTCGGCTCTATTTCTGCCTTCCATAAGCGTTACCCGGGGGTGGAACTTAAAATTTCCGAATTCGGCGGGCTGGCGGCACAACAGGCCGTACTGCAGGGACGGCTGGATATTGCCATGACCGCGCTGCCGGCAGAAAATGAATTCCCTCTGCAGGTTCTGCCTCTGTTAGAGCACCGGTTATGTGTACTGGTTCCACGCACCGAAGAGTGGCTGGCGCGCGAGCGACTGACGCTGGAAGAGGTGGCCCGCTACCCGCTGCTGGTATTCAACGAAGAGTTTTCGCTTAATCGTCAAATCAGTAAATCGTTCCAGCGTCAGGGGCTGACGCCGGATATTGCCATCCAAAGCGGGCAATGGGATTTTCTGGCGACGATGGTGCAGGCCGGGATGGGCGTAGCCATCCTGCCGGAACCTATTTGTGAGCGACTCGACCCGGCATCGTTGCTCTGGCTGCCTCTGGAGTCGGAACTGACCTGGACACTGGGCCTGGTCTGGCGGGAAGGTAACTACATTTCAAGCAGCACCCGGGCATGGATCCAGTGCTGTCGTGACTACTGGCCGGACAGCTCTGCGCTGTTAAGGCTCTGATCTCCGACCGGGGAACACCGTTCCCCGGCCGTCTGTCTTACTCTTCTTTCTCTATCAGCAAGGCTTCGAGCAGGTCCAGATCACGCAGCAGTTTTTGCATCGACTCATTGCTGATCTGCTGGGTGGCGCGCATATGATACACCTCCGCCCTTTCAGAACGTAATGCGGTAAGGCGAAAACGCCGTTCCAGATTCTCCGCAAACAGTACCCGTTCAGGATCTTCCTTTCCGTCGATCCTGCGTCGCAGGTTACCGGTCACCCGTGAACTGACTTCCTTCAGAAGATCCGGATCGATATTTTCTTCACTGTCTTTTGCCAGCCGTTCTTCCATTTTATACAAACTGTCGATAGCCACTTTTGCCATCACCGCTCTGGCCGTCCTGAGTTCGCGGGCATTCTCACTTTTATCCATGCCCGGGATCCCCCGCAGCAACATGGGCAAAATAACCACCCCGGCCAGCAGTGAGAACATAATCACTCCGGTGGCCAGGAACACCAGTTCATAACGGGCAGGGAAAGCATCGCCATTCACCATATACAGCGGAATAGATAGCACACCGGCCAGGGTCACCGCCCCGCGGACACCGGCAAAGGTGGCAATTAATAATTCACGGAGGGAATAGTTGCTGAATTCCAGCGGGCTCTTCTTCAGCAGACGCAGGCTGAAACGTTGCATGATATACAGCCAGCCAAACCGCACGGCCAGTAACGCGATGTAAATCATGCCGACATCCATAAACAGGATCCAGATACTGACATTCTGGTCAGCATTGGCCTGTACGATAGAGGCCTCAAGAATACTCGGCAATTGCAGCCCGAGCATCAGGAAGACCATACCGTTGAAGACAAACTCAAGCATCTGCCAGACACTGTTGGCACGTAAGCGCATCGCCAGCGGTGCCTGACGGATAATACCGGAACGGGTAATGGTCATCCCCGCCGCAACAGCCGCCAGGATCCCCGAAAAGCCAAAGTGTTCGGCAATCAGATAAGAGGCGAAAGGCAGTAACAGTAACAGGACGGTCTGGGTCGCCGGGTCATCCCCGCTCCAGCGGCTTAGTAAGCGTAAGGACTTACCGTACAGCCAGCAAATCGCGACACCGGCCAGCAGTCCGCCCGCCGCCACCTTCAGAAATTCGAGGGTGGCGCCGGACCAGGTAAACACCATCGTTCCCATCGCAACCGCCACCGCAAATTTCAGTGACACCAGACCGGAAGCATCGTTCATTAATGCCTCCCCCTGGACTATCGACATAATTTTCTTAGGGATCCTGCCCTCACCGACAATACCGGACAGTGCAACCGCATCCGTCGGGGAAAGCACGGCGGCCAGTGCAAAAGCCGGGATCAGCGGGATCCCCGGGACGGTCCAGTAAATCAGATAACCGATCCCCACCACCGTGATCAATACCAGCACCAGCGCCAGCCCGATAATTTCGCGGCCATGATGCAGGAATTCGCTGGTCGGGGTTTTCCAGCCATCGGCAAATAACAATGGCGGGATAAACAGCACCAGGAAGAGATCCGGGTCAAAATTTACATGCAAGCCGATAGAAGGCCATGCAAGGAAGGCCCCGGCAATAATCTGCATCAGTGGCAGAGGAATATGGAAAGGGAGTAACCGGCTGGCTACCCCGGACAGGGAGACCACCAGGGTCATAATCAGTATAGTAAAGAAGATTTCCATGCTTGCTTTCTAGCCTCTTCTGCGGCGATAAATGTTGAAATCACATCTCCGGGATGCCGGTAGTGTAAAACAAAATAGCCACAAACCCCGCATCCTGATGTGCGAAATCTCATCGTTGCCAGCGGTTTACAGATTAATCCCCGGTCAGTACGGGCGCTATAGCGCCCAGCCCCCGGCATAAAATATCGCCAGCGCGGCAGCGATAATGACGATGGCAGAGTTCAGCTTCCGCCACTCTCCTGCAAACAATCGTCCGATGACCAGGGTGACAAAGCCCAGCATAATGCCGGTCACGATGTTACAGGTCAGTACAATAAAGACCGCGGTAACCAGCCCCGACATCGTATCCACAGTGTCACCGGAAACGACCCTGGCGACATTTTTTAACATCAGCAGGCCGACATACATCAGCGCCGGAGCCGTGGCATACGCCGGAACCAGCCCGGCCAGCGGCGACATAAACAGCACCATTAAAAATAGTAACCCGACCACCACCGCCGTCAGCCCGGTTTTTCCGCCCGCCGCCGTCCCGGCCGCTGACTCGATATAGACCGCGGCCGGAGAAGCCCCGACCACCGCAGCAAACAGGCTGGTTACCGAATCACTGGTCAGTGCTTTTCCGCCATTGATGATTTGTCCATCGTCATCCAGCAGATCGGCCTGACCCGCCACGGCACGGATGGTTCCGCTGGCATCAAAGACCGCGGTCATCACCAGTGCCAGTACCACCGGTAAAACGGCCGGGTGTAATGCCCCGGCAATGTCCAGGCTAAACCACTGCGAATGCCCCTGAGCATCCTGCAGGTGAGGGAACGCAAAAATGCCCTGATAGTGGAGGGAGGGATCGAGCCACAATCCCGCCAGCGAAATGGCAATGATCACCCAGACAATGCTGCCCGGGACACGACGCTTTTCGAGACCGATAATGGCGGCGAGTCCGCCAAGTGCCATCAGGGCCTGGAGCGAGGTAAAGTGGCCCAGCGCGACCGGTAAACCCGCTTCCGGATTTTTCACCACCAGCCCGACCCCATTGGCGGCGATCAATAGCAGAAATAACCCGATCCCGACGCCGGTCCCGTGAGCGATGCCTGCGGGGAGATTACGTAAGATCCACCCACGAATGCCGGTGACAGAGACCAGGGTAAACAGTACCCCCATCAGAAACACCGCCCCGGTCGCCACAGGGACAGAGATATGCTTACCAATCACCAGACTGAATGCCGTAAACGCCGTCAGCGAGATAGCACAACCTATCGCCAGTGGCAGGTTTGCCCACAATCCCATCAGTAAAGAGCCAAAACAGGCCACCAGGCAGGTCGCCACAAAGGTCGCCGATGGCGGGAATCCGGCGGCCCCCAGCATCTCCGGAACAACAATCACTGAATAGACCATGGCCAGAAACGTGGTGAGCCCGGCAATCACTTCCTGACGCAGGCTGCTGCCTCGCTGAGAAATTTTAAACCACCTGTCCAGCCGTCCTGAAGATAGCCGCGGGTCGTAAGACATAAAAAGTCCTCTGGTATATATATTATTATTTATTAGTGATGCGTCTGTCGTCAGAGCAGCGTGTTATTGGGATGGCGACGGATGTCGCCGGAGCAGGAGAAATACTCGTCACCGGCCCTGAAAGGTCGGTGATTATCCGGTTATAAGAGCGACTTTCAACCTTTGTTTTGGAATTGCTTCTTTTGCCGGCCTGGCAGCGGTGCGGAATGGCCCCCGGCGTGCGCTTCCTGCCCGCGTTCCAGCAGGACCGCCCCCTGCCCACTGTCAGCTAAATGATCCCCCGGGTTACGTAACGGACAATCCCGCATCGATAAACAGCCACAACCGATACAGCCATTCAAATCATCGCGCAGGCGCGTCAGTGACTCTATCCGTTTGTCCAGTTCCTCGCGCCAGTAACCTGTCAGCGTTTCCCACTCACTGGCCGACATACGTTTATCTGCCGGCAGCAGTGCCAGGTTATCGCTGACCTCGGATAACGGCAGACCGATGCGCTGTGCCACCTTAATAATCGCCACCCGGCGCAGTACATCGCGGCTGTAACGGCGCTGATTTCCGCTGTTTCGGGTACTGGAAATCAGCCCTTTGCTTTCATAGAAATGCAGCGCAGAGACGGCCACCCCGCTTCGCCTGGCCACATCGCCGGGGGTCAGTACCGGCTTAGGATAATTTCTCTCTTTTTTCATTTGATGCTTTACCTCAAGTTAACTTGAGGAATTATACTTTAGACCGTTGAATATTTCGAACCCCCGACCCGGGTACAGATATCGCCGTAAGGACAGGACTATGATGCAAGAAGAGATCATTCATTCGCTCACCCAGTGGATTAACCAGAATCTGGGTAAACAGTTATCGATCGATGAAGTCGCCGCCAAATCAGGGTATTCGAAATGGCACCTGCAACGTATGTTCCGTGCAGTGACACAGCAGACACTCGGGGACTATATCCGTGAAAGGCGTCTGGAAATGGCGGCAGACGCCCTGTGTAAAACACGGCGGCCGGTGTTCGATATCGCCTTACAGTTTGGCTACGATTCGCAGCAAACCTTTTCACGCGTGTTTCGCCGGCAGTTCGATCAGACTCCGACCGCCTACCGTCAGGCCATGCGCTGTCAGGCCCTGAGAGGAGCCTCTTCTGCCCGCCATGACACCTCACGTAGCGAGCGGCATTCCCCGTCAGCCTCCGGGATCATGTGATCCCTGCGCTGCCCCCTGTCTTAGCCGTACTGCGGCAATGCAGACGCCGGGATACTCTCTCCCCCGGGGTATCTGCGGGTTATCCTCTTAACTTCTCTTCCCCGGCCTGCTCAGGCACATCCGGCAGGTCAGTGGTCGGCGGGTTGTTTCGCTGATCCACCGCGCACTACTGCGAAAGATGGGCTACCGGTACTCTGGTGCCCTGACGGTTTATGCGGCCCTCCGTCACACGCCACACTCCTGTTACGGCCACTGCCACTGCATTTTCCCGATACCGACCTGCGATGACGCTAAAAATATATGCAGGGTCAGGAAAGACGGACCGCATTAAGACCACCTGCCGCCGGTCAGAATCTGTTAAACCACAACAAGCAGACAGCGGAATGACGTAAAAGGCGCCGGAAATGGCGTGGATCAGTCGTGGGCGTCCTTCGGGTAGTGTTTCCACCCGCAATCCGGAGACACAATACCGCAGCCCCGCAGATCAGCAAGCGAAGCGGCAATACGAATGATGCAGAGGTTGAGCCAAACAGCAAACGGCCGGGATATCCCGAATGGAGAACGTGGAAGCCACAACCTGAAAAGTGAAGGATTAGGGGGCATTAAGGACGCAGAAGAGACGCCTCGTTTTATCTGAGTAATAATGACAACAGAATAACGTCCCGGCCTTATAACCACGGGCGATCACCCGCGGGGAAAGCACAGACATGCTAAAAACCTCCGCCCGTATCCTGAAATATGCACCCGTTCCTGCCAGAATGCGCTGCCGTATAGTAACTGACCGGGCCGCCGGGCCTGCCGCGCTGGAAAGCACAGACATGCTAAACATCTCCCCGTATCCTGAAATATGTACCCGTTCCTGCCAGAATGCGCTGCCGTACAGTGACTGACCGGGCCGACGGGCCTGCCGCGCTGGAAAGCACAGACATGCTAAACATCTCCCCCGTATCCTGAAATCTCAACCCGCACATACCAGAGGGCACTGCCGTACAGTGACTGAACGAACCGCCGGGCCTGCCGCGCTGAAAAGGGTAAAAAAAATCCCCGCTGACATTTGCATGCCGGCGGGGATGGCTTACCTGGTCTCTGACAGCGGACACCCTGTGGGGTCCGCCTCATTAACACTTAAGGTAATTTATAAGCAACGATGTAGTCACCCAGCTTGGTACCGAACGAGCCGTGGCCGCCAGCAACAATCACCAGATACTGCTTACCGTCTACTTCATAGGTCATCGGTGTTGCCTGACCACCTGCTGGCAGACGAGCCTGCCACAGCAGTTTACCGTCACGTACGCTGTAAGCACGGATGTAGTTATCAAGCGTTGCACCGATGAAGAACACGTTACCGGCCGTCGTGATTGGTGCACCCAGCATCGGGGTACCGACAGTCATTGGTGGTAATGGGATCGGACCGCCGCTGTCACGGATAGTACCGATACGTTTTTTCCACACAATTTTGTTGGTTTTCAGGTCAATCGCTGAAACGAAGCCCCATGATGGTTCCATACAAGGCAGACCTAATGGTGACAGGAATGCACTCAGCTCAACACCATAAGGAACACCGTACATATGCTGCAGACCGGCTTCTGAACCTGAACCACCTGCGGCACCTTCACCAGGTTCTTCCGGGTTGTTCGGACCACGAGGGATCAGTTTAGAAACGAATGGCAGCTGCATCGGGTTAGCAATCGCGAACTGGTCGTTACCGTTCACTGAAATACCGCCCCACTCGAACATGCCCAGGTTACCCGGGAATACCAGGGTTCCCTGCTCTGAAGGCGGAGTAAAGGTACCTTCGTAACGCAGGCGATGGAACATGATACGACATATCATCTGGTCGAACATGGTGCCGCCCCACATCTGCTTACCGGTCAGCTTGGCCTCAGGACGGAAAGTCAGGTCCGAGAATGGCTGAGTCGGAGAGACGTGATCACCTTTTGCCGCACCCTGAGGTACCGGACGTTCGGTAGCAGGAACCACCAGCTGACCCGTTTCACGGTTCAGGACAAAGATGTTACCCACTTTGGTCGGTACATAGATGACCGGAATGGTTTTACCGTCTTTATCGGTGATATTCGCCAGCGAAGGCTGTGCCGGAATATCCATATCCCACAGGTCGTGGTGGACAGTCTGGTAGAACCAGGCTTCTTTACCGGTCGAGGCGTGTAACGCCAGGATACCACTCGCATAACGTTCCTGCTCAGGAGTACGATCGCCACCCCAGATATCCGGTGTGGTCACACCCATAGGCAGGTAGACTAAATCCAGTTTGGCATCATAAGCTGCAGGTGCCCAGGAGTTAGGTGAGTTAGGCGTATAGTGCTGACCGTCTGCCGGAATAGCATTAGGATCTTTCGCACCCGGGTCAAATGCCCATACCAGTTTACCGGTATTCACATCGAAACCACGGATAACACCGGAAGGCTCACGGGTTGAGTAGTTATCTGTCACTGCACCGGCAATAACAATCACGTTATTCGTGATAACCGGCGGTGAAGTCGGCTCATAGCCACCCGGATAAGCGTTCGGCTGCTGATGCTGCAGGTCCAGCGTACCGTTATCACCGAAATCCTTACACAGCTGTCCGCTTTCTGCATCAACAGCAATCAGACGACCATCGTTGACTGGCAGATAGATACGACGCGAACACATTGCCGGAGTTGCAGGGGCATTACCCGGAGCAACGGCTGGCTGAATTTCATGGTAAGCAACACCACGACAGGTCATGTGCTGGAAGGTCGGGTTATATTTGATCTTCGGATCAAAACGCCATTTTTCTTTACCGGTCGCTGCATCAATAGCCACCAGGATCTGGTGCGCAGTACAGGTATACAGCAGGTTACCGACTTTCAGTGGCGTCGCTTCGTTGGTGATTTCACCCGGATCATCCGCACGCTTCAGGTCGCCCGACTGATACTCCCAGGCAACCTGCAGGTTTTTAACGTTAGTGTCGTTGATCTGGCTCAGCGGAGAATAACGGTCACCGGCCTGAGTACGCCCGTAAGCTTCCCAGTTTGCTGCCGGCATATTCGCGCCTGGCTGCTCAACACCGGAGTTCTGAAGGTTCAGCGTCCCGTAGACTGACTGAGGATCCTTACCGAAGAACGCCGTCACCACCATCGCCAGGTTAATCACAATCGCGATCACCATCAGAGCGGTTGATTTCTTGTTAGGCGCTGCCAGCTGGCGGTAGACAAACGGCAGAATCATCCAGATACCGAACAGTACCCAGATATCCAGACGTGGTGCCAATGCCCAGAAGTCAAGACCGGCTTCGTAGTAGGACCAGATAGCGGTAGCTAACAGGATGAGTGCATAAAGATAAAAAGCACAGCTTCTTTTCTTTAACAGCATGACAGTAAACACCGCCATCGCGATGCCGCTGATCAGATAGTAAGCACTGCCGCCCAGGGAGAGCAACCAGCCACCGCCGATGATCAACCAAAGGGTACAGAATACCGATATAAGTAGAGTGATGAGGCGTAAACCTCGGGATTGCCGTGACATTTAATTAACCTTTAAGTTAACAACTGTATACATAAGTAAAAGTTGCAATAGGGTATTCCTTTTTTCTGTCTATTAGTATCGTTTTTTGTGACCGGAGCACATTGACAATAACATTTGTTAATATTTCTCATGACAATGCACCAACAATTTTTCTCATTTATCTGAACAATTTCCTGAAAAAAAACTATATGTTAGCTGCAATATTAGGAATTTTACTTATCTGCCATATATAGCAAAAAGTTAAATAAAACAAAGCTTAGATGAAAAATAGGAATAAAAAAAACCGACCGAAATTGTTTAAAAAATATACTTAAATGAATGGTATCGGTTACATCATCAGACCAGGCTATTCGTCCGCCAACAGATCGGCGCCGTTACGATACGGATTGCTCCGCTCCGGCCCCGTACATAAAATGCAGGCATCCTGTTACTACATGACGTGATAACGATTTAAGGTCAATGGCATTCCACTACCGAATGTCAGATTCGGCTGACTGATAAAAATCTGCCATAACCTGTAATGCAGGTGTTAATGATGACCAGTAAGGGGAGAATGGCTGATACAGGGAGAAATCGATGAAAAATGAAAATTAAATAGCATAAAAAATGATATAATCCATTGAAAGTTTAAGCTTTAACTGCCGTTTAAAACACGCCATTTTTACAGTAATTTTACTGTGATGGGACAATATGAGACAAGGGCTATGCATCTGGATTTCCGCCAACTTCGTAATTTTATAGCATTAGTCGAATATGGCAGTTTCAATCGTGCAGCTGATGCTGTTTGTCTTTCTCAATCAGCCTTTAGCCGAAGTATTCGCTCTCTGGAAGAAAGCGTGGGCTTTCCGCTATTCAACCGGCAAACTAAAGCACTAACACTAACAGCCCACGGAAAAAAGCTCTTACCGTATGCGCGTCAATTGAAAGAGCTGAACGCTGAAATCAGCCACCAGCTTTTCGAAACAGACTCAACACTGACAGGGGAAATTAATTTTGGTTGTGGCCCGGCTCCCGGAGCAAGACTCATTCCGGAGGCGGTTAGTGAGTTTTATCAATGCCTTCTAAAAACCAGAGTCCGCTTTCATATCGATAATTGGGTTAACTTACATCAGGCTTTAACAACACGGAAATATCCTTTTGTCGTGGCCGATAGCTGGCAGGCAGAGTTAGATCCTATGTTACGGGTTCAGCCTTTACCTCCCCAACAATGCTTTTTCATCTGCCATACCAGTCATCCACTGGCCCATCAGGGACCTGTTTCTGTACAAATGCTGCTACGCTATCCCTTTGCTGCCCCCTACCTGCCTCCAGGTGTCAGGAAGGTGCTTGCAACGTTAAGTGAGCAGCAGGATTTTGTTCCTGCCATACAATGTGACCATATGTATGCACTCCTCTCGACACTTTCACGTACACAGGCAATCAGTTTTGCCAGTGAGGATGGCTTTGCACTTTACCAACACAGCCATCAATTGGTTAAACTGGAGTTGACTGATCTCCCGGATGAATGGAGATTGATGCAAACCCGATTTGCAATAATTTCTCTGGTCAATACCGTACAGCCACCACTGGCTGAAAAGATGATTGATATTATCTTGCAAACCGGGTGTGCGCATCAGCAACAGCTCGCCGGATACCGTGGAAATTTTAGTCCTTAGCCATAACCTGACCTTCAGTATTATAAAGTGGCCAATGCTTTGTGAGATGATCTGCCTTAAGCGCCTGCTCGACGAAATGGTCATCTCCCCACTGGCTGGCGTCAAAAGCTGAGCGGATAAGACCCTCATTTTTTGCCTGACTTATGCTACTACCTAAGCTCCCGTTCAGAAATGCATCGAGACGCGGAGACGTCATAAAGTTCAGTTGATTAGGAGGTAACTGTTCGAGGAATAATGCTTGAGGGATCTGACTTTGTTGCGCCATCTCTGCCGACCATGACTGACGATTCTTTGAATCACTGATTTCCGCTGCATTTCTGACAAGAATATTCACTATCTGCTGAGTCGCTTGCGGCCAGCGGTTGATAAATTCCTGAGTCGCAAAAAAACCGGCCTGAGTCGTATTACGCAGCCCTGTGTCGCTACTTTTAGCTACAATATTTATTTTATCGCCGCGTAAAGCGAGCAGAGACATCCCCCCCCATACAGCATCTATGCGATTAGCCGCTAAAGCTGCTTTTCCTGCATTCCAGTCCAGATTTATGACTTGCATATTTTGCTCGCTGAGCCCGACTGTTTGTAAAGCGCGATCAAAGGCTAATTGGTCAGCGGTTCCACGGTAAACCGCAACCCGTTTTCCTTTGAGGTCAGCAAGTGTTTTTATTCCGGAGGTCTTAGTCGCAGCTAAATAAGAATCAGAACCCCGGCTACCTAATAACAAACGGGTAGGTAATCCGTTAGCTTTACCAATTATCGCGGCTAAATCACCGAGATAAGCAAAATCCAGCTGCCGGTTAGCCAAAGCCTCATTAACTGCAGGCCCCGCACCTTTAAAGAACTGCCACTGTATAGTCACTCCCTTAGGCTTGAATTCATTCTCCAGCTGATGGCGAATATAAGCCATCCCTAACGGACCGCCAATAAACGGTTTACTACCTGCACTCTGGTCAGGCACCCCTATACGTATCGTCTTTAACTCTTCTGCCTGAGTACTCGCCATACTCACTACAAAAATTACCAGCAGGGCTATACCCAGACGCCGGAAAAAATTAATTATCATTGATGTTTCTCCTGTGAATAGTGTTTCACCCTAAAGAGGAGACAGGCATTGTGTTAAATGCTTTTATTTGCTTATTAAAGAAAAAAAAAGGCGAAACCAGTAATAACAATACTCACAGAATGAAATGCATTTTATGCATCAGTAGTATTCGATTAATGCAATGACAATTTGCTTCAGGAGGGGTTTTATAGGCCTATAATTTTATTAATGCAGACGCCTATGTCACAGATAACACTAAGGAAAAGTAGACTTCCCCGGCAAAAGTCACACTATAATGGCTGGCCATGGTTGCTGCCGTTACTACTCTTACTATTGTGGTATACCGCATCCAGAGAGCAATGGATGCCAATACAAATTTTGCCGGAACCTTTTGATGTTGCAAATACGGCATTTTCATTAATAAAAAATAATCTGTTCTCACAATGGGGATTTAGTCTTCAATATCTGGCTATGGGGTTATTTGCTGGCACAGTGGCGGGTACCCTACTGGGTGCCCTGTTCGGATTAGTCCCTGCAACCGCACAGAGAGGAGAACCTCTGTTTTATACCCTCGCACAGATACCGACCCTGGCCTGGATCCCTTTGTTTATGGTGGTTTTTGGCATAGGAGATGGGCTGAAGCTGGCCGTAATTATCAAAACCACCCTTATTCCCGTCACCATTAACACCCGCCAAGCCGTTTCCAGTGTCCCATTAACACTGAGCGAGGTTGCAAAAGTGATGCGTTTTACACGCTGGCAAAAACTGCGTTGGGTAGTCATCCCCTCGGCTTTACCCGACTGGTTTACCGGCCTGCGCCTGGCCTTATCCCAGGCCTGGGTATCACTGATCGTCGTTGAACTACTGGCCTCCTCAAAAGGTATCGGCTATCTGATGGTCTGGGGACGCCAGATGTTCCAGATGGATATCGTTTTTGTCACTATCTTTGTGATTGGCCTCAGCGGGATGTTGATGGAATGGGCGACCACCAGGGCTTATCGACGGCTGGTCTTCTGGCCACTGCCTTCCGTGGGACATCGAGCACAGATCACAACCTCCGGCTGGAGAGCTTTGCAATTACCCGTCTTACTACTTTTCATCTGGCAATTTGGCAGCCAGTGGGGATGGCTGGATAACACTTTATTCTCTTCCCCCTTCGCAGTGGTACTTCGTTTTATCTCAGGGATAACCAACGGTGAATTTGAAGCTGCTATGTTCGCCAGCCTGAAACGGGCCATTATCGGCGGGTTCGCCGGCATAACGGCGGGACTTTTTTTCGGGCTGCTTTTTGCACTAAAAAAGCGTACCGGAGAAATATTCACACCGACACTCAATGTACTGCGACATATTGCACTATTTGCATGGCTCCCATTGCTGACGGCATGGGTAGGTAATGGTGATGAAGGAAAAATAGTATTTATTGCTCTTGCTTCCTTTTTCCCCATGTTTTTTAACACTCATCAATCTGTGACTCACCGGAATCCACAACTGGATGAAGTTGCCCGGGTTCTGGGTATTTCCGGACAGCTACGTTTACGCAGGCTTATTATTCCCGGGGCCGCGGCCGGTATTTTTTCCGGACTACGCTTAGCGCTGATTTACGCCTGGCTTGGCAATATTGGTGCTGAATATTTTATGTCATCAGGCACCGGTATCGGGAGCCTTATGTTTAATGCACAACAACTTCTTGATATGCCAACAATCATTTGCGGCATGGTACTCACAGGAATGACAGGCGCTCTGCTGGATAAAGCCGGCCGTTTACTTGAATTACGCGCTACGCGCTGGCGTAACAAGGATTAACTCTGATGAAAACGTTACCTCTTATCTCTTTTCGTAATGTCTGCAAATCCTGGAATCAGGTGACTGTCTTAGAAAATTTCAACCTTGATGTCACTTCGGGTGAACTGGTGGTATTAGTCGGTAGCAGCGGATGTGGTAAATCAACGTTACTACGTATGCTTGTCGGCCTTGAGCCTGCAAGCTCGGGAGACATTTTAGTTAGCGGTAATCCCGTTTCTGGTGTGGGTAAAGAGCGGGGAATAATCTTTCAGGAACCGCGGCTTTTTCCCTGGCTGACGGTCACAGAAAATGTTCTGTTGGGTCTGGCGAACAGTCCGTTGAACAGTTCAGAAAAAAAACAACTGGCATTAAATATGCTCGAGCGGGTTCAGCTGGCTGATTTTGCGAATGTACTCCCCTCACAGCTGTCGGGGGGGATGGCACAACGTGTCGCTATTGCTCGCGGTATTATCGCTCATCCTCAAATATTAATGCTTGACGAACCTTTCGGGGCGCTGGATGCACTCACTCGCCACACTCTTCAACAACAGTTGCTTGAGCTTCATCTCAGTACCGGCAGTACAACCTTACTGGTAACCCATGATGTCGAAGAAGCTGTCGCTTTAGCCGATCGAGTCATCGTCCTTTCTCCACGTCCCGGACGTATACGTGAAGAAGTAAAAATTACACTCCCTCACACCCGACACAGAGACGATATTGCCTTTATCGATCTCTGCCGACATATACGCCACCTGATTACAGACGTCTTATAATTTTATTCGAGGAGTCATACTATGGGATATCCCTCAGTTTATCCGACCGGGGCCACTCTTTTCGACCCACTACGTACCTGGAGTGGATATACACTATTCCAGGCAACAGAACATGGGGCTGTATTGATTGATATGAACGGAAATGTCGTCCGTGAGTGGCCTGAGCTCCATGGTTTTCCTAATAAAATGCTTCCGGGAGGTTTCATCCTGGGTCATAGCGGGCAACGTGACCCTCGTTATGGAATGCAGGATATGGTGGATCTTATTCAGGTCGACTGGGAAGGGAACATTACGTGGAAATTTGATCATTACGAAGAAATTAATGACCCTCAGAATCCTGTCCGCTGGATGGCCAGAGCACATCATGACTACCAACGTACCGGTAATCCGGTCGGTTATTATGCTCCCGGCCTGGAACCCCGGACGGAAAGCGGAAATACGTTAATTCTGGCGCATACTAACCTGATTAACAGGGATATTTCCGATAAGTGTTTATTAGATGACACTATCATTGAGGTCAACTGGGCTGGCGAAATTATATGGGAATGGCGTTGCAGTGACCATTTTCATGAGCTCGGTTTTGATGAAGCAGCCCGAACAGCAATACGTAACAATCCCAATATGCGTGCCAGTAACGGAGGAATGGGTGACTGGATGCATATCAATTCAATGTCTACGCTAGGCCCTAACAAATGGTACGATGCAGGTGATACCCGATTCCATCCTGACAATATTATTTGGGATGCGCGTGAATCTAATATAATCGCTATTATCGATAAGAAAAGTGGCAAGATTGTCTGGCAACTTGGTCCGGATTATAACAAACCTGAATATAAACACCTCGGCTGGATTATTGGCCAGCACCATGCACATATGATCCCGCAGGGGTTACCCGGTGCAGGAAATATCCTTATTTTTGATAATGGTGGCTGGGCTGGCTATGGTTCACCTAATCCGATGTCGCAAGATGGCGTAAAAAATGCCTGGCGCGATTACTCCAGGATCCTTGAGATCAACCCTCAGACATTAGACATCGAATGGCGTTATTCTCCATATGAGGCAAACCTCCCCCATCCTACAGATTCATATCGGTTTTACAGCCCATACATCAGTAATATGCAACGGCTGGAAAATGGCAATACACTGATAAATGAAGGGTCTAACGGGCGGATTTTTGAAGTAACGCGCGACCATGAAATTGTCTGGGAATATATTTCTCCCTTCCGGGGGAAGAGCCTGAACAATAATATGGTATATCGTGCTTATCGCATTCCCTATGACTGGATACCTCAGTTGGATACCCCTCAGGAAATAGCTATTCACACCAGCGATGTCTGTACCCTCCGGCAACCAGGTGCAGGAGCAGCAGGACCCGCCCAAAGTTCAGTCAGAGTCGCAGGCGTCCAGCCCTATAATAAAAGTGCCGATGCACTTTGTGTTGCAACAGATAGCGATACTCTGAGAAGAAGCCCTAAATTATTTAAGGTGGCAGAAGAAACTTTCGTTCCGGTACATCATTCAAAAGAGCTGCAAAGCGAACTTCCAGTTTTATTATTCGTCGGGGCTGAGCGATGTGTTCATTGCCGGAAATTATGGCATCTTCTCAATGATGCTAATGTGGCTGAACGCTTATCATTAACTGAAAAACGTTATCTGGATGCAGATCATCATCAGGATCTCGCCACACATCTGGGTGTTCGGGGCCTGCCCACGCTACTCGCTGTACAACAAGGGAAGTCGATAGCCAGAGCTCCTGCAACCCCTTCTTTGGAACAATTACTTCAATGGTTGAACGACACCGGCTTCTGAAGGGCAGTATGAAGTAAAATATTCAGGCCGGTATGACTTTCTGTCAGAAAACGGTGATTTCGGGTTTTCTGACAGACTTCTTTTAAATTATTTATGTCTCTCACTACGTATGCCCGTCAGTAAGTGTCCTCTGTTCATTGTTATTGCATAATAAACGCTGATTGCGAATACTCATCAACACGTCTGAATCTACTGCTGTCCGTGACCTCTGTACCTTACTGATCAGTGGCGCAGGTTATGTTCTGTGAGTACACGACGCGCGCCGGCATAATGCTGTTGCCAGAAGGGCTGGTCCAGCTGGCTGATACGGATGGACAGTCCTGTGCGGGGAGCTTCGATAAACTGATGATTTCCCAGGTAAATCCCCACATGGTCAGGCACATCCCGCCGGTGAATGTAGAAGAAGACGAGGTCACCCCGCCGGAGTTCAGTCGTAAAGACCGCCGCCATGCGGGGATCCGTGAACAGCGCCTGCGCCGTCCGCGGAATGGGCCAGTTAATTGCGTCACGGAACGCAAACCAGACGAGTCCGCTGCAATCGAACCCCTGCCCCGGTGTCTGACCGCCCCAGCGATAGGGGCGGCCAATCTGAGCGTCCAGCGTATCCAGTACCTTTGCCAGCGCAGAAAGTAATTGCGGAGACCCGGTTTCTCTCAGTAATTCATCGGTGGTTAACGGTACCCACCCAAGGCCGCTATCGCCCGGAATAATGCCCCGCCGCAGTAAGGCCAGCGTGGCTTGTCGCTGTTTTTTCTGACGCAATGCCCGCGAATGCGCGGACGCCGCTGTCGCCGCGATACCTGCCGATAGTACGGACTGATGCCACAGGCGTTGACGGTTACGCTCCCGTTCAATTTTCGCCATCCGCGCCTGGTGGTCAGCAGGCTTCGCTGCCTCTCCGTGCAGGGGCAGTAACAGAGCGCTGAGCAACACTCCCCACAGGCATGTCCGGGTACACAGCCTGCTCATCAACGGACATCGGTCATTTGATCATGCGGCGACAGCAAACGGGCCTGAGACGAAAATGTTTCTTCCCACTGCGCCAGTCCCTGCTCAGATAAGATAATAAACTCAATCCGCCGGTTAATCGGATTGGTCGGCTGATGACGATCCAGGGGCTTCTGATCTGCAACGCCGGAGAGCTGAACGATTTTATCTGCGGAGAAACCGGCATGGATCATCACCTGGCGGGCAGACTGTGCCCGATCCACCGACAAACTCCAGTTATCGTAGTAAGGATTCTGCGGATAAGGGGTCGCATCCGTATGACCAATAATGATCATATGATCGCGGCTTTTATCCAGCACCGGTACCAGCCCGGTAAGTAATTGCTGAAAATAAGGCGTGACCCGGGCGCTGCCGCGTTCAAACATGGCCCGGTGGGGATCATCATTTACCACCACCCGCAGCCCCGTTGCCAGCTTCTCAATCCGCATATTGTTCTGCGCCTTCTGACCTGCCACAAAGGTCTGCAGGGCGGTTTGCAGGCTATCCTGCGACGCGGCATTTTTATCCTGAGCAGCAACAGGGGCGGTTTCTGCTGTTGCTTCCTGTGCGGTCTGCGTGGCCTGTGAGGGCTGAGCGCTCTGCGGCCTGGCGTCATGTGACGCTGCCTGAGGTGAAATATCGGGTGAAACCGAAGGTGCCGGATCCTGTCCTGAAAAAGAGATAGGGCTGAAGGAGTGGCTCTCAAACACCGACTGATTATTTAAGGTATACATAATCGCTTTCCGGTCTTTTTCAGAGACCTGCCCCATGATCCACATCACCATAAAAAGTGACATCAGCGCCAGCATAAAATCGGCAAAGGCCACCTTCCAGGCACCGCCATGCCCGCCGGCATGGGCCCGGCGAATATTACGTTTAATAATTGTCGTCGAATTCTTCTGGCGCACGCTCATCGCGAATCAGGCTCCTGGCGGTTATCTACCCAGGCCTCTAACTGAGAAAACGAGGGCTTAATTTCCACGGGTAACATTTTCCTGCCGGCATCCACTGCCAGCAGAGGCGGTTTGCCTGCGACCTGATTGACCATGATGGTCCGCAGGCATTCAAAAGCGGTCATTTTTTTCTTCACCAGCTGTTCCATCGCATTCGCCAGCGGGTCAATCAGGCAATAACAGATGAACACCCCCAGAAAAGTGCCGATCAGTGCGGCTGCCACTTTGACACCGATCACGGCAATAGAGCCATCGATAGACTGCATGGTGATCACAATACCCAGCACGGCGGCACAGATCCCGAAGCCAGGCATCGCCTCCCCGGTACGCTGTAACGAACGGGAAGCCTGCAACAGATTCTCTTCAACCGAATGAAGCTCCTGTTCCAGCAGCCCTTCCAGTTCATGTTCATTGATCTTGCCCATCGCCATCATACGAAAATTATCGGCAATAAAGGTACACAGCTCTGAATCGCTGGCGATCAACGGATAGCGCTGAAACACCTCACTGTCGGTAGGGTTCTCAATATGATTATCCAGGCTGCGGAGTCCGCCATTCTGTACACTGTCCAGCAATTCATACATCAGCAGTAATAGCTGCTGTGAGTAATCAGCGGAGTAACTGTTTTTACGCATGACGCCTTTTAACTGGGCAAGGATCTGCTTCAGTACCGTGGCGGAGTTAGCCAGGATCAATGTCCCCAGGCCACACCCAAGAATAATGACAATCTCTCCGGGCTGCCAGAAAGCCGCTAAACGTCCGCCTGAATGCATATATCCCCAAATCAGACAGATAAATACAATCAGGATCCCACCAATCTTCAACATACTGACTCACTTTGCTTTAAATACGCGACTAATTTATCGTTCAACCGTTTATTCAGCTGACAGACCCGGGCTTCACTGATTTCCAGTACCAGCGCTATCTCTTTCAGGTTCATATCATGCTGATAATAGAGGGTCAGGATCAGCTGTTCCCGCTTATCCAGTACGGCGATGGCCTGTGAAAGCTGTTGCTGACGCGCGTAGTAACGTTCCGGATTATCCCGTTCGGACCCGAAACGGCCTTCGCCCTCACTTTCCATCACCGCATCCAGGCTTTCGATGCTGGCCAGATACTCACTTTGCAGATAATCATGATAGGTCTGAGCATCTATCTGCAGTGCCTGCCGGATCTCCGGCCACTCCGGCTCACGACCAATCTGTTTTGCCAGCTGGCGGATTTGTCTGGCAATATCATGGGTTTGTTGTCTGACCGTACGCGGCCGCCAGTCCGCCTGGCGTAATTCATCCAGAATCGCCCCACGGATCCGGTACTTTGCATAGCCCGGAAAAGCCTCATCCGGAACGCCATAGCGTCTCAGTGCGGTCAGCAACCCCATCAGCGCAATCTGTTGTAAATCCTGATAATCCATCACCACACTGGCGTGATGAGCGATTTGGCGCAGGATTTTATGGACCAACGGTAAATACTGACGAATACAGGCCGCTTCCTGTTCCGCACTGAAGGTCTCGTCGAGAGAATATTCAGTAACTGACATCGCAGCACTTCACTGAAAAACCATCTTACTGATCATCACATCCTCAAACGGCAGCGGGGTCACCCCCAGCCGCGCCGCATCTTCCCGGTATTTTTTAAGCAGTTGGTCATGTAATTCGGGGATCTGGCGTGCGCGAAGCGCAGCATACGGCTGATTGTTGAGCAGACCGACCGTGGCACTGCGGACAGCAGGTTCGAAGGCCATGGCCCGCGCAGATTGTGTCTCCCCTCTCACCACCAGCACCAGATCGAGTAACAGATAACGTTCGCGGCCGTTTTCTCCCTGCAGGGTAATGATCAGATCTTTGACATCAATAAAGCTGGCCTCCGGTGGGGCACTCTCAAATAACTTGCTTAACCCGCCTGCGCCCTCCGGACTCTGCCTGGCGGTTAACCACCACCCGCCACCGAGCCCTGCCAGGGCCAGTAGCAACACAAGGGATACAATAACCACGGACTTTTTCATTAAGGTGCTCTTATAACGTCATTAAAATGGACTGATCGGTCGGGGCTTCCGCCGCCGCAGAAAACGAATAATTTCCTGCCACACTGATACCCCGTTTTTCCTGCTGTTCCCGTCGAGCCTGACGACGTTGTTGATCTCCCTGCGCGGAGACATCAACCTGTACCTGCCCACCCTGCGTCACGACCAGTTTTTCTTTCAGATCACTGGCGGTTTGCTGCAAAAGTTGCTGAGTTTCCGGTATTTCGGCACTGAGATGCACGGCGGTTTTTCCAGGCTCCAGATGTAAAGTGATCGCAATGGAACCCAGTTCAGCCGGGTGCAGACGCACTTCCGCGCTCTGTATCTGCTGACTGACCTGCCACTGTAAATGCTCACCTAATGCGCGGGTCAGTTGTTGCTGACGCGGGTCTTCATGACCGACCGACAGACTGAACAGTTGAGTGGCCGGCGATGCCGTCGCCTGTGCCGGCTTTTCCGCCGCGACCGGGACCGCAGGCTCCGGCCCGGCGGCATGTTCATCAAGTCTGTGAAACACCGGTAACAGACTGCTGTCCGTCGGTGATGCGATAGCCGCTTCTGCGTCTTTTACCGGCGCAGGATCTGTGGTATCTGAAACGGTGGAAGGCATCAGCGCCGCTAAGGGGCTGGCAACAGAAGCCGTGACCGCCGGATCAGTGTGATGCGGGCGCTCCATTGTTACGCCTGAAGCAGGCAACGGGACTGCGCCGCCGGTTAATAACGATGAAGACGCTGCCGGTGATGGCTCGCGGGAGCGCGGGATCCCGGAGGGCAGGACAGGTTGCAGGAAGATCGGCACCACACCGGAAGGATCCTGTGACGTGTCCTGCGATTGTTTTTCTGCGGGGAGAGCCTTTCCGGTTTTCTCCCCGCGACTCCCGCCATTGACCGGCAGCCACACCGGCAGAGCGGTCGCCGGCGATACATTCTGCGCTTGCCCTTCTTCAGCCGCGGTTTCCACGGTCTTGCCGCAGGCCGCGGTTGTCACAGGTAGCCCGCTTGCCGGATAGTCAGCCTGCGCCTGTAAACTGTTAAATAAGGACTGCTGATCGGACGGGCTGACTGACGGCGTTACCGGTGCCGATCCGGCCGGGGTATCACTGACGGCGGCGGCCTTCTCCCCGCGCTTTGTCTGCCCGGACGACGGTGTCATCACCGCCGAAAATGCCATGTTTCCGGTACGGGGATCGGCAGGAACGGAAATATCCGATCCTGTGCTCTGTGTTGCAGTAACACTCTGACGGCTGACAGGAAATGGCATCATGGGTTCATCCTGCAAAACTGTCCTGATCCGCAAAGCAGGCATAGGCTGCCATCGCTTCACGCTCTGCCAGCGTTTGTTGTATTTTGTGCCACAGGTCGTCGGCGTCACGCTGACATTGGGCCAGCCCGGCCTGATAGGCCGTCTGCAACTGCTGCTGCTGAGTGACAGAAAGGCTGCCCCGCGGGAAGCTGTCCGCAATCTGGCGATTAATGCGCGACAACGCCTGCCAATCCTGGCGGCGGATAGCCGCAGACAATGTTTTTAACAGTGTGTCCAGCGCGGTGTCTGACGGGGACTGATTATCCATCTTACTGCGCCATTTCCCGCCATCCGGCTTCAATCTCAGCTAATAAACGTTCAGCTTCAGTGATCTTATCCACGGACAACTGGTGGCTGGCTTCGTATAAGCAACGCACGCAGTAGTCATATAACCCGGCGAGTGTTTTGGCCAGCTCTCCGCCCTGTTCATAATTCAGCGCACTGCTTAACGCATTAAGAATATCGATGCAACGATTGATACTCTGCGCCTTTTGCGCATAACGTTTTGCCTGGATATGGCTCTTAGCCCTGATTAACTCATCCATCAGCCCGTTAAACATAATGAGTACCAGCTGATGCGGCGTCGCGGTGGCAACCTGCCTTTCTAAATCCGCAGACTGGTAATCGTAACTGCCGTGGGTGTCGTTAGCATACATAGTGAATTCTCATCAGCTTAAAAGGCTGCTTAACGTACTGTTCATCTCCTGCATCGAACTTTTCAGCCGGGTGAACTGTGATAAATAGCGATTGTAAGCATCGTTATAACGTGTGGTGATTTTGTCCTGCCGATCGGTTAACTCCGATTGCTGACGGTCCAGTACCGCCTGTCGGCTCTGTAATACGCCCTGGCTGGTGCTCAGGTAGCTGTTCATCGTTTTATCGAGGGAAGTCAGTAACCCCTGGCTATTAAAAAAGGTGTTGATCGATTGCGGGTTCTTCGCCAGTTGTGTTTTCAGGGTGTCACTGTTTAAGGTCAGCTTGCCATCTTTGTCCGACGTGATCCCGAAGCTGGTCATATCGAGTCCGTTGACCTGAGTACGGATCTGGCTGTTCAGCGTGGTGGTCAGTGACGACACTAAGCCGTCATTACCGCCACTGGCGGATCCCTGAGTATCTAAGACGCTGCGCAGCGTGTTATAGGCATCCACAAAACTCTGCAAATTGCTCTGAGTGCCGCTGGTATCTGAGCCAACAGTCAGGGTCAGCGGCGTACCCGCTGTTGTAACCGACTGCAGATTAATGGTGACGCCCTGAATAAGGGAGTCCAGCTTATTTGAACTGCTGGTCAGCGCCAGCGACCCGATGCTCACTTTGGCATCCTGCGCCGCCGAGATTTGCGTCCCCTGACCGAATGCCCCGGCACTCTGGCTATCCAGTTGCTGAGTATCCATCTGGATTTCGTTGGCGGTACCGCTTTCATCGCTGCTTAACATCAGCTGCACTTTGCCGTCAGTTTTTATCAGGGATGCCGTCACGCCCGGATTATCGGAAGACTGATTCACCGCATCGGCAAAGTCGGCCAGCGATGAGACACTGCTCATATCGACTGACATACTTTTCCCCTGAACGGACAGAGACAGTGTCCCTGTGGCCTGCTTCATCATGTCATCGGTCAGCCCGGTATAAGCCGTTTGCTGAGCCGAGGCCAGCTGGCTCACGGTCAGGTTATAGGTTCCCCGGTTGGCCTGTGAGGTGGTGGTCACGGTAGCCACCGACGACTGGCTGAGCGTCGCGCTATTGTTCAGCATCCCCTGCGTCGAAGTGTTCAGACTGGCAAGGCTGCTGCGAAACGTCGTTAAGGCTGTCTTTAATTTACTCAGATTCGTGGTCTGCGTCGTCAGCGTCGTCTGTTGGGCTGTCGCCGCATTCTTCGCCGCCTGGATATCGTAACCAGCCATCTGAGTAGCCAGTGTTGTCGGGTCAAGGGAACTGATATCGGTCATTGTGGCTACATCCGCTAAGAGACTCATCAACGCAGGGCAACCAGCTAAGCAATAAACATGCCAACAATTAACACCGCGCTACCGGTCGATGAGAGAACAACAAAGCGGAAAGAAACTTTCCGCTTTACCTGTCAGGAGGAAGGATTCCGGTCAATCCCGCGGGGATCCACCGGCGATCACTTAGCCCAGGATACTCATCACCAGGCTGGACATGCTGTTGGATTGTTTCAGCATGGAAGTACTGGTCTGTGCCAGCATCTGGCTGCGGGTCATGGTTGAAGCTTCAGAAGCAAAGTCCGCATCCTGGATGTTACCTAACGCCTGGTCGGTATTATCTTTCATGTTGGTCAGGTTCGCCGAGGCATGGCTTAACCCGTTAATAGAAGCACCGAACGCAGAGCGTAAGCTGGAAACGTTATCCAGCGCGGTGTTCAGGGTATCGATCAGGGCATTTGCATTCTTGGTACCATCGTCGCCGGAAACCGACGCGGTCGATAAGCCGGTGATGCTGGTCTGGACCGCACTCAGCTGGCTGCTGACATCGACACTGGTGGTTTCCCCTTGCTCAGAACCGGTCTGGAAGGTCATCGCCTGAGTCATTTTCGCCTTGGTACCATCGGCTTTAGCGGTAAACAGATTGTCACCCGCATACGAGGTGTTGCCCATAATGCTGCCCAACTCGGTATTCAGACTGGTCATCTCGGCATCGATGGCTTTACGGCTTTCTGCGGTGTTGGTATCACTCGCGCCCTGAGTCGCCAGGTCTTTCATGCGATACATGATGTTGCTGACTTCATCCATCGCACCTTCACCGGTTTGCAGCATGGTGGACGCATCAGAGATATTACGCTGAGCCACCGCCATTCCGTTGGTCTGACCCTGTAAACGGGTCGCTACCTGCAGGCCTGCCGCATCATCAGATGCCGAGTTGATACGCTTACCGGTGCCTAAACGCTCCATGGCACTGGACAGCGTGGAGTTGGCTTTTTGCAATGCATTACTGGCTGACATCGCGGATGAGTTTGTAAACAGTGTAATGGCCATCTGATGGCTCCTTTAAAAGTAGTAGTAACCTGATAACACTGAGTAAAAACGACCGCGTGATCCCGGAAATAAAGGGGGAATGAAAAAAAATTATTTTACCGGCTGTCCACCAGCTGACAGACCAGTGCCAGCGGCAGATTTGCCTGACAGGCCAGTGCCTGATTTAAGCCACGATACTCTCCACGGTAACCTGCAAGCTGCACACGTAAATGTTCGGCCAGTGATTGTGCTTTTGCCGCATCCAGTCGCGCCGGGCGCTGTTCCAGCTGATTGTCCACCTGCTGGCGTGAAGCATACAGTTTCTGTCGTTCATGCTGCAGGTGCCGCACGGCCTGTTCTGCCGTCAGCGTGATCGCACCGGGTTCGCCGGTCAGTAATGCCTGTAGCTGCTGTTCAAAACTGAGCAGCGGTTGCGGTTGCAGCAGGGTTAAACTGTCCGCCGGAAAACAGACACCACCTCCCCTGACCGCCCAATGGCTTAACAATGCCCAGCGGTCTTCCGGGACCGTAAACAGCAGGCGTTGCTCAGCAAGCTCATAGTGGCACCAGATGTGCGACTGACCCAGCACTCTGTTGAGTGCGAAAATACGTTGTGTCAGCGGCATCTCTGGCTCAATCACCAGCGAGGACCAGTGCCGGAAAGTCCCTTCGCCCAGCGCGAACGTAATGACTTCCCGTTGCTCCGTAAACAGTAACGCCTGTAATGGCGGGCACTGGAAAATCACCCGCGCCGGCCTGTCGAGGCACGGCTGGAAATTCCGGTCAATCGTGCCTCCCGTCAGCAGAGTACGTCGGGCCACCCACTGCCTTGCCCGCTGTAATTGCCGGTATCGTTTTTCACTGTCCAGCGGTCTGGCCAGCTGGCGCAGCGCCACCTCCGTTTCCCCGAGATAATCACTGGCGCGCTGTACTGCCGTAATTTGCTGGTTCAGTAAGGTATTGAAGCGTTGCGGATCCCGGCTGATCAGCAGTTCATCCGGGAAACGGCGCCCCCGGTGTGACGGCGGGAGTCCGTCGATAACATTTGTCGTCGTTGTCGCCGGGACGCTGCCCGGACGGGTACCGATATCACCGCTACGAAGGCGCCCCGGGGCGCCAGAGATAATGGGGGATAACATGATTACATTTCGTCAAATAAAGAGAACTGATTCATCAGACTGTACGCTTTACTGCTGTATTCCACAGTCTGTAACCAGGATTGCAGCTGTAAAGTCGTCTGTGCCGTATCGGTACTCTGTAAGCTACTTAATACTCCGCTATTGGCCGTAGTCAGATCGGTATAGACATTCGTCAGCCGGGTGAGCTGATTCTGCCGGGAACCAATTGAGGCCACCGCACTGCTGACCCTGTCCGAGATATCACTGCTTTGCTGGATCAAATCGCCGAGTGTTTCGCTGTCCGGCGACGCGTCACTGCCGGTCTGCGTCAGCGAGGTTTGTAAGGCGGAAAGCTGATTAAGGAAACCCATCCCATCCTCCCCGGAAGAAAACAGTGTGCCGACCGTGGTATTACCGGCGATCCATTGTTGCTGACCTACCTGAACAGACTGAGCCTGATCATTGCCCTGCCACTGATACTGACCATCCACCTTCACCACCGGCGGCTGCGTATTATTGGTCCCGGCGAACAGATAATGCCCGTTGGCATCCTGGCTGTTTAACAGGCTGACAATGCCGTCCGTCAGACTGCTAATCTGTGCCGCATATCCAGGGTTTTCGGCACCGGTATGCGAGGCATTATTCATGCTGCGGAACTGATCCTGCAGTGCCAGAACCTGGTTATTGATGCTGGTCAGCAAGGTTTCCTGACTGCTCAGTGAGCCCGTGACGGTGGTAATATTCTGCTGATACTGGGCGGTCACCGCTTGCTGCTGTGTTAATGCCGCGGTACGCGATGCATTCAGCGGATCCTCTGAAGGGAGTGACTGCTTCTGCTGGGTCGATAACTGATCTGAGAGTTTCTGGATCTGGCTGTTCCCGTTCTCCAGGGCAGATAACATCCACTGTGGCTGACTGAGGCTACTGATTCTCATACGATAGGTCTCCGTTAACTGAAGGCGTTCAGTAAATCAGCAAACAATTGATTACCCACCGTCATCACTTTCATATTGGCCTGGTAAGATTGTAAGTACGTTTGCAGATTAACCGCCTCTTCGTCCTTATTCACCCCGCTCAGATTGTCCCGTTGCTGCTGCCACTGGTCGTTCACGGCCGTGGCGGCGGTCAGCTGACTGCTGCTCTGACTGTTGGCCAGTGCCAGGCTACTGGTGATGCCGCTGGCCTGATCCGCTAAGCTGCTGCTCTGTGCCTGCCCGGTCGCTGTCTGCAGAGCCAGTAACGCCTGCAGATTATCGCCATTTGCCGGGCTGTCTTTACTTGCCGACAGCCCGAGTTCGCTGGCCTGTAACGCCGTTGTTTTTAAACTCATCACACCGCTGTCACTGGTTTCCACCGAGAACAGTGCGCCCCCGGATTGGCCGTTCAGGTCATACCCTTTGGCCAGGGTACTGTTCACCTGGTCGCTGACTGACTGCATTAATCCCGAGACCCGGGTTTGCAACGGTGAAAGGACCTGCTGTTGATAGTCATAGAGCGCGCCCAGTTGCCCGCCGACATTCTCCGTCACGGTGGAGGTCTGCTGGCCGATAGTGAGCCGGAGTTGCCGGACGCCCTGGTCATTCTGCACAGAAGTCGCGGTCGCCGCCTGGTCCCCGTCCACCAGCGTGGCACCATTGGCCGCCGTCAGGCGATAACTTCCTTCCGCTGTCTTCTCAACAGAAACTGACATCAGGCTACTGAGTGATTTGACTTGCTGATCCCGCTGGTCCTGCAGAGTATTACTCTCCGCACCGGAGCCAGCCCGCTGAATTTGCTTATTAAGCGCGGCTATCTCTGCAGAAATCTGTGTAATTTGTTGCGTTGCCGCACTCTGCTGGTCAGTGAGGCTGGATTGCTGCCCGGCCAGGGTTTCTGCCGTCTGTGACAACCCGGAGGCTACACCGGCGGCACTGCTCAGTAACTGCTGGCGATACGCCGTGGAGTCGGGCTGACTGGTCAGCGCACTCAATGAGTTAAAAAAGGTCGTCAGCAGCGTGCCGGGTTGTGTACTGTCCGTCGATATCACCTGCTCCAGGGAGGTCCCCCAGCTATTCATCGACTGATAATATCCTGCCGCCGTCTGGCTCTGCCACAGTGCCTGATTGATGTGCTGATCCGTGACCCGCGCGGCATCACTGGTTTTCACCCCGCTGCCGGTCTGAGAAACCACCGTTGCACTCTGGCTTACCTGCTGACGTGAATACCCTGCCGTCTGCTGGTTGGCAATATTCCCTGCCGCGACCGACAGTTGATTCTGTGCTGCCTGTGCTCCCTGGGAAGCAATAGTGAATAGGTTCATCATGCGTCTTTATCCGCCGTAGTCGTCTCTGTAATGACAGAACGACCCGGCGCTACCTTATCTGAAGGGGCGACGGCAGGTGATAGCTGTTTTACGATCATTTCAGCCAGCCCGGTCGAATGCGTTGCCGCTAATTCAGCACTGAGCTGATCATCATAAAAATCCCGCCACATCCCTTGCTGCTTACTGTCCAGCGGGGAGTCAGGGACCAGTGCCTGCGTCGCTTGCCGCATCTCTTTAATCATCTGCCGCAGAAACTGATTCTCAAATTGCTCTGCGGCCTGAGACAGGTTCTGAGGCTTACGCTGTGTCCCGATATCGCCGGGTAACAGCGCCTCAGTCAGCCCCGGACCGGAAGCCGGCATTAACTTCATATCACCACCAGCTCGGCATCGAGTGCCCCTGCTTCGTGAAGCGCCTGCAGTATTGACATAATATCGTCCGGGGAGGCACCTAGTCCATTTAAGGCATTCACAATACTTCTCAGTGTGGTCGCGGTCGGGATCACCACACTGTGGCCGCTGCCCTGGCTGACCCGTAATTCGCTTTGCGGGGTCACCGCCGTCCGGCCGCCACTGAGGGCCGACGGCTGGCTGACATTCGCCGACTCACGGATAGTCACCGTCAGGTTACCGTGAGAGACCGCCGCGGCGTGTACCACCACATTTTCGCCGATCACTACCGTGCCGGTACGTGAATTAAAGACCACCCGCGGTGACATCCGCCCTGGGGTGACCGAAACATCTTCAAGCGCAGACATAAACGCCACGCGGGCACCGGGACTGCGGGGGGCATTCACCGCGATGCGGGTCGCACTTTCCGCTGTGGCGGTTCCCTCACCAAAGGTCCCGTTCAGCGCATTCACAATATTATTAGCCGTCTTAAATTCCGGAAGATGAAGGCTCAGATACACCTTGTCATTACTCTGGAAGTCAGTCGGTATCTCTCGTTCGACCGTGGCTCCGTTAGGGATCAGGCCCGCCGTCGGAGTATTCACCGTAATACTCGAACCGCTATTCCCCTGTGCCTGGGTGCCGCCAACAACGACATTTCCCTGAGCCAGCGCATAAATTTCGCCATCAGCCCCCCGTAACTGCGCCAGAAGCAGGGTGCCGCCCCGCAGGCTTTTAGCATCCCCGATGGAAGAGACGGTGACATCAATCGCCTGCCCCCGGCTATATCCGGGAGGTAATACAGCGCTCACCGCTACCGCTGCCACATTTTTGACTTTAGGATCGACCTTCGCCGGCAGCTGCACACCGAACTGGCGCAACATATTCGTTACTGACTGGCTGGTAAATCGCACCTGGTTTTTATCGCCGGTGCCGTCCAGACCGACGACTAAGCTATAGCCGATCAGCTGATTTCCGCGGATACCTTCAACATCCACTAAATCGCCTAACCGTGCCGCACAGGCGGCATTCAGTCCGGTAAAAAACAGCATCATACTCAGCAGGATACGCATCGCTGACTCCTTACATCGGGAAGAGGGGATGGTTAAAGAAACGGGTTAACCAGCCGGCGCTGTTCGCATCACTCAGCGCACCCCGTCCCGCATAAGAAATACGGGCATTGGCAATACGTTGTGAATTCACCGAATTATCGCGATCGATATCATCCGCCCGGACCAGGCCGGTGACGCGGATATATTCATCCCCCTGGTTCAGGGTCAGCCATTTCTCGCCACGGATCACTAATACGCCATTCGGCAGCACACGATAGACCGCGACCGTAATATAGCCTTTCAGGCTGTTCTGCTGTTGAGAACTGCCGTTACCGTTAAACGTCCGGTCTCCGTCGACAGAGGCCGACAGGCTGTTTACCGAATGTCCGAACACATTCGGGATCCCGAATGTCGTATCATTCTTCTTATCAAATCCGGTTTTCGCCTGTTTGCTCGCCTGTGTCGCCTCATCCAGCTTAACCGTCAGAATATCCCCGACACGATAGGCCCGGCGATCCTGGGTCAGCGACCAGTTAAACCCTGAACTATATAACCCACCCCCATGAACCGCCGGCTCCGGGGCCATAATTTCATCCGGCGGAGCATAGGCTGCATCATCTTTTTTCACTAAATAGGGTGAGCTTTCACAACCCGTCAGTAAGCAACAGAGCCCCCAGAAAATAAGTAATGAATAGCGCATCCGTCGTTCCTATAGCGTCTGGGTCACAAACTTCAGCATGTCATCCGCCGCAGAGACCATCTTGGCATTCATCTCATACGCCCGTTGCACAGTGATCATGTCCACCATCTCCTCAACGACCTGTACGTTCGAGCCTTCCAGCGCCCCCTGCTCAAGCTGACCCAGGCCATCTTCTCCGGGGGTGCCTTCCGTCGCTTCACCACTGGCCGCCGTTGCCTGATACAGGTTATCGCCCTCGGCTTCCAGCCCGGCCGGGTTCATAAAATTCACCAGTGTCAGTTGCCCCAGCTCCTGCGGATCCGTTTCACCGGCGACGGTTGCCCTGACGGTGCCGTCTTTACCGATCTGAATATCTGTTGTATTCGCGGGGATCTCAATTTGTGGCTGTAACGGTAAGCCTTCCGCCGTGGTCAGGACACCATCCTGATTACGCTGGAAGTTCCCCGCGCGGGTATACCCGATGTCGCCATTGGCTAACTGCACCTGGAAGAACCCGTCCCCGGTGATCGCCACATCTAATTTCTGTCCCGTGTTCTGGATATTGCCCACACTGAACTCTTTCTGCGTGCCGACTATCTTTACCCCGGTACCGTACTGTGTGCCGGTCGGTGTCGTGTTCTGCTGATCCAGCGGACTGCCGGCAGAACGCTGGTTCTGATAGAAAAGATCGGCAAACAGGGTGCGATCCTTTTTAAACGCCGTGGTATTGACGTTTGCCAGGTTATTGGAAATGGTCGTCAGACGTGCATCCTGTGCACTTAATCCGGTTTTACTGATCCACAATGCAGGATTCATTATCGCTTCTCATGTTAACGCTGCAGATTAGCTGTTTCGCAACAGCTGATTGCCCGCCGACGCTAAGTCATCGGCGGTTTTCATCATTTTAATTTGCGCCTCAAACTGCCGGTTCACCGACATACTGGCGAGCATTTCACCGATGGCCGAAACGTTAGAACCTTCGAGGTGTCCGGAGACGACACGGACACCTTCATCTGCAGGATTATTACGCTGAGTGCTGACCAGCAGCCCTTGTTCATTTTTAGATAACGACGGGGCCGGGGGATCCACCAGTTTGAGACGATCGACATCGACGGGGGTGGTGTTACCGCTTTCCTGCGGAACAATAGAAATAATACCGTCCTGACCGATACTGACCGACGAAAACGGCGGCAGGATCACCGGCCCGTTATCCCCGGCGACCGGATACCCGTGAGCATACATTTGCCCCTGAGCATCAATCGTCAGTTGTCCGTCACGGGTATAGGCTTCGCCTTTTTCCGTCAGCACCGTCAGATAGCCCTGTCCCTGAATAGCCACATCCAGGTTCCGGCCGGTGGTCTGAATGGCACCGGCAGACAGATCGACCCCGGATGGCCTTTCGCTGTTCATCACCCGTGTTTCGCCGGGACTGGCCGATAAGGCTTGCTGCTGTGCTAACGCCAGATCAGCGCGAAAACCTTCGGTGTTAGCATTCGCCAGGTTATTGGCATGGATCTGCTGCTGTTGCTGAGCCACACTGGCCCCGCTGAGCGCGGTGTACAATAACCGGTCCATCAGATGGCCTGGAATAAAGCGGTGAACATGCTGCTATCGGTGCTGATCACTTTGGTATTGGCCTGATAGTTACGCTGAGCACTCATCAGGTTGACCAGTTCGCCGGTCAGATCCACGTTGGAGGATTCTAATGAACCGTTATGCAGGCTGCCCAGCACACCGCTTTGTGCGATACCAAACCGTGCTGCGCCGGACCCCCCGGTGGCGCTCCAGGTGGTGCCGTCTTCCGCCTGCAGTTGATCTTCATTCGGAAAACTCGCCAGTGCCACCTGACCTGCGGTGAGTTTTGAACCATCCGTATAGGTCGCCTGAACATTTCCCTGCTCATCCAGACTGACGCCACTCAGTTCACTGCCATTATTCGTCTGTGCCACCTGTAGGGGGGTGACGTTGCCCGTTGTCGCTCCGCCCTGGTACCCCTCATACTGTAAGCCGGTGTTATTGACCAGATAACCGTCTTTATCGACCTGGACGTAACCCGCGCGGCTGAATTTCTGGCTGCCATTGGAATCATGCAATACAAAGAAGCCCTTACCGCTGATCGCCATATCCAGGCTGCTGGAACTGCTCACTAATGACCCGTTCGCATCAACACTTTGCTGGGCGCCCTGGTCCAGTACACCGTTACCGGTGCCATTCACATAGAGTGCAGAAAAGTTCTCCCGTCCTGATTTGAAGCCGACAGTATCGGCATTGGCAATATTATTGGAAATCGTGTTTAGCTGGGCGCTGACCGCATTTAATCCACGAATAGCGATATTAAAACTCATGATCTGTTTTCCTCTGGTCGTCGATAAACCGCGTTAAGCCATGCTGAATTGTGTGATTGCGCTGTAACTGACATCCCCCAGCCCCTGAATATTCAGGATGGGATCACTGCCGGATAACGGGAAACGGACGGATTTGACCGTTCCTGCCAGTTCAGTGGTTAATCCGCTCTGGTCGTTATCCGTAGTGACACTCAGACTATAGGTGCCTGCAGGTAAGCCCGCGGCCGCAGGATCCAGAGTAAAGCTGACATCACCGGCCGCCGCAGATCCCAGAGACACCGGATACGCGTGACCGCTGCTGTCTGTCAGGGTCAGCGTGACCTGCGAAGCGGCATGGCTGAGGGTGGTCCGTCCGCTGATGGCGGTGGTTCCGTCCGTTGTCAGCGAGTCGGCCTGCACCATGACAGACTGCCCGGTCAGCGCACCAATGCTTTGTTTTTGCAGAGAACTGACCTGCCGGGACGTACCGGTCATCAGGCTGGTCATGCTGTCCATCGATTGCACCTGGCTCAGTTGCGCCAGCTGACTGACATATTCTTTACCATCCGTAGGATTGGTCGGATCCTGGTTCTGAATCTGAGCCACCAGCAGCTGTAAAAACATATCGCTGATCTGACTCCCGGCCCCGGACGTCGAAGCCGTTGTGCTGCCGGTGGTGCTGGCCGTCGTCGTGCTGGTATTAATATTCATGAGTTACCTTCTCCCAGTCTGAGCAGGCTTTGCTGCATACTTTTAATGTTACTCAGCACATCCACGTTGGTTTCAAAACTCCGGCTTGCCGACATCATATCGGCCATCTCATCCACCGTATTGACGTCGGGGTAATAGACATAGCCCTTCGCATCCGCCAGCGGATGATGAGGTTCATAGCGGGCAATGGCCCCCGGCCGTTCGGTGACGGCCGTCACGGCAACACTGGCAGATGCCCCGTCTGACGTCATTGACTGGTCAAGCACCGCGCTGAAGACCGGCTGGCGTGCTTTATAAACACTCTCTGCGGATCCCGCCGCAGTATCGGCATTGGCCAGATTGCTGGCTACCGTGTTCAGACGGATCATCTGCGCATTCATTGCAGAGCCCGCTATCTGATAGATGGCATTAAATCCCATGACCTGCTCTCCTGGCCGTTACTTACCTTCAATTGCACTCTTCAGGTTGCCGAATTGCATGTTTAAAAAGGTGAGACTCATCTGGAAGCTTTGGCTATTGCTGGCAAAGGCCGTTTGCTCGTTATGTAATTCGACCGTATTCCCGTCTGCACTCGCTTGCTGCGGGATCCGGTACAGGGCCTCAGCAACCTGTGGAAAGGCACTGCTTTGCTGACGTTGCATCTCTGCGGCAAAATCAATATCTTTAGCCTGGAAATCGGGCGTATCAGCATTCGCTAAGTTTGCACTTAAGATTTCGGCGCGTTGTAACCGTAGATCGATAGCCCGGGGGCTATTACCTAACGCCCGTTCGAAAGAGATACTCATCAGAATCCCGCCTGTGTTATTCAGAAACGTTGGCAGTCTTAATGCAATTTACGTGCCAGTCAGTAAAAAAATATTTTCAACATAAAATTCATAAGGTTAAAAGAATGCAGAGGCTGCAGAGGAAAGGAAACTTCCGCCCGGGCATCCGGGGATTTTCCTGTCTGTTGATGGCGACACTGACGGTGCTGTTACAGCAAACGGCTTACAGCGCCACCCTGCCGGAAACACAGGCGACGCAGTGGGTCGGACAGCACGTCCGGGCGTATGCCCGGCAGCAAGGCTGGCAGCAGGTCACCGTCCGGCCAAAGGTCACTTTTTTTACCGCAGAGAACCGGTTACGCCCCTGTCTTTCCGGACTCAGCTTTAGTGCGCCGGTGGAAAGTGCTCCGGTCACCCGTTTCCCGCTGCTGATTAGCTGTTCCGACCCGGCAGGCAACTGGAAGGTCAGGGCCGAAGCCACCGCCAGTATTACCCTGCAGGCCATTACCCCCTCAGACAACCTGCCAGCCGGAACGGTGCTGAGCCCGGACAATACACAAACCACGCAGATACAGCTGCAGCCCGGGCAACGGCCCGATATCCTGACACGCCCGGAAGATATTATGCAGATGGCGCTGAAACGTCCGCTAGCCGCGGGACAACCGGTGACGCTCAATCTGCTTAAAGCCCCTTTACTGATCCGCCGCGAACAGCCGATCACATTACTGATCCGCCAGCCCGATCTGGAACTTTCCGCCCCGGGGATTGCCCTGCAAAATGGTGTCAGGGGGGCGCTTATTAAGGTGAAAAACAGCAGCAGCGGCAGAGTGATTGTCGGCAAGGTGATCAATGAACAACAGGTCAGCGTCAGAGCGGCCGAATAAATGTCGTATTTACCCTTAATTTACGGCCGGTCCGCGTCGTTATAAGCAGGAAACGGAGATTATTTATGATAAAGCTGACATCTGTGACGCATAACGACAGGATTAATACCCCCGTTGTTGCTTCACAAGACAATGAAAAGGCGATTAAAACCTCAGCCCCGAAAGTCATGTCCGCCTCGACCGGGCAGACAATGATGGAAGCACGGCAGGCATTAGCAGCCATGCCGGAGGTGGATAGCGCGAAGGTCGCTGAAGTGAAAGCCGCCTTAAGCCGTGGTGAACTCACTGCAGACAGCGAAGGACTGGCCCGGTCTATGCTGAGTTTTTACCAGAGGTCTGAATGAGTAAGGCTGATTTGGTGCGCACGCTGTGCACTGAGCTGCTGGCAGACAGGCAACATCTGCACGCGATCAACGCGATATTATCGGCCCAGCGTCAGGCGATCCTGACCTATGCACAAGCGGATCTTGACCAACTGAATCAGCAGTTGATGCAACACTACCGGCAGTTACACCAGCATGCCCGGCAGCGCATGGCCGGTCTGCAGCAACTGGGTTTACCGGCAGCCCCGCAGGGCATGACGCAATTACTGGCACAACTGCCGGAAGCCGCCCGGCACCCGTTGCAATCCGCCTGGCAGGAAATAACAGAACAACTGCAGCAGTGTCAGCAGACTAACCACCACAATCAGCAACTCATTGAAATGCAGCATGATATTCTGCAAAACAGTCTCCCGGTTTCCGGTGAGGGACCGTCCTGGCTTTATCAGCCGGGCCAGCACGCTTAGGATTTTCGGGCAAAGCGGAGGGCGGCTAAGGCATCCGTACTCTTTTGCTCCTGCCGGCGTTGCTGCTGCAATTCGCTGCGGGCCAGTTCATGGCCATAGCTTTCCAGCCGCTTATACTGCAAATGACTCTCCAGTAACGCCGTTTGACGCCGGGCTAACTCCTGCTCTGCCGCAAGGTGCTGCTGCTGCTGCCAGCGGAGCAGGTGACGCAGTTCCCGGGCATAATTATCCTGATTCCGCAGGGCTAAGCCCTGCGTCACCGGTGTCATAGGCGACTGCAGAAACGACTGCAGGGTATGGATTTTGGACTGCATGCCCCGGAGCATGGCCTGCTGTTCATTGACCCGCTGCTGGCACTGTTGTAACTGCTGGCGGCGGAGGCGTTCCAGCGTCTTCAGCGGATCCGTCAGGCTCATTCCCCTGCCGTCCTGTGGGCCAGCGTCAGTAATTGCTGCCGGCTGTCAGAAAATGAACTCAGTTGCTGCTCTTCCTGTTGTAAAAACCGATGGAGAGCCGGTGATAGCTCTACCGCCAGATCCACCTCAGGATCGGCCCCTGCCACATAGCCCCCCAGAGCCATCATCGGCTTAATCTCTCTGAAGCGGGCATATTGCTGCTTAAGTTGCCTGGCGGCACGGCGGTGCTCTCCAGATGTCACCAGGCTCATACAGCGACTGACGGACTGACTGATATCAATGGCAGGGAAATGTCCGGCTTCTGCCAGCGTACGTGATAACACAATATGTCCGTCGAGTACGGCGCGCGCCGCATCGACGATCGGATCCTGCTGATCATCGCCTTCGGCAAGGACGGTATAAATGGCCGTCAGGCTCCCGGTCCCTTCACCGTTACCGGCGGCCTCCACCAGCCGCGGGATCAACGAAAAGACCGATGCCGGATACCCTTTGGTTGCCGGGGCTTCCCCCAGCGATAAGGCGATTTCACGCTGTGCCATGGCGTAACGTGTTAAAGAGTCAATCATCAGCAATACATGAAGGCCCTGATCACGGAAAAAAGCCGCCACTGAGTGACAAAGTTCTGTCGCTTTCAAACGCATTAACGGGCTTTCGTCGGCAGGCGCAACAATGACAATGGCTTTCTTCCGCCCCTGTTCACCCAGGGTATGGGTCAGGAATTCATTCACTTCACGACCCCGTTCACCGATCAGGCCGACCACCACGATTTCTGCTTCTGTTGCCCGGGCCATCATGCCCAGCAAAACACTTTTCCCGACCCCGCTCCCGGCCATCAGGCCGACGCGCTGACCACGCCCCAGGGTCAGGAAACCATTGATCGCCCGGACCCCGACATCCAGCGGGGCGCTGACCGGGGCACGCTTCAGTGCCGGCACGGCGGGAAGCTGACGGGGTAATATAAAGCCACCGCCGGCAGGGCCGGACTCATCGACCGGTTCGCCCAGTCCGTTGAAGACCCGACCTAACCACTCCTCACCGATCGGCAGACCGGCGGAATTTCCGGCAGGAAAGACGCGGGCACCACTGCGTAACCCCGAAGGATTCTGTAACGGCATCAGATAGGTCAGCTCACGGTTGAAACCCACCACTTCCGCAATCACTCTCTGCTGATGAGCGGTTTCGACTTCACAGCGCTGACCAATGGCTAACGGGCAGCCACTGACTTCCATCAGCGGCCCCGTGACCCGGCAGAGTTTGCCGGCATCCAGGCTCAGAGGAACGGCCGCCAGTGAGGCTAACGCGTGTTCCAGCCCCTTCACGAGTTCGGCTCTTGCAGGCTTTTTTCCAGCGTCGCCAGGCAGGTGTTCAGACGTTGCTGGCAACCGAGGTCAATCTGCTGTTCCGCCGTATCGATAAGACATTCGCCACGGGCCAGATCCGCAACCGCCTGTAAATTCCAGGTCGCTTGTTTTTCAGGGGCCAGTTTTACGATGGCGTCAAAATCGGCTTCAGCCACCCGTACCGCGAAGGATTGTTCACTGAGTTGCTCAGAAGCCAGTTTGTCTTCGATCAGTGAGAGTAACAGTTCCGGACGACTGGTAATTTCATGGCGGATCACCAGACCCGCAATCCGGGTGACCAGCGCGAGCGTGGCTTCATTTTGTTGCTTTTCGGCGCGGGCATACCAGGCCGTCAGCTGCTCTGCGGCCGCATCCAGCGGAGCACTGGCCTGCTGAAAAAGGGCCTGACTTTCTGCCAGTCCCTGTGCCCTGCCTTCGGCAAGGCCCTGCGCTTTCCCTTCGGCCATCCCCAGAGAAATCCCCTGTACCTTGCCTTCCTCCAGCCCCTGACGGTAGCCGTCGGCTTTCGCCTGTTCAAAAGCGGTTTCCCGGGCGGCCAGAGAGGCTGTTTCGGTCACAGGGGTGACGGCAGTGACCTCTTCTGGGCACAGCGCCGGAAAACGATAACGGCGGAAAGAGTGATCCATCCGGTGCTCCTGTTATTCGACGGTACGTTCAGCGTACATCTGGATCCTGATTTCACCCTCTTCGGCCAGCTGACGGAGAGTCCCCATAATGTCACGACGAACCTGCTCGATACGGCTCACCGGCACCGGCCCCAGCCGCGCAGAGGTCTGTTCCAGCTGGCCGATTTGCCGTTTTGGCATAATGCTGAAGATGGCATCACGTAATACCGGCTCGGCACCTTTCAGGGCAATGGCCCACTCTTCCAGCGGAATTTCATCAAACAGACGCTGTAATGTTTCTTCACTCTGCCGGCTCAGGATGAAGAATTCATACATCTGATCTTCCAGCGCTTTCACCAGTGAAGCATCCTGCTGTTTCAGCTGCTCCAGTAACTGATTCTGCTGCTCAGGCAGGCGGTTGATAATATTGGCAGCATGTTTTGCCCCGGTAATACGGGAGCCATGTTCAGAAATAATGGCAATGCCCCGCTCAATGAGCTTATCCAGTTCATCAATCACATCGCGGTTAATGTCATCCAGACGGGCTATCCTTAGCAGGATTTCATCCTGACGGGGCGCGGGTTGCATCGCCAGCACACCGGCCGCCACATCGGGCGGCAGAAAGGCCAGGAAGATGGCCTGCAGCTGAATGTGTTCCTGGCAGATCAGCGCAGAGAGCTGCGACGTATCCACCCATTGCAGGCGCGCCATCCGGTAACGGATAGCATCACCATAAATATGGTTCATCACGCTCATGGCAATTTCCGGCCCCAGTGACTTCTGCAGAATGTTTTGCAGGTAAATCCGGGACCCGCCATGGATACCGCTTTGCTGGCGATAATCATCAAAGAAGTGATTAAATGCCTGATGTGCCTGCGAAACTTTAACACCCTGTAAGCGTGCCATGGTTTCGCTCAGCAGGATCACCTCTTCGCGGGAGAGCTTCTGCATCACTTTTGACGCCGCATTTTCACCAATGCTCAGCAAAAGGATGGCCGCCTGCTCGAGACTGTTTCGTTGCCGGGTCAGCAAAGAGACGTTAGACGTTGTCGCGGGATCGGTCATTACTATTTATCCATTGTTTAATCACTTCAGCGATCCGATCGGTCTCATTCTCAGCAAGCTGCTGTAAATAAGCCACTTTATCTTCAATGCCCGAGGCGCGTGGCGGCAGCTCAGCTTCATTCTCAAACTGATGTCCGCTGGCCGACGCATTGCCATCGCCCTCGCCCATCGCAGGCCCGGTTCTGTCAGCATTTGTCTGTAATTGCTGCTTCCGTGCCATCATCCGCGGGCGGATCACCAGCACTATCATCAACAGGGCTAACAGGCCTATGCCTCCCCGGGTGACCCAGAACTGAATATCCGGTTGCTGCCACCAGGCAATCACAGGGACGGAAACCGCAGGCGGTGCAACAAAACTGAGCTTATCCAGTGATAACGTATCGCCACGTGCGCTATCAATACCCGCAGCATTCTCTAACAGGCTCTTTAACTGACCCAGCTGCGCCTCAGACATGCCCGCAATATTCCCGGCGGCGGCATTCAGTGCAACCGCCACCTGTAAGCGCGCCAGTTGCTGGTCAGGGTATTTAATGTGTCTGATTTGCCGGTCATACGTATATTTACGTTGTGTCTGGCTGTGATTTTGAGCCGTTTTCGCATTACTGTCAGGCTTACTTTCGGCAGGCGGACGGTTGCTTAACGTCCCGGGCACCCCGGAGGCCGTGGGCAGGACAGTGTTATCACTGTTGAGCTGTTCTTCCAGGACTCTGGGTTCCCCTTGCAATACCTCATCCGTCTCTTCCGATTTACGTAAATCCAGGGCCGGCATCACGGTGACACGATAATTATCATGACCCACCGCAGAGTCGAGCAGTTGCGTCAGGTTTCGGGTGACGGGCCGGGCGACCGCCTGCAGCAAGTCATCCGACACCGACGGATCATCACCGGCCTCATTCAGCAAGGCACCGGTTTGATCGACCACGTGGACATTGGCTGCGAGTAACCCGGGCACACTGCCCGCCACGAGCTGGGTGATCGCACGCACCTGGGCCGCGGTTAAGCGGACACCTGCGGACAGCGTGAGCACCACCGAGGCGCTGCTAGGAGGTTGGCTGGAGAGTACAAAGCCGCTTTCCGCCTGGATCCCCAGATGCACACGGGCCTCTTCGACCCCCTCAATGGACATGATACTGCGGGCCAGCTCCCCCTCCAGTCCCCGCTGATAACGGATATTCTGGATATACTGGCTTGCGCCAAGGATTTCATCCTTATCCATCAGTTCGAACCCCGGGGCGACCACAGGCTGAATATTTTTACCGGCCAGTACCATCCGGGCGCGGGCCAGCAGATCATCGGCCACCAGAATCTGTCCGTTATCCGGGTTAATACGGAAATCAATATGTTCGCTGGCCAGCGCGCTGGCGACGGCATCCGCAGGGACTTTCTGATGAACGCCATATAAGGGAACATAGTGGGACTGACCACGCCAGAGAACAGCAACAATCAGTAGACTGAGCACTGCGCCCAGGGTCGCGAGTACCCAGGGCTTTTTAATGGTATCGATGGGAAACTGACGCCGGGAAAACCAGCTTTGTAACGAATTAAGCACGATGGCTCCGAATTAAAGAGGGGTATTTAGCAGATCATCCAGCGCACTCGTCAGCTTGTTCCGTACCTGCAGGAGGGCGGAAAAACTGATATTCGCTTTCTGGCTGGCGACCATCGCACCGGCCAGATCATCACTTTGCCCGGCATTTAAGGCCTGCTGTCGGGACGCGGCATCCAGTTGCAGTTGGTTCACCTGTGAAACTGATTGCGACAATACCGACTGAAAACTGTTTTCCTGAGACATTGCCGGAAGGAACGCCCCCTCGTCTGCAGCAATCACCGGCGCAACATCACTAAGGCCTGAGGCCGGTACCGCTGTCGACAACGATACGAAAGGATCTAAAACCATGATCTCGTCATTCCTGATACTTATATACTTAATCCGGCCTGACGCATTGACGTCAGACGATAACGTAATGCCCGCGGGGTGATCCCCAGTTTTTTGGCGGTCAGTGTTTTATTTCCTTCACACTGCTCCAGCAGATCGAGGATATATTGCTGCTCTACCTGTTTACCCATCTGGCGGATTGAGGGAGTATTCTGTGGCTGCAATCCCCTCACCGGGGAGGTCGCGGAAGCCGGCAGGCCGAGATCAGCCAGCGTTAATTTTCCCTGCTGACACAGAATTAACCCGCATTGAATTTTATTTTCCAGCTCACGGACATTTCCGGGCCAGTCGTAGTCCAGTAACGCCTGACGTACCTGAGGTGACAACTCGGCTTCAGCGGCTGAAAAAGCGCGATATTTCTTTAAAAAGCAGGTGACGAGGGGCAGGATATCTTCCCGTCGCTCACGTAACGGAGCAATGGTCAGAGGTAATACCGCCAGCCGGTAGAACAGGTCCTGTCTGAAACGTCCTTCAGCCACGGCGGTGGGTAAATGCTGATGAGTGGCCGCAATAATCCTGACCGACAATTTAATACGGCGGGTACTTCCCAGACGTTCAACTTCCTGTTCCTGCAATACCCGTAATAATTTGGCCTGTAATGAGAGAGGCATATCACCAATTTCATCCAGTAATAATGTGCCGCCGTTTGCCTGCTCAAATTTACCGGGCATCGATTGTACTGCCCCGGTGAATGCCCCTTTTTCATAGCCGAATAAGGTCGCCTCCAGCAGGCTGTCAGGAATAGCGGCGCAGTTAACACCAATATAGGGCGCTGAGTTAAGCGTTCCGAATTGCTGGCGATGAATATAACGCGCAATACACTCTTTTCCTGTGCCTGATTCACCATAAATTAATACGGGTACAGCGACTCTGGCCATTTTTTCGGCCATGCGCAGAGTTTCCATACTCCTGGCAGAGTATGAAATAAGATCAGCATCAGCAGTATTTATCCCTGAAGAATAAGTACTCATTGATATTTCCCGGAAGTAATGTGAATTTTTATTTAAATTTTTTAAAAAACCGGCGTCATGACACCAGTTCCATTAACATCGCTAATAAGCAATGCTCAGATAACTCTTGTTTTTATTTAATCTAACCTATCGGTGGAATTTCTGAAACCCCTGATATATCTATAGATTATCGGTTACAGGTCACTCAGAAAACAGAGATGCCCATCCCTCAGAGAAATAAACAGAAAATTCTCATTTAAATCTAAACAAATCCCTTGCAACTGGCAACCAATATCTCATAAGATTCCAAAAATTTCCGGCCTAATGCTAAGTATAACTAATCAGATACTGCATGCAGACACTGGGCAACCCATGGTTCTTTGCAAAAACATTTTAAAAAAGCTTAACATCGACCCGAAGGATACTATTCTGCCTTTAGGGGTGAGTCAGTTGGGAAAACCCTGGCATAAGCTGGCTGAACACATTAATAAAAATTATGATAATTTCGATGCTGCCTTAAGCCGTTATTTTCTGAATAAGTTCAGGGTCAATACTTCGCTGGCTAATATTAACTTCACTATTGAAGAGAATAAAAAATGCCATCAAATATATTCCTGTACTGCGGGAAAAATAGCCTTTGAAATTGATCGTGTCCTGTTACTGAATTTATTACATGACTTTTATGGGGTCAGCGACACCCCCGCGACAGACAATGACGCCGAAATCACTCAGACCGAGAAACGCTTACAGGAACGTCTCGGTGATGAGATCTGCAAAATATTTCTGACGCCGGAAGTGACCGGTCACGATCTGTCGGTTAAACCCGTACATAATCAGCAGCACAGTCATTGGGCCTGGTGTCTTTCGTTCCGGTTACGGGGTTATCAACAGGGTGCCATCACCTTACGTTTTGACCATTCCCTGATCGATCAGATACTGAGCACATTACGTAATGAACCTGAGCCGGGGGAGGCGAATCCTTTTTCTGAAGCCCGCCTGGAGCAGCAGTTACGTCGTCTTCCTTTCACGCTAAACGCTCAGTTAGTGTGTATGGAAACCACCCTGGAAAAATTATTACATCTGCAAGTGGATGATGTGTTACCCGTTTTCCTTAATGACTCCGTTCCCGTCACACTCGGCGATGAAGTGTTATTTCATGCCAAAGTCTCTGAACATCAGGGGCAACTCGTCCTGTCAGAATTTATTGATCATTACACCGGATAAATAATGAATTACGAAGATAATAAAACACCGTCGGCTTTTTCTCTGGATGATCTTAATTTCGATGAGTTATCCGCCACGGCGACGGAGCAGAACGTCGCGGCAGACCCGCAGCAACGGCAGGAAGAAAACCGTAAACGCCAGTTATTTAACCGTATTCCGTTGACCCTGACGCTGGAAGTGGCTTCGGTCAGCGTCTCTCTGGCCGACCTGTTAGCGGTGGATAAAAATACGGTCATTGAATTGAATAAAATGGCCGGTGAGCCACTGGACTTAAAAGTTAACGGTGTTTTGTTTGGAAAAGCAGAAGTTGTCGTGGTGAATGATAAATATGGTTTACGTATTATCGAATTTACCGGCCAGCAGTTAAGTGACCTGACCTCATGAATATCTGCCGTTACTGGCGACAATTCTGCGCCGGTTTACTGATGATAGTGACGCCTTGTCTGACGGCAGCGGAGCCGGGTCTGACATTATTCAGTACCCGCACTGAGCAGGGCGGGCAGAGCTATAGCGTCAATATTGAAATACTGATCCTGATGACCTTACTCGGTTTACTGCCGGTAATGGTACTGATGATGACGAGTTTCACCCGCTTTATTATTGTATTAGCCATATTGCGTCAGGCGCTGGGGTTACAACAAACCCCACCCAATAAAGTGCTGACCGGGATTGCGCTCTGTCTGACGCTGCTGGTGATGCGTCCGGTATGGATGACGATGAATCAGGAGGCGCTGATCCCCTATCAGTCAGGGAAAATCTCGCTGAATGAGGCCCTGCACCAGGCCAGCCAGCCACTGAAAAAATTTATGCTGGCGCAGACCAGTAAAACAGCCATGAGTCAGATCATGACGATTGCGCACGTCACCGGCGATCCCGCAGACCAGGACCTGACCATCATTACGCCTGCGTATTTACTCAGTGAGTTAAAGACGGCCTTTCAGATTGGTTTTATGATCTATCTGCCGTTTCTGGTCATCGACTTAATTGTCTCCAGCATATTGATGGCCATGGGCATGATGATGCTTTCACCGATGGTGGTGTCTCTGCCGTTCAAATTACTGCTGTTTGTCTTATGTGATGGCTGGTCACTGATCACCGGAACACTGACCCAAAGTATTCAGGGTTTTTAATCATGTTCACGTTAGATAGCATCAGTGATCAAATGGGTGGCGCGATCCAGCTAGTGCTGCTGATTTCTGCCGTCATTATTCTGCCCGGATTACTGGTCGGTCTCTGTGTCAGTATCTTCCAGGCGGCTACCCAGATTAATGAACAGACCCTCAGCTTCCTGCCCCGGCTGGTCGTGACCCTGCTGGTACTGATTGTGGCCGGAAAATGGATACTGATTAAACTTATCGACTTCACTCAGTTGCTGTTTCACCAGGCCGGAAATATTTCAGGTTAACCGGCATGCTCGATCTTTCAGGATTTTACAGCCATCTGTTAGCCCTGCTATTACCCTGGGTCAGGATAGTGTCGTTTCTGCAATTCAGTCCGCTGGCAGACAGTACATTAATTCCGCGAAAAGTCAGGATAGTCCTCTCACTGGTGCTGACGGCGTTAATTGCCCCCCTTCTGCCACAGACCTCTCCCCCGGCATTTTTATCGGTCACCCTGCTTACCCAGGTCGCCGAACAAATTGCCTGGGGGCTTATTTTCGGACAACTGTTACAACTCGCCTTTTCGGCATTGCAGACAGCGGGCCAGATCATCGCCATGAATATGGGCCTCTCGATGGCGGTACAGAACGACCCGATCAATGGCACCAGTAATACCCTGGTCTCACAGTTGTTTAATTTAACCATGGTGCTGATCTTTTTTGCGGCCAACGGTCACTTATTACTGGTGACGGTGTTGTATCAGGGATTTATCTACTGGCCGGTCGGCACGGCACTTAACTGGCCGTCGGTAAATACCCTGATTATCAGTTTTGGCTGGATAATTTCTGCGGCGGTGATCATCGCCCTGCCCTCAACGGTGATCATGTTATTGATTCAGGGGGTCTTTGGCTTACTCAATAAGATATCACCGACCCTGAATTTATTTTCGCTGGGTTTCCCGCTGGCGGCACTGGCCGGAATTATCAGTATTGCCTTACTGATCCCGACGCTATCCGGACACTATCTCTCACTGACGGATCAGGTGATCCATCAGTTTGACCTGCTGAGGACACCCCATGTCTCAGGCCAGTGATAAAAGTGAGAAGGCGACACCGGCAAAGCTCAAAAAAGCCCGCGAAAAAGGCGATACCGGCCGGGCCAAAGAGTTTTCATCGGCGATTTCACTGGCGGTCGCCTTTATGACGCTGACCGGATTATTACCCTGGTACTGGCACCTGATTGGCGATTTTTTCCGGCAAGCGTCAGAGGGGGTACACACCTCTGATCCGGGCGCACGGTTAGTCCTGCTGACAGGTAAGGCGCTGGGGTTGTTATTAACCATCACGCTCAGCTTTTGTACGGTTCCGCTGGCCGCCGGTATTGCTACGCTGTTCAGCGGTGGATGGATATTCAGCCTGAAAAAAATTATGCCGGACGGTAAGCGACTGAATCCGCTAACCGGTATCACCCGCTTGTTTGCCGCCGACAATTTCATCGAATTAGCGAAAGTGATACTGAAAGCCGGGCTTATTTTACTGATGTTAAGCCTGTTATTACGCCATTCATTGCAGGACATCATGCTGTTATCACAGCTGGGCTGGCCTGTGGCGATGAGTGAAGGGCTGGCCCTGGTAGCCCGCCTGTTTGGCTATTTTGTACTGCTGATGCTGGGGTTTGCCCTGCTTGAATGGCCGCTGAGTCGTTATCAGTTCCGGCGTAAAATGCGAATGACGCGACAGGAAGTCAAAGATGAATTTAAACACAGCGAAGGGAACCCGCAGATTAAGGGGCGTTTACGCCAGTTACAGCGCCAGCTGGCTCAGGGACAACTCAGAAAAGCCGTCCCTCAGGCCAATGTCATTATCACGAACCCGACCCACTATGCGGTGGCACTGAAATACGATCCGCAGGCGGCCGCCGCTCCGTATGTGGTCGCGAAAGGAGCCGATGATCTGGCGCTTTTTATCCGGCAGATTGGTGAAGAACATCAGATAGAAATCGTTGAGTTCGCGCCGCTCGCGCGGGCTGTCTATGCCTCGACACGTGTGAATCAGCAGATCCCGAATCAGCTTTATCAGGCCATCGCCCATGTACTGACCTATGTCATGCAATTACGGCGCTGGCGGCAGGATAAATCTCAGCAAAAACCGACCATCAATCGAAAAATCCCGATGCCTTCAGAAGGACAATTCCGTGAATAAATTGCCATTGACTCACTGGCTCCGGCGCGGCAAAGCGCTGCCGCTGGGCCTGCCACTGCTGATAATGGCAGTGCTGGCCATGATTATTTTGCCGTTAGATCCGCTGATACTGGACTGCCTGTTCACCTTTAATATTGTGCTGGCAATATTGATCCTGCTGGTCTCCGTCAATGCGCAACGGCCCCTCGATTTCAGTATCTTTCCGACACTGCTGCTGATCACCACGCTGCTGAGACTGTCCATGAATGTCGCCTCAACGCGGGTTGTGCTGCTGCATGGACAGGAAGGCGAAGGGGCGGCAGGGAAAGTGATAGAAGCCTTCGGTCAGGTCGTGATTGGCGGAGACTTCCTGGTCGGATTTGTCGTTTTTGTGATCCTGATGATCGTTAACTTCGTGGTGATCACCAAAGGCGCGGAACGTATTTCCGAGGTCTCCGCACGCTTTACGCTGGATGCCATGCCAGGCAAACAAATGGCCATCGATGCCGACCTTAACGCCGGGATCATTACTCAGGCCCAGGCCCGCGAACGACGTTCTGAAGTGACCCGCGAGGCTGACTTCTATGGGTCGATGGATGGTGCCTCGAAGTTTGTGCGGGGTGATGCGATCGCCGGTATGTTGATTCTGGTGATCAATATGGTCGGCGGCGTGGCTATCGGCATATTTAAACACCATCTGGATGCCGGTCATGCCTTTCAGCAGTATGCCCTGCTGACGATCGGGGATGGTCTGGTCGCGCAATTGCCTTCGTTACTGCTGTCAACGGCGGCCGCGATCATCGTGACCCGGGTCAGTGATGGTCAGGATATCCGCCACGAAGTGCGTCAACAGCTGCTGGCCCAGCCCGCGATCCTGTATACCGTCGCCGGCATTATGCTGGCCATGGCCCTCGTTCCCGGCATGCCGCATATCGCCTTCCTGAGCTTTGCGCTTTTACTGAGTTTTGCCGGATGGCGTCAGTCAAAACGTGTTCTGGCAGCCAGCCAGTCCGCGACGGAGGTGGTGGAGAAGGCGCTGGAGCCGGAAGTCCCTCAGCTGCACTGGGAAAGCCTCTCCGTGACCGAGCCGGTCGGGCTTAACCTGGGCTACCGGCTGGTCAGCCTGATCGACAAACACCAGGGCGGCTTACTGTCTCAGCGCATCACCGGCGTCCGGCAGGTCCTTTCCGAGAGTAGCGGGATGCTGCTGCCGGAAATTCAGGTGCGTGAAAACTTCCGCCTGAAACCCACGCAGTACAGTATTATGATCCATGGTGTCCGTGCCGCGCTGGGAGAAGTTCATGCCGATAAGCTGATGGCGCTCGCCAGCAGTGAAGTCTATGGCGAACTGGATGGGATCCTCGGGACCGATCCCGCTTATGGCATGTCCGCTATCTGGATTGATCCGGCACAGAAAAGCCAGGCACTACGCTTCGGATATCAGGTAGTCGATTGCGCCAGCGTGATTGCAACGCATGTGAATAAAGTGGTGAAGCAGTATCTGCCGGAGCTTTTTCAGTACGATGATATTACGGCACTGCATCGCCGGTTAGCTCAGCCCGCGCCCCGGTTAAGTGAAGACTTAAATGCAGCACTGAATTACACCCAACAGTTACGTATTTATCGTCAGTTACTGACCGACAATGTCAGCCTGAAGGATATTGTCACCATTGCGACGGCACTGCTCGCCGGGCACCAGATCACCAAAGATCCGCTGCTGTTATCCGCCGATGTCCGCTACGCCCTTCGTCGTCAGATAGTCCACGGGATCAATAAGGATCGCCGGCAGTTTGCGGTATTTACCCTCAGTGATGCCTTAGAAGAGTTACTGCTACGCGCCCAGCAGGCGGCAGGCAATAAAGAGCTGGATAACGTGCCGCTGGATCCGCATCTGTTAACGCAGTTACAAACCAATATGCCGCTGATCACCGAACAGATGAAAGCCGAAAATCTGCCTCCGGTACTGATCGTCCCGCCGGCATTGCGGCCACTGCTGGCACGCTATGCCCGTTCATTTTCACGTGAGCTGTTTGTGCTGTCTTATAACGAGGTCCCTGAAGACCTGGAAGTGGTGATCCGCGGGCATCTGTCTTAAACCCGGCGGGTGACCGCCGTATCTCCGGCAAAAGGGTGGCCGGACAGAACCGCTTTTTATGGCATAAAAAAAGCCCCGTGTTACGGGGCCTTATCGACAGACAAAATCGCTTTGATCAGACGATGATCAGAACGGGATATCGTCGTCGAAATCCATCGGTGGTTCGCTGCTGGCCGGGGCGCTGTTCTGTTGCGGACGTGCTGCCGGTGCTGAACCGCCGCCGCTGAACTGGTTACCGCCCTGTGACTGCTGCGGCTGCTGTGGCTGACCCCAGCCATTATTATTCCCCTGCCCGCCGGCAGGTGCTCCGCCGTTACCGCCCTGACGGCCACCCAGCATCTGCATGGTGCCACCAACGTTAACAACCACTTCGGTCGTATAACGGTCCTGGCCACCCTGATCCTGCCATTTACGGGTACGTAACTGACCTTCGATGTAAACCTGAGAACCTTTACGCAGATACTCACCGGCGACTTCAGCCAGTTTGCCGAACAGAACCACACGGTGCCATTCGGTAATTTCTTTGTTTTCACCGGTCTGCTTGTCACGCCAGCTTTCAGAGGTGGCCAGTGTAATGTTGGTAACCGCACCACCATTTGGCATATAACGGACTTCCGGGTCCTGTCCCAGATTCCCGACAAGAATCACTTTGTTAACGCCGCGACTGGCCATAGAGGTCTCTCCTGAAGAATAATTACTCAAAGTCTAAGCGGTAAATCATATCACGTCACGTACCGATAGTGATACTTTCGAACCGCTTTCCAGCCGTAATGTCACGCATCTCACCCTGCGCCCCGGGCGGACGCCGCAAACCCCGATGCTCCCCTGCCCGGACTGTTCAAAAAAACAGCCGGCGGGATTTTTTCTGCCGGAAATTCCTCCAGACAGCCGTGCACCACACCCCACAACACGGCAGGCTGACATAAATCATCTATAGTAAAAGACAGTCACTGACGAAAAACAGATAAGTACGTCCGGGACTGACCTGCCTCTGCCGGTGACCGGTTCTTTCGTCAGACTACTGGATATTTAATCAGTTTATTTTTTATGCCATAATGGTTCGTTTGATTCTCCCCATGTCTCCTCAGCAGGCATGGACGACGCTGATACTCCGGGAAAGGTGAATGGATAAGATAGAAGTACGGGGTGCCCGCACCCATAACCTGAAAAACATCAATCTGATTATCCCTCGCGACAAGCTGGTCGTTGTCACCGGGTTATCAGGTTCTGGCAAATCGTCGCTGGCATTTGACACACTGTATGCCGAAGGTCAGCGCCGTTATGTGGAATCATTATCCGCCTATGCCCGTCAGTTTTTATCACTGATGGAAAAGCCGGATGTCGACCATATCGAAGGGCTGTCGCCGGCCATCTCTATTGAGCAGAAGTCGACTTCACACAACCCGCGTTCGACGGTCGGTACCATTACCGAAATCCATGACTACCTGCGCCTGTTATTTGCCAGGGTCGGTGAACCGCGGTGCCCTGAACATAATGTACCCTTAGCGGCCCAGACCGTCAGCCAGATGGTCGACCAGGTGTTGCAGCAGCCGGAAGGCACCCGGTTGATGCTGCTCGCACCGGTCATCAAAGACCGTAAAGGTGAGCACAGTAAAACCCTGGAAAACCTGGCCGCGCAGGGCTATATCCGGGCCAGGATCGACGGTGAAGTCTGTGACCTGTCTGATCCGCCAAAACTGGAACTGCAAAAGAAACACACCATTGAGGTCGTTGTCGACCGTTTCAAAGTACGTGATGATCTGGCCACCCGGCTGGCGGAATCCTTTGAAACGACACTCGAACTCTCCGGCGGCACAGCCATCGTCGCCGATATGGATGACAGCAGCGTCGCGGAGTTACTGTTCTCAGCGAACTTTGCCTGTCCGGTCTGTGGCTACAGTATGCGTGAGCTGGAACCGCGTCTGTTCTCCTTTAATAACCCGGCCGGGGCGTGCCCGACCTGTGACGGCCTGGGGGTACAGCAATTTTTTGACCCGCAGCGCGTGGTACAGAATGAAGATATCTCGCTGGCCGGCGGTGCTATCCGTGGCTGGGACCGTCGTAATTTCTATTATTTCCAGATGCTGCGCTCGCTGGGCGAACATTATGAGTTCGATGTGGAAGCGCCGTTTAATACCCTGAGTGACAAGGTCAAAAAGGTCATTCTTTACGGCTCCGGTAAAGAAAACATCGAATTCAAATACGTGAATGACCGCGGAGACACCTCTGTACGTCGTCATCCGTTTGAAGGGGTGCTGCATAATATGGAGCGCCGCTACAAAGAGACGGAATCCAATGCCGTCCGGGACGAGCTGGCAAAATATATCAGTAACCGCTCCTGCACCAGTTGTCATGGCACCCGTTTGCGGGAAGAAGCACGCCACGTCTTTGTCGCAGAAACAACGTTACCGGAAATTTCAGAGATGAGTATCGGTCACGCGACAACTTTCTTTGATGAGCTGCAACTGGAAGGTCAGCGGGCAAAAATTGCCGAAAAAGTCTTAAAAGAGATCAGCGAACGTCTGAGCTTTCTGGTCAATGTCGGTCTGAATTACCTGTCACTCTCCCGCTCTGCGGATACCCTCTCCGGGGGTGAAGCACAACGTATTCGTCTGGCAAGCCAGATCGGTGCCGGGCTGGTCGGTGTGATGTATGTGCTGGATGAACCCTCAATCGGCTTACATCAGCGTGATAATGAACGCCTGCTGAGTACCCTGGTGCACCTGCGTGATCTGGGGAATACCGTCATTGTGGTCGAGCATGACGAAGATGCTATCCGCGCCGCTGACCATGTGATCGATATCGGCCCCGGTGCCGGGGTTCATGGCGGTCAGGTCGTCGCGGAAGGGGATGTTAACGCGATTATGGCCAATGAGGACTCCCTTACCGGACAATTCCTTAGCGGCAAGCGCAGTATTGAAGTCCCGGCCGAACGGGTAAAAGGGTCGCCGGATAAGGTATTGACCCTGACCGGCGCCCGCGGCAATAACCTGAAGAATGTCACGCTGACGCTGCCAGTGGGTCTGTTTACCTGTGTGACCGGGGTGTCCGGTTCCGGGAAATCTACCCTGATCAACGACACCTTGTTCCCACTGGCACAGCGCCAGTTAAACGGGGCCACCGTCATCGAACCGGCGCCGTACCGTGATATTAAAGGACTGGAGCATTTCGATAAGGTCATCGACATCGATCAAAGCCCGATCGGCCGGACACCGCGTTCCAACCCGGCGACCTATACCGGGATTTTCACTCCGGTACGTGAACTGTTTGCCGGCGTGCCGGAAGCCCGCAGCCGTGGATATACGCCGGGCCGTTTCAGTTTTAACGTGCGTGGCGGACGCTGCGAAGCCTGTCAGGGAGATGGGGTGATTAAGGTGGAAATGCACTTTCTGCCGGATATCTATGTCCCCTGTGACCAGTGCCAGGGTAAACGCTATAACCGCGAAACACTGGAGATAAAATACAAGGGCAAGAGCATTCACGAAGTGCTGGAAATGACCATCGAAGAAGCCCGTGACTTTTTCGAAGCGGTACCGGCGCTGGCGCGTAAACTGCAAACCCTGATGGATGTCGGCTTGTCCTATATCCGTCTCGGTCAGTCGGCGACCACGCTGTCGGGCGGGGAAGCGCAGCGGGTGAAACTGGCGCGTGAGCTGTCTAAACGCGGGACGGGTCAGACGCTGTATATTCTGGACGAACCGACCACCGGCCTGCACTTCGCGGATATCCAGCAACTGCTGGCCGTGCTCCATCAGTTACGGGACCAGGGGAATACCATTGTGGTTATCGAACATAACCTCGATGTCATTAAAACCGCAGACTGGATAGTCGACCTGGGGCCGGAAGGCGGCAGTGGCGGAGGCGAAATTCTGGTCGCCGGTAGCCCGGAAACTATTGCAGAATGTGACGCGTCACATACCGCCCGCTTCCTGAAACCATTACTAAAATCTGTGTAACATCAGAACGTTGCAGTAATTTCCGTGCCGGACCTGATCCTGAAAAGGGTCAGGCCCGGGGGGATTCACAGCGATCGGCGGTGTCCCTCAGCCGTATCTCTGACTATCCTTATTTCAGGTTCCTCACTCCCGGTATTATCGCCGGGGGTTATCTGTGATCTGTCTGACAGGAGAAATGATGAAGATTATCCATGCTTACGCCGCGCAGAACGAAAACTCTCCCCTTGCCCCCTTCAGTTATGAACCCCGACAGCTACGTGACCACGATATTCAGATAGAAATTGAATTCTGTGGCGTCTGCCATTCCGACCTGCACCAGGCCCGCAATGAATGGCGCAACAGTATTTTCCCCATGGTACCGGGCCATGAAATTGTCGGCCGCGTCACGGCTGTAGGTGCAAAGACCCATAAATTCAGCATCGGTGACCTGGTCGGTGTAGGGTGTATGGTCGATTCCTGCCGCCATTGTGAAAGCTGTGAAGAAGGGGTGGAACAGTATTGTGAAGAAGGCTTTACCGCCACCTATAACGCCAGAGACCGCGTTGATGATCAAATAACCTTCGGCGGCTATGCGACCGGGGTCGTGGTGCACGAAGACTTTGTCCTGAAAGTGCCGGAGCATCTGGATCTTAAAGGCGTCGCTCCTTTGTTATGCGCAGGGATCACCACCTACTCCCCACTGAAACACTGGAAAGTCGGTCCGGGCATGAAAGTCGGGATCGTCGGCCTGGGAGGACTGGGACACATGGGAGTCAAACTTGCTCATGCCATGGGCGCAAAAGTCGTTCTGTTTACCACCTCTGCCTCAAAAATTGCGGACGGTAAACGCCTGGGGGCAGATGAAGTCGTCATCTCTAAAGATCCGCAACAGATGGAAGCACACATCCATAGTTTTGATTTTATTCTTAATACGGTCGCGGCCACCCATGATCTGACGCCCTTTATTAATCTGCTGAAGCGGGACGGGAATATGACGCTGGTGGGTGTCCCTGAGCATAACCATCCGGCCCCCGACATCGCCAGCCTGATTTTTAAACGTCGCAGTGTCTCAGGATCACTGATCGGCGGGATCGCCGAAACCCAGGAGATGCTCGATTTCTGCGGGCAGCACAATATTATTTCCGATATTGAGCTAATCGATATTGCACAGGTCAATGAGGCCTATGAACGGATGCTGAAAAGCGACGTAAAATACCGTTTTGTTATTGATATCAATACATTGAGAAACAGCACCGCGGCCTGAATTATCTGAGCCACTTATGCTGGCAGCCAGGCTGCCAGCATGCTACACCGCCGTCTGCTTAGCCCTGCCGGGTGCGGCGCTGAGGACAGAAAAAAACCGATAAACGCGCGTCATACCGGGCGCATCTGCTGGCGTGCCGGATAATGTCAAAACCGGGTTTTCAGGTGGTGATTTATCACCCGATTTTGGGTAAGCTGACCGGTGATGTTCTGATGAATTTTAGGGATGAAAATTCATGAAAGTGAGTGAAGAAACACTGCTGGAGTCCGGCTTCAGTCCTGCCGATGTCCTGAAAATTAAAAGCAATGTGGAAAATTTCGGGGGTACTCCCGATGAAGCAATTCAGGATTTAGCAAAACGATTTAATGTCGCTAAATGGATAACCCTTGTTGCCTTTGTCATTCTGACGCTGACCTCTCTTTTATCGACAAAAAATAACACACTCTCTCTGGCTTTTGCGTTAATGGCAGGATTGCCACTTATCTGGTATTTAACGCCCGCCAGACTCGCGTTTAAAGCCTGGCGGTATCAATATACTACCCGGAGTGAGGGCGATCAGTAATTGTTATCAGATCAAAAATAACTTTAGCCTTAACGCCGTATCCGGCTATTTTCATGGTGAGCTTCGGACGACTTAACCTGCTGACTTTTCGGTAATAATCTATGGGTATGAAGTGGAAAAGACAACGACAGATAAGGGTTTTATATCCAATCGTGCAAACCATGATAAGGGCATAAACCTGTCTATAAAATCATCGGTGTCAAAACCGGGTTTTCAGGTGGTGATTTATCACCCGATTTTGGGTAAGCTGACCGGTGATGTTCTGATGAATTTTAGGGATGAAAATTCATGAAAGTCAGCGAAGAAACACTGCTGAAGTCCGGCTTCAGTCCTTCCGATGTCCTGAAAATTAAAAGCAATGTGGAAAATTTCGGGCGTTCTATGGGTGATACCCTTCGGGATCTGGCGAATCGCTTTGTCATAGCCCTGTCTGTAGTCGCGGGTTGCCTTACCGTATTCGTTTTGCTGGTTCTGTTTGGTTCAGCCGAAATCCTTTTCTCTGGCTCAGTCGGGCTGCTTTGCGCTATTGCGGTGGCGATATTTGTACAACCGCCAGTGCTAGCCTATAAATGTTGGCGTTATCAAAGACTTCATCGACGTTAGGTGCAGGAGTTATCTGTGCCCAAAAGGTCAAAAATGACCTTTGCTTTTACACCATAACCTACTATTTTCATCGTGAGTTTTGTTCTGCTTATGGTTTCAACTTTCCGGTAATAATCCCGGGAAATCCATCTGAATAAGCGCCAGGCCTCGGGCTTTTTTGCCAGGCCCAAAATACTATAGACACTGGCACTTAGCGTAACTGCATTATAAAATGCCAGCCCTGCTTCAGGTTTAAAACCCATATACTTAGCAGCTTCCTTAGAACTGTCTGCAAATATTCCCTCTGACTTGAACTGATCGCCATAACGAAGATAGCTGGCCTCTTTTGTGATCCCATTGATACCGTCAACGAAAAGTATTGCTCCGGCAAGCACTCCAATAGGAGTCATTGTCGACATCATGATCATTCCGCCAAACAATGCTGCACCTGATACCACAATATGAACAGCAGAAATCACATAACCTGCAATTTTGTTATTTTCCCGGACGAACTCCACTTTGGCATAAAGTTTTGCCGTCTTAATACGTAACATCCGGCTCTGTTCTTCGAGGTTTTCGGTCTCTGCTCTCAGATTTTTGATGCACGCTATGCATTCGTCATCTGATTCCGCGCGCCGGGCTGCAGCAAATTGCTGCTCTACAACATATTTTATTTCCTGAATAAAATTAATTCGGGTAAGACCGTCCTGAAGGTGACAGGCGGAAAGTCTGTTAGCAGTATCAACCAGCTTTCTGGCTTCAAGGTTAATCATTGTTTCAGCCCAGGCTTTATTTCTCCCGCCTGAGCGCATCATATCTGGGAATGCCGCGTCCATTCTGTTCTCCCTGTATATTACTTAACCAATCATACTCCGGTATTATCAGCTATAAACTATTTTTCCGTCCCGAAAATATTGCCGGGTCACGCTATCCCGAAGTGTTCGAAAAAATGGCCGCCGGATAACGCTATCGGTCGCCTTCCCCCGAGGGTATACGCCGTTATCCTGCCGGGTGTCGCTGCGCCTGGAAACACTCCTGCAACCAGTGGCTGAAGACAGTGACCGCCCGCGGAACCCGGGCCGAATAAGGCCGTACCAGCCAGATTTTATCCGCAAATCCGCCGTCAACCTGCCAGTCTTCCAGTACCGGTAGCAGTTGTCCGCTGGCCAGCGCCGCACGCGCGCTGAAATCGGGTAACATCGCAATCCCCAGGCCACTGATCGCGGCATCACGAATCGATTCGCTGTTATTGGTGGCAAACCCGCCTTTAACTGCGACAGAAACAGCCCCGGCTGTCTGAGGATGGCTAAGTTTCCAGTGCGGAAGCTCATTCCCCCGCGGATAGTAAAGGCAATCGTGGCGGACCAGATCCTGCGGATGCTGCGGGTTGCCCGCTTGCCTCAGGTACCCCGGGGCGGCGACCAGCACGGTTTTGGTATCGCACAGGGGCAACACTACATGGGTGTCCGGCACCCGATGGCTATGGCGGATAGCCAGGTCATAGCCTTCACTGGCCAGCGATAACAGCTGATCAGAGACTTCAAGCTGAATACGAACCTCCGGATACTGACGCAAAAACTGTCGTACCGGTTCAAGCAACTGTTGCCTGGCAAAGGCCACCGGTGCTGTCACGCGGATAACCCCACGCAGCGGTCCGCTGGCATCCCGGAGAGCATTAAAATGCTGTTCAATCTGTTCAAAAGGCTGACGCAGTTCCTCCACCAGCTTTTTACCGGCTTCCGTCAGGCGTACACTGCGGGTCGTTCGCTGTACCAGCGACACACCGGCCAGGGCTTCCAGTTGTTTTATCTTCTGGCTGACCGCCGCTTTGCTGACCTCCAGCTGTTCAGCCGCACGGGTAAAACTTTGCTGTTCGGCCAGTACAATCAGCCAGTGCAGATGAACCCATAATGCGTCGGCATGGCTCTTTTTCATCACTATTGTTCACCCTGTTAAACAATCATTTCACTGACAGCGCTTTTTCTTCCGCCATTTACGGGCCAGAATACTAAAACTCAACCGTTCAGGAGAAGAGAAATGCCATTACTACAGTTTGATATTATTGAAGGTCGTAGCGAAGAAGAAGTCAAAACACTGCTGGATACGGCGCATAAGGTCGTACTGGAAGCCTTCAGCGTCCCTGAACGTGACCGTTATCAGATTGTTCATGAAAATAAAGCCTGGCAGATGGTCTTCCAGGATACCGGACTCGGCTTTGAACGCAGTGAAAAATTCGTGATGCTCCGGGTCTTCACCAGCCCGCGCAGCGATGAGCAAAAACAGTTCTTTATGAAACGACTGGCAGAAGAACTCCGCACCGTCTGTGGGATTGAAGGGAATGACCTGATGATCTCATTTATCAGCAATAACAAAGGTGACTGGAGCTTTGGTTATGGCGAAGCGCAGTATATGACGGGCACGTTATAATCGTCTGATATCAATTACCTTTGAGTGCCGAAAATCTCTTAAACAGCCAGAAGATCAGCCAGCGCTCCCGGCAGCAGAGAATTGCTGGCCGCACAGAATGTTCAGTCAGGTCACCGCACCGGTTGTGCAGAGGATACGGTGACCCTGACAGAGGCTTACATCACTGCGGCAAAAGCTTCCGCAACACGATGAATATTGCTGCGGTTAAGCCCGGCGACACACATGCGACCACTCGCTATCAGATAGATACCGAACTCTTCACGTAATCTGTCCACCTGCTGTGCGTTCAGTCCGGTATAGCTGAACATCCCACGCTGCTTCTCCAGATAGCTGAAATCACGGCCCGGCAATGCCTGACTCAAGGTCTCAACCAGGGCCTGACGCATCTCCAGGATACGTAAACGCATGGCCTCCAGCTCAGCCAGCCACTGTGCACGTAATCCGCTGTCATTCAGCACGGTCATCACCAGTTTTGCCCCGTGCGTCGGCGGGCTTGAATAGTTACGACGCACCGCGGCTTTTAGCTGACCCAACACACAACCCGCTTCATCACTGCTTTCACAGAGAACCGATAAGCCACCGACGCGCTCACCGTACAGTGAAAATATTTTCGAGAAGGAGTTGCTGACCAGGGCCGGCAATCCGGCTTTCGCCGCTGCGCGGATAGCGTAACAGTCCTCTTCCGCCCCGGCACCGAAGCCCTGATAAGCGATATCCATAAACGGGATAAGCTGACGTGATTTCAGCACGTCGAGGGTCTGATCCCATTGTGCCGGCGTCAGGTCGGCACCGGTCGGGTTATGGCAGCAAGGATGCAGCAGAACAATACTGCGTTCCGGGAGTGCGCTGATGGCATCAATAAAGGCAGAGAAATTCACTCCCCCCGTAGAGGCGTCATACCACGGATAGCGATGCACATTGAAGCCTGCCCCGGAGAAAATCGCGATATGGTTTTCCCAGGTCGGGTCGCTTACCCAGACGTCAGAGTGCGGAAAATACGCTTTCAGGAAGTCCGCACCCACTTTCAGTGCACCGGAACCGCCCAGTGTCTGAATACAGGCAATACGATCGTGGTCGGCCGGCGCCTGCGTGCCAAATAACAGCTCAACGATAGCCTGGCGATAGGCGGTCATCCCTTCCATCGGCAAGTAGAGCGAAGCCTCTGCGGACGTGCCCTGTAAGCGCTTTTCGGCCTCTGCAACGGCCTGAAGCTGAGGAATAATTCCCTGTTCGTTATAGTAGAGACCGATACTCAGGTTCACTTTCTCTGCCCGAGGGTCTTCTTTGAATTTTTCCATCAAAGTGAGGATAGGATCGCCGCCATAGGCATCGACATGTTGGAACACAGTGGACTTCTCCATCATTAATCAATGTAAAGGGTCGCAGGCAGGCTTACACACTGTAGCGACCGGGACGGTGGTTCATCGCAATAATCAGATTCAGTATCACAGCACCGCAGACTGACGCCAGCAACATGGGTAAAGACACGACCCACAAAGACGCCAGCACCACACAGGTATCCACCGCCATTTGTAATTTTCCTGCCCGTAGTCCGATCCGTTGCTGAAGCCAGAGCGCAAGAATATTCACGCCTCCCAGGCTGGCTTTATGCCGGAATAACACAATGAACCCCATGCCCATCACAATATTACCAAACAGGGCAGCATAGAAAGGGTTAAGCAACGAAAAGTGAATAAATAATGGATGCAGATGCGTAAACAGCGAAACCAGCGCGACCGCACTGAAGGTTTTCAGGGTGAATTCCCAGCCCATTTGCTTCACCGCCAGCCAGTAAAATGGCAGGTTAATCAGAAAAAAGGCGGCACCGAAGGATAAGGGTGAAATATAACTGATTAAAAAAGCGATACCCGCCGTACTGCCGGTCAACGCGCCCGCCTGTTTCAGCATCACAATCCCGAACGAAACAAGTAAGGTACCGAACAGTATGGCCAGTGCATCTTCTGCCAGGCTGTGCGGAATTTTCTCCGCGTCAGCGGTTTTCATTAATGACATATTCCCCCCGTAACAAAACAGTCAGTCAGAACAAAAAAGCCCTTTCCGGCAATCAGAAAGGGTCACATTACTGTGTTCATGAAAATACCGGTGCGGTGAAAGAGGTGTGCAGGCATGCCGGCAAAAGGCATAACATGCATCACAAACCACTCCGACGCACTATTTATGCATTATTTGAGATAAAACGCACGATCCGGAACGGTCTTGCGGAAAAATTTATGCGGATTCGCCGGGGGTATTCAGTATCCGGCCGCCTTCTTTGATGCGGTTCAGCACGACTGAGGTCTTCACGTGCGCCACACTCTGATAGCCAGCCACCAGCTGACTGATCAGTGTGCTCAGAGAGTTGAGGTCGGAAACCGTCACTTTTAACAGATAATCGGCATCCCCGGTCGTTTTATAGGCATCGATAACTGAAGGATCATTAATAATACGACGATGGAAATCGTCCACATAATCGGGGGTATGATTCATCAGCCGGACTTCTATCAGACCGGTAATCTCCGGCCCCAACGCCTCGGGTGACAGTCTGGCATAGTAGCCGAGGATCTTGCTGGTCTGTTCCAGCTGAATACGACGTCGTGAGCATTGGGACGCCGACAGCCCGACCAGTTCGCTGAGTTCCTGATTGGTTAGACGCCCGTTAGTCTGCAATAACCTCAGGATGTGAATATCGTGATCATCAATACGATCCATACGGTGCTCCGTTCCCCGGACTGACAAAAAAGCAGACAGACGCTGCATTGCGGTGAAAGTAAGTTATTAGGCCACTGGCGTCGTTATTCGTCGTCGTACTGCGGGCCGGCATAGTTATCAAACCGTGACCACTGGCCATTAAATGTCAGACGGACGGTGCCGATCGGGCCGTTACGCTGTTTTCCCAGAATAATTTCTGCAATCCCTTTCAGATCACTGTTTTCGTGGTAGACCTCATCCCGGTAGATAAACATGATCAGGTCCGCATCCTGCTCAATGGATCCGGATTCACGCAAATCGGAGTTGACCGGTCGTTTGTCGGCACGTTGTTCCAGTGAACGGTTCAGCTGGGAGAGAGCAACCACCGGCACATTCAGCTCTTTTGCCAGCGCTTTCAGTGAGCGGGAAATTTCTGCAATTTCCAGGGTACGGTTATCAGACAACGACGGTACCCGCATCAGTTGCAGGTAATCGATCATTATCATGCTCAGGCCGCCATTTTCACGGAAAATACGTCGGGCACGTGAACGCACCTCGGTCGGTGTCAGACCGGAGGAGTCGTCGATATACATATTTTTCTTTTCCAGCAGAATGCCCATGGTGCCGGAAATACGCGACCAGTCCTCATCATCCAGTTGACCGGTACGGATACGCGTCTGGTCGACACGGGACAGCGAGGCCAGCATACGCATCATCAGCTGTTCACTGGGCATTTCCAGACTGAAAATCAGTACCGGCTTATCCTGAACCATCGCCGCATTCTCACACAGGTTCATGGCAAAGGTCGTTTTACCCATCGAAGGACGGGCCGCGATGATGATCAGATCGGATCCCTGCAGGCCGGCGGTTTTTTTGTTCAGATCCTGGTAACCGGTATCAACCCCGGTGACCCCGTCATGTGGCGTGCCAACCAGTGATTCGATACGGTTGATGGTCGCTTCCAGAACCTGCTCAATATTTTGCGGACCGTCTTCTTTGTTCGCCCGTTTTTCAGCGATCTTAAACACGCTGGATTCCGCCAGATCCAGCAGATCTTCACTATTGCGTCCCTGAGGATCGTAACCGGCATCTGCTATCTCATTCGCCACCGAGATCATTTCACGGACAACGGCACGCTCGCGCACAATATCCGCATAGGCACCGATATTCGCCGCACTCGGGGTATTCTTGGCCAGCTCCGCCAGATAGGCGAACCCCCCGACCATGTCCAGCTCTCCGCGGGTTTCCAGGGATTCTGACAGGGTGATCAGATCGATGGGCTGACCGAGTTCCAGCAAGCGCTGCATCTCTGAGAAAATCAGCCGGTGTGGTCTGCTGTAGAAATCGCCAGCCACCACTCGCTCGGAAACATTATCCCAGCGTTCATTGTCCAGCATTAATCCCCCGAGAACGGACTGCTCTGCCTCGACAGAGTGGGGGGGCATCTTCACGCCTTCCATCTGACGATCACGGGATTCGTTGGATTTGTTCGCGGGTGTCTTTCCTGCCATAGTGAATGTCATTACCAGTGTTAAACAAGGGGCGTCACAGTATACTTTTTTTTTACCTGCATTGTCGCCCTGTCCCGGGCAAACCAGACGATTTCAAGGAGCTGCTATGTCAAACCGGATTCAGTATCGCCGCCACGGCGGGCCGGAAGTCCTGGAGTGGACTTCATTTACACCGCCGGCACCCGGCGATCATGAGGTCGTGGTGGAAAATAAAGCAATAGGTATCAATTACATCGATACCTACTTTCGCAGCGGACTTTATCCGCCGCCTTCCCTGCCCGCAGGTCTCGGTAGCGAAGCCGCCGGGATCGTAGTGAGCACCGGCCGGGCCGTCCGCCGGGTTTCGCCGGGCGATCGGGTGGTCTACGCGCAGTCAGCGGCCGGAGCCTACAGTGAAAGCCATATTGTTCACGAGGACAGGCTGGCGATCCTGCCGGACGCAATTTCGTTTGAGCAGGCCGCGGCTTCTTTCCTGAAAGGGCTGACGGTCCAGTATCTGCTGCGCCAGACCTATCAGATTAAGGCCGGAGAAACCTTTCTGTTTCATGCCGCCGCCGGGGGCGTCGGACTGATTGCCTGCCAGTGGGCAAAGGCCCTGGGAGCGAAACTGATCGGGACTGTCGGGTCGGCGGAAAAAGCAGAGGCGGCCCGTCAGGCAGGGGCCTGGGCGACGATTAACTACCGCGAGGAAGATATTGCCGCCCGCCTGAGCGAACTGACTGACGGTCAGAAAGTGCCGGTCGTCTATGATTCGGTAGGGAAAGATACCTGGCAAGCCTCACTGGATTGTCTGCAACGCCGAGGCCTGATGGTCAGCTTTGGCAATGCCTCAGGTCCGGTGACCGGTGTGGACCTGGGGATCCTCACCCGCAAAGGCTCTTTGTTTGTCACCCGTCCGTCGTTGTTTGGTTACATTACCACGCCAGAGGAACTGGATGCTGCAAGCCACGAGCTCTTTACTCTGCTGGCCAGCGGAGCCATTAAGACGGAGGTCCCGGAAAACCAGAAGTTTGCTCTGAAAGATGCCGCCCTTGCCCATCAGCAACTGGAAAGCCGTGCTACCCGTGGTTCCTGCCTGCTCATCCCCTGAACCGGGTCCCGTGTAATGCACAGAAAAGGGCTTCCCGCAGGAAGCCCTTATTTTTTTATTATTTTTGGTACTTGTGTAGGGACAGAGCGACAGCTATTCGCCAGAGCACACCGGTATCATCGCAGAACCGGTCTGCCGAAAATACGGGGTAATTCACATTTCCGCGGCCTGACGTCAGAAACTGAGTCCCGCCCCTGGTTGCCGTTTACCCGCGCCTGTTCATCCGGTTGATTTTAGCCATGGTTTTATCAAAGCGGCGTGTGACCGGAGACGACGATGGCGGCGCAATAAAGGTCTGATAGATCCAGGCGACCGCGACCGCCAGCAGTAACCAGGGGAGCAGTTTAATCGCCAGCAATAAGAAACCGGAGAACATCAGCAGCACTGCACCGGCAAATAACGCGATCAGTACGCCGATCACCGAGACGCCGGTCAGTAACAACACCACAAAAAAACCAATCACAAAGAAGAATTCCATGATACCTCTTCCATCACAGGAGAATAAGTTAGCGATAAACACGTCTGCTATGACCAATACAAGAATCATGCCATCCCGATAACTCAATGAATAACAATGAAATGTTGAAAAATTACTGCCCGCTGAAGGGGTGAAAAAAACCAGGAACTGGCGTAATTCGCGGTATGGAATATTACCGGGGGATCTCCCCGGCATCGGACTTAACGGGAAGCGACCAGTGACAGCGCCTGCTCTACCACCCGGACATCGGCCCCGGCTTTATGCGCATTTTCGCTCAGGTGACGGCGCCATTGACGGGCCCCCGGGATCCCCTGAAACAGCCCCAGCATATGGCGGGTAATGTGTCCCAGATACGTGCCCTGGCTCAGTTCTGCTTCTATATACGGATACATCGAGCGCACCACCTCAAACGGATCCGGACTGGCCGACGTGCTGCCGAAAATCTCACTGTCCACCTGAGCGAGGATCCCCGGGTTCTGGTAGGCTTCACGCCCCATCATCACCCCGTCCACATGTTGCAGGTGAGCTTTGGCTTCTTCCAGGGTCTTCACTCCGCCGTTAATCGCTATCGTCAGATGCGGGAAATCACGCTTTAACTGATAAACCCGCGGGTAATCCAGCGGCGGAACCTCACGGTTTTCTTTCGGGCTCAGGCCCGACAGCCAGGCTTTACGGGCATGGAGAGTGAAGGAGTCACATCCGCCCTGCTCTGCCACGGTACGGATAAAGTCGCACAGGAACGCGTAGCTGTCCTGCTCATCGATGCCGATACGGGTTTTCACTGTCACCGGGACCGACACCACATCACGCATCGCCTTAATGCAGTCCGCGACTAACGCCGCTTCCCCCATCAGGCAGGCACCGAAACGGCCATTCTGCACTCTGTCAGACGGGCAACCCACGTTCAGGTTGATTTCATCATAGCCCCGTTGCTCTGCCAGCCGGGCACATTGTGCCAGTGCCACAGGGTCACTGCCGCCCAGTTGTAACGCCACAGGATGTTCTGCGTCGTTATACGCCAGATAATCGCCTTTGCCATGAATGATTGCGCCCGTGGTTACCATCTCGGTATACAGCAACGTCTGGCCGGTCAGTTTACGGTGGAAATAGCGGCAATGACGATCGGTCCAGTCGAGCATCGGCGCGACGGAAAAACGCCCGGCAAGGTATTCAGGCGATACGGCCTGCGGTTGAGAGGTCTGGTGCAGGTTGGAGGTTTCTTTATTTTCGTGCATTTTTCTTTATATCATCAGGTAAAACAGCCCCCGTTCGCACCCGGGCGTGACAGGAAGGACTGAAAAAAGGGACAAAAGCATGCCCTACTATAGCATAGAAAAACGGCAGTCCGGGGGTGACCGCACAGCTTCCGCCATGTCACGGAATCAGGGCCCCCCGCCGGCAGGGACCGCTTTCCGTCGCCTGTCGCACTTCGCCATACAGGATCAGCATTAAAGCGCCAGCCATGCTAAGATAGCCCGTTACCGCAGACTATTCGTTGGAGAAAGCCATCATGCAACAGCAACTTCCCGCTCAGATTCTTGCCGAGGCACAGAGTCTCTGCCTGAAACGTGGGGTACGTATGACGCCCCAGCGCGCAGAAGTGTTACGTCTGATGGCCGAAGAACAGGGGGCCATCAGCGCCTATGATCTGCTGGATAAACTGCGCATCAGTGAGCCGCAGGCCAAGCCACCGACCGTCTATCGTGCGCTGGATTTTCTGCTGGAGCAGGGGTTTATTCACCGGGTCGCCTCTAATAACAGCTATGTGGTATGCCCGCACTTTGAACACCCGTCTCATACCTCGGTTATGCTGGTCTGCGATAACTGTGCATCGGTGAGCGAGCGTCATGCTGAAGGGGTGGAACATCTGATCGTCACCCAGGCAAAGCAGGCGGGCTTTCTGCTGCGCCACAGTGTGATTGAAGCCCATGGTCTGTGCGTGAAATGTGCTGAGATCGCGGCCTGTGATAATCAGGAACAGTGCCAGCACGACCACAGCAGCGAAGTTAAAAAACGGGCCGGCCGCTAATTTCCCCGGGGTTCAGTGACGGGTCAGTGATCAAACCAGGTTCCCCTGCGCTGATGCTGCTGCCAGCAATGCCAGAGTGTGATCCCCCGCAGTAGCATAAAGACACAGAGCGCCAGCCAAAGCCCGTGATTACCCAGCCAGGGAACACTGCACAATGTCAGGCCATAGCCTGCCGCGGCAATCGCCATACTGTTACGCATTTCCCGTCCGCGCGTGGCACCGATAAACAAACCATCCAGTAAATACCCGCCGACACCTGCCAGAGGCAGAATGACCTGCCAGATCAGATAATGGTCAGCCAACTGGCGAAGGGAAGGTAATGAGGTCATCATCTCAATGATGTATTGCCCGGCCAGCCCATACACCAGCGAAAAAAGCAGAGCGACAATACCGGCCTGACGGCAGGAGGCGTACCAGACTTCATGCAATTTTCCGGCTTCACGCGCCCCGTAGGCTTCTCCGGAAACCGCCTCCACCGCATAGGCAAATCCATCCAGCGCATAGGCGGTAAAAGTCAGGAACATCATCAGCAACGCATTCACCGCAACGACCTGAGCCCCCATCCGGGCACCGATGAAGGTCAGAGAAGCAAAGCAGATCTGCAGGAGTAAGCTCCGCAGAAGAATATCGCGGTTCAGGCCCAGCAAACGTCTGATATCGCCGCGCCAGCCTTCCAGCAGTAAACGGACAGACATCCTACGCCGCCGGAAAACCTGCAACACCAGTAGCACACCGACCAGCAGCGAGACATATTCAGAGATCACGGTAGCGGCCGCTGCTCCCCGGACTCCCAGATGCAGGTGCAGAACAAACCACACCTCCAGCAAAATATTCACCAGGTTACCGGCGACCAGCAGGATCACCGGAGCCCTGGCATACTGAACACCCAGCAGCCAGCCAAGGATCACCAGATTCGCGAAGGTCGCTGGCGCACTGAGCCAGCGCGTACGGATAAAAACACGTGCCTGTTCCAGCGTACCGGCATCACCGCCGATAAATCCGCTGGCCAGCTGGCTGACCGGGTCACGTACCACAATAAACAGAAGCCCGGCCGCCACACTCATGATCAGGGGCTGAGCCAGGGCTTTGGCGAGGGCTGCTGAATCGCCGGCTCCCCATGCCTGAGCCGTCATCCCCGTGGTACTCATACGCAGGAAAAGCAGCAGCATAAACAGGAAGCTGGTGACCGTGGTGCCGATAGCCACCCCGCCCAGATAGATAGCACTGTCCAGGTGTCCGATCACCGCGGTATCCACCAGTCCCAGCAACGGAACCGTAATGTTGGATAACACCATCGGTAATGCCAGTCGCCAGAGTTTTTTATCGGTGGTATTCAAAAAAGACATGGGTTTTCCTGACAGAGCGCAGTGTCTCCGCCGGACGGGAGAGGATTTCCGGCGGACAAACGCCGGTTGCGGCAGCAGCCGATCAGCGTACTGTAATAAGGTGCAGGGTGAATCTTAACAACCGGAAGTCAGATCTCCCGGTCGCCGGCTGACGGACAACGGCCCGTCAGTTACAGCCATTCTCCGTTGCGGATAATACCGACCGCCAGTCCTTCAACCGTCAGGCTCTGTTCGCGGACATCTACCACAATCGGAGAGAATTCGCTGTTCTCAGGTAATAACTGTACCGTATTCCCCTGTTTTTTCCAGCGTTTCACCGTGACTTCGTCATCGATTCTGGCGACCACCACCTGCCCGTTACGGACATCCTGGGTTTTATGGACCGCCAGCAGATCACCGTCCATGATACCGATATCTTTCATCGACATCCCGCTGACGCGCAGCAGAAAATCGGCACCCGGCTTAAACAGTCCCGGATCGACCTGATAGTGGCTTTCTATATGTTGCTGGGCCAGCAGAGGTTCACCGGCGGCAACCCGGCCGATCAGCGGCAGACCTTCCGGCGTTTCTTCTTCCATCAGCAGGCGGATGCCCCGTGAGGCACCGGACACGATTTCAATAACACCTTTACGTGCCAGAGCTTTCAGGTGTTCTTCTGCCGCATTCGGGGAGCGAAAACCGAGGCGGGCAGCGATTTCCGCACGTGTCGGCGGCATACCCGTCTGTTGAATATGGTCGCGAATCAGGTCATAGACCTGCTGCTGCCTGCTGGTTAATGCTTTCATCCCGCCCCCTGGTTGTTTATACAGTCGCTGTGAGTATATACAGGTCTTTCATAAATGAAAACCAAAAACCGTCATAAAACAAACAACTGTCGGTCATTATCCCGCCAGCGACCACCATTGCCAGAGCACTGTTCCCCAGACAAACACCGCCAGCAGGATCGCCAGCAATACGGCGGCCGATCCCAGGTCTTTCGCCCGGCCGGATAAGGGGTGTATTTCCGGGCCAAGACGATCAACCACGGCTTCTATCGCGCTGTTGATAATTTCGATGATCATAATCAGTACGACCGATCCAATCAGCAGAATGCGTGAAACTGCATCCACATCCAGACAGCCGGCAATTACTATTGCCACGATAGTCACTACGGTTTCCTGGCGGAAGGCCGCCTCATGCCGCCAGGCGGCCCGCAGCCCCTGCCATGAATAGCCGGTGGCCTTCACCAGCCGCCGCCATCCCGTTGTCCTTCCTGCCATCGGCCGTTCTCCTGTTAATTTTCAATAGTGCACCTGGCCACAGATCTTCTTTGCAGTTTCTGGTATGATTGCGCCGCTTTGCTATCAAAAGAGGCTCCGGATTTATCTATGTCAGGCTGGCGTAAACTTTATTATAAATTACTAAGTATTCCATTATCTTTGCTGGTAAAGAGCAAGGTGATCCCGGGCGATCCTGTGACCGAACTCGGTCTGGACCCTACCCGCCCTATTATCTATGTATTTCCGTATGATTCCAAAGCAGATCTGCTGGCACTCCGTACCGAATGCCTGAAGCATGATCTGCCCGACCCGTTAGAACCTCTGGAAATCGACGGCAGTCTGCTACCGCGTCATGTGTTTATTCATGACGGTCCGCGGTTATTACCTTATTTCACCCCGAATCAGGAAACCGTGAAGATTTTCCACGATTACCTGGATCTGCACAGGAACAATCCGGCGCTGGATGTCCAGCTGGTGCCAGTATCGGTGATGTTTGGCCGGGCTCCGGGCAAAGAGACACAGGGGACGCAGGCACCTTTACTCCGTGAACTCAACGGGTTACAGAAATTCTGCGCCATTCTCTGGCTGGGACGGGATAGCTTTATCCGCTTCTCCCCTAAAATGTCCTTACGCCAGATGGCCGATGAGCACGGCACCGACCAGTCGATAGCCCAGAAGCTGTCACGGGTGGCTCATATTCATTTTTCCCGCCAGCGTCTGGCTGCCGTCGGCCCGCGTCTGCCGGCCCGCCAGGACCTGTTCAACAAGCTGCTGCAATCCAAAGCGATTGCGAAAGCTGTTGAGGACGAGGCCCGCAGTAAGAAAATCTCTCACGAGATGGCCCGGAAAAATGCCGTCGCTATGATGGAAGAAATCGCGGCGGACTTCAGCTACGAAGCTATCCGCATTACCGACCGCGTCATGGGCTGGCTGTGGAGCCGGTTATATAAAGGGATCAATGTCAGCGGGGGCGAACGTATCCGCCAGCTAGCCCAGGACGGCCATGAGCTGGTCTATGTGCCCTGCCATCGCAGTCATATGGATTATCTGCTGCTCTCTTATGTGCTCTATCATCAGGGACTGGTTCCTCCGCATATCGCGGCCGGTATCAACCTGAACTTCTGGCCTGCCGGACCGATTTTCCGTCATCTCGGGGCGTTCTTCATCCGACGGACCTTTAAAGGTAATAAGCTTTATTCCACCGTTTTCCGTGAATATCTGGGTGAACTGTTCAGCCGTGGTTACTCGGTTGAATATTTTGTCGAAGGTGGCCGTTCCCGTACCGGGCGTCTGCTCGACCCGAAAACCGGGACACTGACGATGACCCTGCAGGCAATGTTACGCGGCGGGAATCGTCCTATCACCCTGGTACCTATCTATATCGGTTACGAGCATGTGATGGAAGTGGCCACTTACGCTAAAGAGCTGCGCGGTGCCACCAAAGAGAAAGAGAGTCTGCTGCAGATGCTGCGCGGGCTCCGTAAGCTGCGTAACCTCGGTCAGGGTTATGTGAACTTTGGTGAACCTCTGCCGCTGGTCAGTTACCTGAATACCCATGTTCCTGAGTGGCGTGATTCTATCGACCCGATAGAATCACAGCGTCCGGCATGGATGACCCCGGTCGTCAATGATGTCGCACAACAGATTATGGTCCGTATTAATAACGCCGGTGCCGCGAATGCCATGAACCTCTGTGTCACGGCATTACTGGCATCACCACAACGCTCGCTGACGCGTGAACAATTGCTTGAGCAGTTGACCTGTTATACCGGTCTGTTGCGTAATGTTCCGTACTCCGAAGGCAGTACTGTGCCGGATATGAGCGTTGAGGCCCTGCTTGATCACGCGATGAGCATGAATAAGTTCACCACCGAGCAGGATAATATCGGTGACATGATTATTCTGCCAAAAGAGCAGGCGGTACTGATGACCTACTACCGCAATAATATTCTGCATCTGCTGGTGATGCCTTCCCTGATCGCCGCCATCATTCAGCAACATGGCACACTGCATAAAGAGGAATTATTGCGTCAGGTTTCCCTGATTTATCCGATGCTCAGGAGTGAATTATTCCTTCGCTGGGATAAGACGGAGTTACCGGAAGTGCTGGACAGTCTGTGCGGAGAGCTGGTCAATCAGTCGCTGATCACTCAGGACGGTGAACACTATTCTGTTCAGCCGGCACGCCATCGGGTGCTCGGCTTACTGGCCGCAGGAGTGCGGGAGACGCTGCAACGCTACGCGATCACCGTTGCCATCCTGAATGCCAAGCCGACGATTAATCGCGGAACACTTGAGAAAGAAAGCCGTACCCTGGCACAACGGTTATCGGTGCTTCACGGTATCAATGCGCCGGAGTTCTTCGATAAGGCTGTATTCACGGGGTTAGTACTCACTCTGCGTGATGAAGGCTATATCAGTGATAAAGATGATGCCGAACCGGAAAAAACCCGGGGCATGCGTCAGATATTACTGGATTTGACGACCCGCGATGTTCGCCAGACCATTGAGAATGCCATTGAATCTGAGGCAGAACCTTCTGCCTGATCCGATCCCTGGCCATTAAAAAGGGCGTTCCTGAGGAACGCCCTTTTTTTTACTGCAAAGCCGTGACGCTTACATCAGATTAATAAAAGGCAGTGTGCTGAGTACCACACCGACAAAAATCACCAGTCCGACATAATTGTTATTCAGGAAGGCGCGAAAACAGGCCTGACGTTCCCGGCCGATCGCCAGACGTTGCTGATAGATAAAGAAACCGGCAGCGACCACTAACGACAAATAATACCAGCCATTCAGGTGTAATAACCGGCCCGCCAGCGCCAGCAGTGCCAGGGTCGCGATCTGAAGCCCGCCAATAATCAGGCAATCATATTTCCCGAACAGGATCGCGGTCGACTTCACCCCGATTTTAAGGTCATCATTGCGATCCACCATGGCATAAAAGGTATCGTAGGCCACTGTCCAGCAAACATTCGCCAGGAATACCAGCCAGCAGGAAAGAGGTAAGTCCCCACTCACTGCCATCCATGCCATCGGGATAGCCCAGCCAAAAGCCGCCCCCAGCACCACCTGCGGCAGGTGTGTATAACGTTTCATAAAAGGATAAGCACTGGCCAGCAGGATGCCGCCCACCGAAAGCAGAATGGTCATACCACTCATGGTAAGCACCAACAGAAATGCCACCAGCACCAGTGCCACAAACAGACCTTTCGCTTCACGTTCGCTGATAAGCCCGGCAGGTAAAGGCCGCTGCCGGGTACGCTCTACATGGCCATCGACTTTCCGGTCAGCATAATCATTGATCACGCAACCTGCGGCACGCATCACAATCACGCCCAGCACAAAGACGACCAGCACCTTAAAAGGAGGCAATGTCCTCCCCGAGAGCCACAAGGCCCAGAGCGTCGGCCAGAGCAGCAGCACTGTCCCTATGGGGTTATCGATACGCATCAGGCGCTGATAGGCCTGGAATTTGGTGATTTTCATGGTGTCCTGCACGGGGTTGGTTATCCTTTCGCCCGGGATGTATAGGGGGGTGAATGTGGCAAAAATAGCTCGGTTAATATCAGGGGTTTTCCTGAGAGCCGTAACAATGAATACCGCCCCCGGAGATCGTCGCTGTGTCCCGGGACAATAAAATCCCGGCTCAGTAAGGGAGAGGAAAACAGGTAACGTCCCAGCGGGGACTCCCCCAGACTCATCAGGGATTTTTCCGGCCCGCTCAGAGTATCTTCCGGTAAAATAGTTCGCCCGGCCAGCCAGGGATGACCATCTCCGTACAGAATCACTTCGCGTAACCAGAATCGGTTCTCGTTATCAAAACCGGAATAGCCGGATTCATGCCCGAGCAATGCCTGCCTGCCGACAAAACCTTCTCTGACGACTTTCACCGTCAGTTCGCGACAATAACGTTCCAGACGCACGGTCATCGAGGTTTCTTCTGACAGCCAGTCAGCTATCTCAGGGGTGAGTTTCGGAGAAGACAGTGGTAACCACTGTAGCTGATACAGCTTGTGCAATTCCTGTGCAGACATTGTTACTCTCAGAAAGCCGGTGAATACTCCTCTGCGCTGCCGGAAAGAACGCAGAGCATTTCAGGGCTGAACTATAACAGACTCGCGCTGATGAAGCAGGGTGTTCTGTGTAAAGCCCCGGAAATCCGTCCGACCGGGGCGACAGGACGAACCGGTTTACTCCCGCTTCAGCCGTTTCGTATTTGCCAGCCATAATGTGGCGACCAGAATCAGGATCGCACCGGAGTAGAATAACGTATCCAGCGGGTCTTTATGGTCAACAATGATTAAACGAATGATGGCAGTAATGCCGATATAAATAAAATAGCGCAACGGAAAATGGAAACCTGACTGAAAATATTTAACGATCAGCGCAATAAACTCAAAATACAGAAAGTAAATCACGATGCCTTCAATCAGCAGGTACGAGGAAGACTCCTCCCCGGTATGAAATAACACATTTGCCAGGTGTAATGTTTCTTTTCCTAAGAAAATCGCCAGGATAATGGCCAGGGTGATCAGACCAATATTCAATACCCATTGCAATATTGCGGCAATCAGGCTGGCAACGGTGGATTTAACGACCTTATTTGTGTTTTCCATTCTGTCCTCTGAACACAGTACTCCGAAGAGCGCATAATGCGATAGCGTGATAAATATCACAATAATTAATCCGCGGCACGACCACAGGATCAAAAAAAGCGGCCCCGGGGCCGCTTCCTGTCGAACAACAACGCTGAATTAACGCCAGTTTTTATACCGGTTAATCAGGCCATTGGTCGAACTGTCATGGCTGCTGACGTCTTCGTTGCCGCTCAGTTCCGGCAGAATACGGTTTGCCAGCTGCTTACCAAGTTCCACACCCCACTGATCAAAGCTAAAAATATTCAGGATCGCGCCCTGAGTGAAGATCTTATGTTCATACAGTGCAATCAGCGCCCCCAGTGAATACGGGGTGATTTCACGCAGCAGCAGGGAGTTCGTCGGGCGGTCACCTTCAAATACTTTAAACGGCACGATGTGAGCCACATCCTTTACTGCTTTACCGGCATCGGCGAACTCTTTTTCTACCTCTTCACGGGATTTCCCGAAGGCCAGCGCTTCCGTCTGTGCAAAGAAGTTAGACAGTAATTTCGGGTGATGATCGCTTAATGCATTATGGCTCACCGCCGGGGCGATAAAGTCACAAGGGATGGTCTTTGTCCCCTGATGGATCAGCTGATAAAACGCATGCTGACCATTCGTGCCTGGTTCACCCCAGATAATTGGTCCTGTCTGGTAATCTACCGCATGGCCTTCACGGTCCACGTATTTACCGTTAGATTCCATGTTCCCCTGCTGGAAATAGGCCGCAAAACGGTGCATGTACTGATCATAAGGAAGAATCGCTTCGGTTTCTGTGCCAAAGAAATTGTTGTACCAGATACCAATCAGCGCCAGCAGCACAGGGAGGTTTTTTTCTGCCGGAGTTTCTGCAAAGTGCTTATCCATGGCATGGGCACCTTCCAGCAGTTTTTCAAAGTTGTCGTAGCCGACCGACAGGACAATCGACAGACCAATCGCCGACCACAATGAATAACGACCGCCGACCCAGTCCCAGAACTCAAACATATTATCGGTATCAATACCGAACTCACCGACCGATTTAGCGTTAGTCGACAGCGCCGCAAAGTGGCTGGCGACATGCTTTTCATCACCGGCACTGGCCAGGAACCAGTCACGGGCACTGTGCGCATTGGTCATGGTTTCCTGAGTGGTGAAGGTTTTTGATGCCACCAGGAATAATGTGGTCTCAGGGTTCAGCGTTTTTAACGTCTCCGCGATATGTGTGCCATCGACATTGGAGACAAAATGCATATTAAGATGGTTTTTGTAAGGACGCAGGGCTTCAGTGACCATCAGAGGCCCCAGGTCAGACCCGCCGATACCAATGTTCACCACATCCGTGATCGCCTTACCGGTGTAACCTTTCCACTCCCCGCTGATAATACGCTCAGAGAAGCTTTTCATTTTTGCCAGCACCGCGTTGACTTCCGGCATCACATCTTTACCATCCAGCAGGATGGGCGTATTGCTGCGATTACGCAATGCGATGTGCAGAACCGCGCGATCTTCGGTACGGTTGATCTTTTCGGCCGCAAACATGGCGGCAATGGCGCCCTCCAGGTCGGTTTCTTTTGCCAGTGCCAGTAATTTGTCCAGCGTTTCGCCGGTGATACGGTTTTTTGAATAGTCTACCAGCAGCTGATCATCAAAAGTGGCGGAAAATTTTGAGAAACGTTGCGGGTCCCGGGCAAATAAATCAGCAATACTGACCGCTTTCATGTCAGAGAAATGCTGTTGTAACGCTTTCCATGCATCAGTTTGTGTCGGATTGATATTTTTCATAACAACACTCTTATTGATTAAAGAATTCAGAATCTGGCTTTGACAAAGCTCCACCGGTGCCAGGCTGACCCTGACCCTACATTGCCACAAAGTGAAGCTATGATTAAACAGAAACCCCGACGTCGCTTGCAATTACCAGCCAGCACGACGGATGATTACCCCCAGTATGACGACTCTTGCTGTTGAAAGGAAAACGTTTATGGCGTTATCGCCCCCACTGTTATTGGTTATTATAGGTCTCAGTTCACTGGCAGCCCAATGGCTGGCCTGGATACTGCGGCTGCCTGCTATTTTGCCGTTGCTGATTTTCGGGGTCCTGCTGGGGCCTGCGACGCATATACTACAACCGGATTTACTGTTCGGTAATTTGTTATTTCCCTTAGTATCACTATCAGTGGCAATAATTTTGTTCGAAGGTGCGCTGACCCTGAGGTTCAGTGAAATCCGCGGGCTGGGCGGCGTGGTGCGTAACCTGGTGACCGTGGGTATGCTGATCACCTTTCTGGTCATCAGCGTGGCCTGCCACCTGCTGTTGCACTTTTCGGCCGAATTATCTGCCCTGGTAGGTGCCGTCACGGTCGTGACCGGTCCGACCGTCATCGCCCCGTTGATGCGGGTGGTGCGACCGAAGAACACTATTAATCAGGTGTTGCGCTGGGAGGGGATCATTATCGACCCGGTCGGGGCGATTTTTACCCTGCTGGTATTTGAATTTATTGTGCTGCATCAGCAGGCCGGGTCCTATTCACACCTGTTCCTGACTCTCGGAAAAACGGCAGGCGTCGGTTTAGTCGCCGGCATTGTGGCCGGATGGATCGTCGGTCTGGCACTGCGAAAAGTCTGGCTGCCCGGCTATCTGCAGAACTTTGCCGTACTGGCCATGATGCTGGGCGCGTTTGGTTTATCGAATGCTCTGGCAGATGAATCCGGTCTGCTCACGGTGACCGTGATGGGGATCTGGCTGGCTAATATGCGTGATGTCGACCTGACGGATATTATTGAGTTTAAAGAGCAACTCTCCGCCCTGCTGATTTCCGGGTTGTTTATCATTCTTGCGGCACGTCTGGATATCCATGCATTAACCGGCATGGGCTGGCCGTTGGTCGGTGTCTTGCTGGTGGTGCAGTTTGTTGCACGCCCCCTCTGCATCGCCGCGTCGGCGACCGGTTCTTCACTGAGCTGGCGCGACCGGTTGCTGCTATGCTGGATTGCCCCCCGCGGTATTGTTGCCGCAGCGGTCAGTTCGTTATTTGCACTGACCCTGGCCAAAAATGGCTATCCTGGTGCGGAGCGCTTAGTGACGGTCGTTTTTGCCATCATCATTGGTACGGTGGTGCTACAGAGCCTGACCAGCCTGCCGATTGCGCGCTGGTTACAGGTGCAGAAAAAACAGCCGCGGGGTGTCCTGATTATCGGGGCAAACAGTGTCGCCCGGGCCCTGGCGCAGGCATTACAGAAACAGGGCTTACCGGTACAGCTGACCGATAATGGCTGGGAAAATTACCGCCAGGCACGAATGGAGGGCCTGACCGCTTACTATGGCTATGCCTGGTCAGAGCATGCGGAAAACTATCTGGACCTGAACATGACCTCGCGGGTCCTGGCGATGTCGTCAAACCGCCATCAGAATGCGCTGGCGGTCTATCACTTCAGTCATATTCTCGGCAAAGACAAAGTCTCTGCCGTGCGTTCGGGCAATATCCAGAATACCCGCGGTAAGCACGATCGGGAAAGCAGCCGCTTCCGCCGTCAGGAAACCCTGTTTAGCACGGAGTATACTTTTGGTCATCTCAGCCGCTTGATTTCAGCCGGAGCGACCATAAAAGCGACCCGACTGAACGAAAATTTCGGCTGGGAAGATTACCTCAATAAAAATCAGGGGGTTATTCCTCTACTCAGCCTGAATGAAGATAAAAAGCTGACGCCGATAGGCACGGATCAGTCTCCGGAGCTGCCGTGTACATTGATTGCATTAGTAAAAAATGAGGATACTCAGGCCGATAGCCGTTGACACTCAGGCCATTACACGATATTTCTAACGCAGTTCTTACGTATTGATGCGTAGACCAGAAGAGGCGCGCCGCCCAGGCAGTATGTCAGAGGATCCGTATCCGGTGACGACATATCAGGGGGAGCGGTGCCGAGGCAACAAACATGCGGAGTGTTTGTCATGTCGACCACAGGGGCTGAATCCTCTGGGTTGTCACCGTAGCGTAGCGTTCGTGATGAATGTTTCACAAGGTGGGGCGCTTCTGGCTGACTCGTTGTATTAATGCTGCACCAGTCTGCCTGTATCCGCTCACCCTTGTGTCAAGCCTGAACTAAGATCCTGACCCGAGGTTGTATTTGCATGTCCCAATCCGCATTAATCGTTGCTAAATTTGGCGGAACCAGCGTTGCTGATTATGAAGCAATGAACCGTAGCGCTGATATTGTCCTGTCCCGGTCTGACGTAAAAGTTGTCGTTCTTTCTGCCTCTGCCGGCGTCACTAACCTGCTGGTTTCTCTGGCCGAAGGCCAGCCTGACGACCAACGTCAGCTTTTATTGAAAAACCTCAGTCAGATACAGTATGCCATTGCCGATCGCTTGCGCTCGGCAGCAGTGATCCGTACCGAAATCGAACGTATCATTGAGAATGTCGCGTTGCTGGCGGCAAAAGCCACACATTCCCCGGGAGCAGAACTGACCGATGAAATGGTCAGTCACGGCGAATTGCTGTCCACCCTGCTGTTTACCGAAATTTTACGCGAGCGCAATGTGCCCGCGCAGTGGTTTGACATCCGTAAGGTAATGAAAACCAATAATAATTTTGGACGTGCCGAACCGGATATTGCCAGACTCGCGGAGCTTTCCCGCTCCCTGCTCACTCCCCTGGTGCGGGATTCTCTGGTGATCACCCAGGGCTTTATTGGTTGTGAAGACAACGGCCTGACGACGACCCTCGGCCGGGGCGGCAGCGATTATACCGCCGCGTTACTCGGTGAAGCCTTACAGGCGCGCCGTATCGATATCTGGACGGATGTGCCCGGAATTTATACCACCGATCCCCGCATTGTGCCTGAAGCCGTGCGTATCGATGAAATCACCTTTGAAGAAGCCGCTGAAATGGCGACGTTCGGCGCAAAAGTGCTGCATCCGGCCACCCTGATCCCGGCGGTACGTAATGATATCCCGGTCTTCGTCGGGTCGAGTAAAGCCCCGGAAGCTGGCGGGACGCTGGTCGATAACCAGACCCGGCATCAGCCCCTGTTCCGTGCCGTAACGTTACGCCGCAACCAGACGCTGTTAACCCTGCACAGCCTGAATATGCTGCATGCCCGTGGCTTCCTGGCAGAGGTGTTTGCTATCCTGGCACGGCATAATATTTCGGTCGATCTGATCACCACTTCCGAAGTCAGTGTGGCATTAACGCTGGATACGACCGGTTCTACCTCGTCTAAAGGCAGCCTGCTGACCCAGGGATTACTCACTGAGCTCTCATCGCTCTGCCGTGTGGAAGTCGAGGAAAATCTTTCTCTGGTCGCCCTGATTGGTAACCATCTCGCAGAGGCCACCGGAATGGGTAAAGAGGTGTTCGGCGTACTGGACCCGTTTAGTTTGCGCCTGATTTGCTATGGTGCCAGCAGCCACAACCTATGTTTTATGATCCCGGCGGACGAAGCAGAAGACGTCGTCCGTACCCTGCATAAACATCTTTTCGGCTAAGCCTTTGACGGACAGACGGCAATGATCCACTGCCGTCTGTCTGCCTCCCGCGGCGTCAGACCAGTCCTGCCCTGAATTTCCTGATAATCCTCTGGTTTTCCTGCTTTTAAAAGCACATCCGGCGAAGTTCCGTGATGCCTCTGTTGTATTCAGATCGAAATGTTATGATAAATTTTGCCTCCCTGACTGCGCGGTGAGGCATTGGTTCTGTGGCAATCCTGCTCATGATAAAAATAACGTTAAAATTATAAGGACTCCCGGCTATGCTCGCCAACATCACCCGCCTGTTTCCCCTCTGGGCTATCCTGCTTTCTGTGCTGGCTTATTTTACCCCCGGCCTGTTTTTACCCATCGGCCCCTGGGTCAGTGAATTACTGATGCTGATTATGTTCGCCATGGGGGTGACGCTGAGCATTGACGACTTTAAACGCGTGATCACCCGGCCGGCCCCCGTACTGGCCGGGACATTTTTGCACTATTTTGTGATGCCACTGGCTGCCTGGGGGCTGGCGAAGCTGTTCCATATGCCCCCGGACCTGGCGGCAGGAATGATCCTGGTCGGCAGTGTGGCCAGTGGTACCGCCTCGAATGTCATGATCTATCTTGCCAAAGGTGATGTGGCACTGTCGGTGACCATTTCGTCGGTGTCCGCGCTGGTCGGTGTCGTCGCTACCCCGCTGCTGACACGGCTGTATGTCGATACACATATTCAGGTCGATATTGCCGGCATGCTATGGAGTATTATTGAAATCGTGCTGATCCCGATCGGCCTGGGTCTGATCGTGCATCACAGTGCGACGCGCGTGGTAAAGAAGGCCGAGCCTTACCTGCCCGCATTTTCGATGGTCTGTATTCTGCTGATCATCAGCGCAGTGGTGGCAGGCAGCCGTGCCTTTATCGGCTCTGTCGGGTTAGTGGTGATTGCCGCGGTGATCCTGCACAACGCCATTGGTCTGCTGGGGGGATATTTCGGCGGTAAGCTGTTTGGATTTGATGAGTCGACCTGCCGGACGCTGGCTTTGGAAGTCGGTATGCAGAATTCCGGACTGGCGGCGACGTTAGGCAAACTCTATTTCACCCCGGTCGCCGCATTACCCGGCGCATTATTTTCTGTCTGGCATAACTTCTCCGGGTCTTTATTGTCGGGGTACTGGTCAGGCAAACCGATTACCCGCAAAGACTGATATCACGGATGCCGGTACACCCGGCATCCGTGTTACTCACGGGAGTCATTCTCCTCCGGCTGTTCCAGCACACTGTAAGCCACGGTGCAGAAAAGAGAGTTGAGTCGTTTCATATCCCCCAGTAACCCGAGATGTAACGAGCTGGTTTCGATGCTCTGCACATTCTGCTGATGCAGACGATTAACGTGGGCCAGCGAATAACGCTGGTTCAGAATGCGGAAACGGTGTTTCGCTCGCCGTAAGCGTTTTGCCGTGGTGATATCCCGTGAAATAAAGACCGACATGCTCAGATGCAGGTTCTTCAGCAACTGTTCCTGCATCGATTCCAGCTCCAGCACGCCCTCAGAAGAAAACGGGCGGTGGGCGGCCAGAGATTTTGCCGCAATTTCTGCGGACATCCGTTCAATAATATCGCCCGCCTGTTCGAGATTCAGCGCCAGATCGATAATCTCGGCCCAGCGCCGGGAATCTTCAGCCGCCAGATCTTCTTTCGGCATCTGTGCCAGATAGAGTTTTATCGCGGTATACAACACATCCACGTCATCATCCAGCCGGCGGATATTACGTTCTTCACGCACTTCACCCTGTAATACCTTATTCAGCATCTCCAGCATCTGCTCAACCACATCGCCGATACGCAGGGTTTCGCGGGCCGCATTCACCAGCGCCAATGCCGGGGTATCCAGCATACTGTAATCCAGGTGTTTCGGACGCAGACGCAGATCATGCTCCACATCGTCGGCAATCAGTCGCCGGCATAAGCCGGCCATCATGCCGCTGAACGGTACCAGTGCCACACAGCGGATGACGTTATAGAAAACATGGAAAGAGATCACCAGCTCGGAGCTACTCATCGGCACGGTCGACAGCCCGTTTGCGATGAGATTCACAAACGGCAGAATGATAACGCAGCCAATCAGCTTAAATAGCAGGCTGCCCAACGCCACCCGCTTTCCGGCTGTCGTCGAACCGCTATTGTTGATCATGGCCAGCAGCCCGCTCCCCAGGTTCGCGCCGATCACCAGACACAACGCCACCTTAAACGAGATAACGTCGGTGGCGGTCAGAGTCGCGGTGATCAGCACCGCGGCCAGGCTGGAATAACTGACAATCGCAAAGACGGCACCGACCAGCGCGTCCAGCAAAATATCCCCGGTCAGTGAGGAGAACAGAACCTGTACCCCGGCGGCCTGAGTGATGGGATGAGAAGCCTGTACAATCAGTTGCAGTGCCAGCAGTATCAGCCCGAGGCCAATACTGGTTCGGCCAATTTGCCCGAGCCGGGTCTGTTTGCGGCTAAGAAAGAAGATGACACCAATAAAAATAAATAACGGCGACAACCAGGAAAGATCATAGGTCAGGATCCGCGCCATAATGGCGGTCCCGACGTCGGCCCCCAGAACCACCACCAACGCCGGGGTAAGTGCCATCAGGTTCTGCGATACGAAAGAGGTGACCAGCAACGTCGTTGCATTACTGCTTTGCACCAGAGCAGTGACACCGATACCGGCCAGAAAAGCCAGAGGCTTTTTTTCCACGCTGCGGCTGATCACCCGCCGTAAATCAGCCCCGTAAACCCGCATAATACCGGTACGAACAATGTGTGTTCCCCAGACCAGTAATGCGACTGCTGACAATAAATTTAAGAGTGTTAACACGTTAAGGTTGCTCCTTTTCCTGCACATTCCCGCCACCGGTGACGGAAACGTGACGATCTCCTCCGGTCTGATACACTGCAGTTTGACAATCACTCCGGACAGGCTATCGCATTCAGGGCCTTAACCTCCGTCTTACCGGTTCAGCTCGTCTCCGGTCTGTTTCAGGCCACATTCCGTAATGCGGCAGTGTCCACCAGCAGGTCGATGTACTGCCCGGCTGCATAGAGATCATCATCGCTACGATTAAGAATATCGACCGATAATTCAATGCCCTGGCACTCCACCCGGTAACGGATGATATTTCCCAGCAAGCTGCTGCTCAGGATCCGAGCGGCCAGCCCCTGGCCGCTCTGGCAGAAACTCAGTGTTTCCGGCCGGATAGCCACATGCTCACTAAACACCTGCCCGGTTAAGCGCGTTGCCTGCTCCGGCGTCAGTAAATTGTAGTTGCCGATAAATCCGGCAGCAAACAAATCTGCCGGCTGAGTATACAACTCTTCGGCCCCCCCGTTTTGTACAATATTACCTTTATTCATCAGAACAATACGGTCTGATAACGTCAGGGCTTCTTCCTGGTCATGAGTGACAAAAATCGTCGTCAGATTCAGTTCCTTCTGGATAAGGCGGATTTGATCACGTAAATGACGACGGATACGGGCATCCAGGGCGGAGAGTGGCTCGTCCAGTAACAATAATGCCGGACGGGTGACCAGTGAACGGGCCAGCGCCACACGCTGACACTGACCGCCGGACAACTGATGCGGATAACGATTGGCAAACTCATTCAGTTCGACCATTTCCAGCGCTTCAGAGACCCGCCGGCGGATCTCCGTGGCAGGAAGCTTTTGCATTTTCAGCCCAAACGCGACGTTCTTCTCAACGGTCATATTCGGGAACAGTGCATAGCTCTGGAACACCATGCCGATACCACGCTCCTGAACCGGCTGGTGAACGATATTTTTATTGGCTAAAAAAATCTCCCCGCTGTCCACCGGGGTTAACCCTGCCAGACAGCGGAGTAATGTCGATTTCCCGCAGCCACTCGGCCCCAGTAAGGTGACAAATTCGCCTTCGTTGGCCGTAAAGTTGATGTCGCGGAACACAGACGTCTCACCAAAGCTCTTATTCAGTTTTTTTACGTTTAGCGTTGCCATGCAGAGCCTCACTTACGGTTAAGCAGATTGGCCACGGCGGTGACCAGCAAAATAACGGTGAAATAGGAGATCACTAACGCGCTGGTAAAATGGCCGCTGCCATTGCGCATGTTATAGAGATACACCTGCAGAGTTTCATAGCTGTTGCCTGTCAGCATGTTAGCGAATACAAACTCACCTATCAGAAATGAGAAAGACAGAAGTACCGCCACCATCACCCCTTTCCGTAAATTAGGTAACACCACAAACATGGCGGCACGGAAAGTCCCTGCACCTAACAGGTGTGCCGCATCCATCAGCTCTTTCAGGTTAACGGACTGCATATTGTTGGCGATAGCGCGATACATAAAAGGTAACGCGATGGTGAAATAGCAACCGATCAGGATCCAGGGCGTTCCGGTCAGCATCAGTGGCGCCGAGGAGTAGAGTTGCAGCAGGCCTACCGAGGAAACGACTGGCGGCACAGCAAAAGGCATCAGGATCAACACACCCATGATGTTATCTAGCTTGGGATAATAGTAAGCAATCACAAACATCACTGGCAGTACCAGCAGTAGCGAAAAGATTAATGCCCCGAGACAGATGATTAACGAGTGACCCAGCGCGGTCAGAAAGCGCGGGTCCTGCCAGAGCTCAATGAACCATGACAGCGTTATCCCCTGCGGCAGGATGGTGTCACTCCATTCCCGGGAGAGGGCATAAAATAAAGTCGCCAGTAACGGAAGCGCCAGGATGACCAGCAACCCGTAACAAACGACCCGGTGATACAGTTTTTCAGCCTGAGACATAGGGACTCCCTTCAGCTGCGTTTAACGTTTAAGTAGCTGCGACGCACCAGGTACTGCTGTACAACGGTGATCACCGTCAGCAGCAACACCAGCAACATCGCTAACGCGCTTCCCATATAGGGGTCGAGCGAAATGTCTCCGGAGACCAGTGCGGCTATCCGTACGGGAACGACGTTAAAATTACCGCTGGTCAATGCATAGATGGTGGCATAAGCCCCCAGGGCATTTGCCAGAAGGATCACAAACGTCCCGAGTAATGCGGGTGAGAGGATGGGGAGCGCGACGAGACGCCAGTAGTTAAGACGCCCGGCCCCGAGTAAGGCTGCAGATTCCTGCCACTCCTTTTTCAGTCCATCAAAAGCCGGCAGCAGTAACATCACGCCAAGCGGGATCTGAAACCAGGTATAAACCACCACCATGCCGTCACGGGAAAAGAGCCGGAAATCCCCTGCCAGGCCGTAGCGGCGCAGGATCAGTGTCAGGCAACCGTTCAGCCCGAGCAGGATAATAAACGCAAAGGCCAGCGGTACACCGGCAAAGTTACTGGTCATATTGGTGAACGCCAGCAGAAACCGGTGTAGTTTACTTTCTGCCAGCTGACTCAGGGAATAGCCTGCCACCAGCGAGATCAGCACACCATACACACTCGACCAGAACGAAATATCCAGTGAAAAACGTATCGCCTGCAGATAGAACGGTGAGGTCAGAATGTCATGGTAATTATCCAGCCCCCAGCGGCTATTGACATCGCTCCAGAAACTGTTTCCGGCAACCCAGGCCAGCGGTGCGACCTGGAAAGCCAGATAAAAAACAGCAAAGGGTAACAGCCAAAGTAAGGCCCGGTGTTTTCCTTTCATCTCTCCTCCCCGCAGGCTGAGGCTAATAACGCCCGGCAGACGGGCTTATCATGAGGAACGCCCAGGATTTCACACACCGTCCCGCAAAGCTCGGTCTGCCGCGGCATAAGATCTTTCTGTCGTGAGAATGCCTGACCAAACACAAACAGCGGGACCCGGGTCTCTTCAGGGAGTGTTCCTCCGTGTGAATGATCCTCATTCATACCGTGGTCGGAGGTGACAATAACCTGATACCCCTGTGCCAGCCATTGCGGCATCCAGTGCGACAGATAACCGTCAGCTCTGCGGGCCCGGTTTCGGTATTGGGAAGAATTAAGCCCGAACTTATGCCCGGCATCATCCACATTCATCGGATGGATCAATAAGAAATCCGGGTCGTGCTGCACCCGCAAACTTTCAGCGTCTTCAAACAGGTGAGAATCCGGATAACTGTCATCGGAATAAAAGTGCCCGTACTGAACGGGCAATTCAGGATCGGAGGTATGGCGATCACGTACCGGATCGAATGGCGTACGATTATAAAGCTCACTGACCCAGTGGTAAGCCGCGGCCGCCGTCACCCGCCCGGCAGCACGGGCATAATGGAATATGCTGCGCTGATGGCTCATCCGCGAGACGCCATTATGAATTATCCCGCTGATGACCGGCGGAACGCCGGTCAGAATACATTCATACAGCGGTCTCGACAGGGAGGGTAATTCACAGGTAATGGCATAATACTGGCCGTTTCCCTGAGCACACTCGGCGTGTAAATATCCCATTGCATAGCCTGCCACGCTGTCACTCAGCCCATCCAGAACCACCAGTATTGTTTTCATCGCTGACCTCCGGATCGTCGGTTATTGCTGCATATTGATCATCACGTATTGCTGCCACAGAGACGGCAACATTTTCGATGATTTATCCCAGGCAGCCTGATCTTTGATGGGACGTGCGTTTTTATATTCTGCAGCAGGCAGCAATTTGGCCTGTACATCGGCCGGCAGCGTTATATATTGCGCACGGATCGGACGGGCATAGCCCCGCGCCAGATTGATTTGTCCGGCATCGGAGAAGATAAATTCCCGCGCCAGTTTGGCGGCATTCGGATGTTTTGCGTATTTGTTAATGATGGTGGTATAGCCGGAAGTGACCGATCCGTCGGACGGAATGACCACTTCATAACGGTTTTTATCGATCTGATCACGGTAGCTCAGGCCGTTGAAATCCCAGACGACGGCGACCTGAATCTCCCCTTTTTCGATATTCGCGATCACCGGATCGGTTAAGCCGAGACGCCCCTGTTTGGCTAAATCACCGAAGAAGGTCAGCGCCGGTTTCAGGTTCTTTTCATCGCCGCCCAGAGCATAGTTCGCCGCCAGCACACCATTCGCCGCCTGTGCCGCCACCCCGACATCTCCGATGGTGACAACATATTTGCCTTTTTTCAGGTCCGCCCAGCTGTGAGGGACATCTTTTACCTGCTGTTTATCCACCAGGAAGGCGATGGTACCGGTATAAGCCAGCATCCAGTGCCCTCCCTGATCTTTCGCCCAGCCAGGGATCTGATCCCAGTGATCCGGCTTATAAGGCAGTGCCAGACCTTTTTCTACCGCAATCGGACCAAATGCCGCGCCGACATCACCGATATCTGCGGTGGCATTCTGTTTTTCGGCCGCAAATTTCGCCAGTTCCTGTGCCGATGACATATCCGTATCGCTATGCTTAATACCGTACATCCGGCTGATGTCGTTCCAGGTGTCTTTCCAGTCTGCCCAGCTATCAGGCATACCGACACTGTTGACCTGACCTTCGCTACGGGCGGCTTTCTCAAGCGCAGCAAGGTTATTGTCCGCAGCATGCGCCGCGGGAAGAGCAAGAAAAATAGCGGCTGATAACAGAGTTACAATACTGGCTTTCATATCGGGCTCCTGCGGATAAGTGACAAGCTCACTGGTCTAGTCCAGCAAAATCCAAGCCAATATAGTGACAGCGTATGAAAATTTTATGACAGCGTTGTGATAGCTGTTTTTTTACAATACTCTGCAAGCTGTATCGCTGATCGCTAAAAGCATTTACACCTGACTTTCTTCTGAAAATGAACTCCGTAAGTGCAGATATGCACCAACACAGGGCTGACACGTGATCTCCGGAAACACAAAAGCAGTTGATTCGATTGCGGACTCTTTATTTAAGAGGCTGAAAAATGATGAGTTTATTAACGGACGCCTGCCTTCAGAAAGGCAACTCAGTGAAGAATACTCCACCACCCGAATTACACTTCGTGAAGCATTAGCCTTACTTGAATCACGCGGCGAGATTTATCGTGAACTCCGGCGCGGATGGTTTATTGCCCCTCCCAGACTGATCTATAACCCTCTGTTACGCAGCCATTTTCACGAAATGGCGGCCCGTCAGGGCAGACAGGCACATACCGAAGTGCTCAGTGCCGGCGAGATCGCGGCGACCCCGTTGCTGGCACAGCAATTACAGGTCGCGGCCGGTGATACCCTTTTTTGCATCCGGCGCAGAAGACGGATTGATGGGCGGGCGGTGCTCTATGTCGAGCATTATCTGAATCCGGCCTTTTTCCCGGGTCTGCTTCAGGAAGACCTCACCCTTTCCCTGACGCATTTGTATGAAAAGCTCTATAACATTCGTTATGGCGGGGTGCGCTTTACCGTTTTGCCTGGCCCTCTGCCAGCATTCTCCGCCCCGGCACTCAATGTTGCCTCGGGCAGCCCGGGGATTTGTATCACGCGTATCAATCAGAACCAGCATCAGCAGGTGATCGATTGTGACCATGAATACTGGCGATATGATGCCCTGTGCGTCAATGTTGAAACCTGAACACGGCTTTGCGGCAGACATCCGTTACGGGTCGCCCGCCTTCCGGCGACGATATAAGCGCCGGGGGTGGCCTATTTTTCCATAAACCAGTTCCACGCCCAGTAACTGCGCTCTGACACAATATTCCAGATAGCGCCTGGCCGTGGTTTTACTCAGGCCGGAACCTGCCATCACATCATCGACACTCAGACAGGACTGGTCATCGGTAAAAAGCTTTCGCACCAGTGCCAGTGTATTTTCCTCAATCCCTTTATCCGTTTCCCGCTGCCGGAAATTTTTCGCCTGCAGTTGGTAAAGGGAATCGACATTCTTCTGATCGACAATTTTCCACTCCCGTTGCTGCCTGCTGAAACGGATAAAATTTTCCAGTGACTGGCTTAATCGCTTCAATGATACCGGTTTGAGAATGTAGTCAAACGCACCCACACGGATCGCCTGACTGCAGGTATTCATATCACTGGCCGCGGTAATAAAAATAACGGCACACTGAGCGCGGCTGAACGTGGCTGAGCTGATTAATGTGATCCCCTGTCCGTCCGGTAAATAGTTGTCCAGCAATACCAGTTTCGGGCTGCGTTGTTCTATCATCTCTTCGGCCTGCCGCAGGGTTGAAGCAATCCCGATGACCCGCAGACACGGGAAATTATTCACAAGCCCGGCATGTAACTGCGCCAGGGCATTTTCATCTTCAACAATCAGTACATCAATATGGTCATCAGGCATAAGCGTTATCTTTCGTTAGAGCTGATCCGGGTAACCAGGGATCAGGCGGATCTGCAGGGCGCTCCGGAATAAATACGGAAAAAATGGTCCCACCCCCGGTGTTATCAGCCACTTCAATCACTCCCCCTGCCTGGGTGACAAAGCTATGGATCAGCGACAGTCCGATACCGTGGCCTTCACTGTTTTTTGAAGTTATTCCACGTTCAAACAGATGATCTTTCAGCGCCGGCGGGATCCCGATACCATTGTCTGCCACTTCGATGATCAGTTCGCCATTCCCTCCGACGATCAGTACTTCGATCGTTCTGTGCAAAGGATCGACCTGCTGGGTTGCTTCAATCGCGTTATCCAGCAGATTACCGATCACCGAGATCAGTTCCGATTCCGGCAACCCATGAAAAGGGTGTAACAGTTCACTGGTCGGGTCAAAAATCAGTTCGACCCCTTTCTCCCGCGCGCGTGACACTTTACCCAGCAACAAGCCGCACAGCATGGGTGAAGCAAACTGCGCGGAGATAAAATCGAGAACACTTTGCGTATGTTCAGACTGTAACTGAATATAGTTAATGGCTTCCTGGTAGCGGCCGGATTGTAATAGCCCTGAGATGACGGTGGTCTGATTTAACTGCTCATGATGCATTACCCGCAGATTTTCCAGATAGCCGTTCACCTGGCTTAAGCGGGTGGTCAGGCTCTCGATTTCCTGTCGATCACGAAACGTAATCACCCATCCCTGTAATTTATCTTCCAGTATTATCCGGATGCGGCTTGCAATAACGGTCAGCTGATTAAAACGACAGATTTCATCATGAGTATCGTTTTCCAGCATTACCGGCGGGTCAAAAAATGAGACCGGTTTTATCAGCTGATGAATTTTTTTCCCCGATAAGGAATTACCTGTGCCATTTATCCCAAGTAAATGCTGAGCCGCCTTATTCACAACAATCACTCTTAACTGGTCATCGATAGCAATCACGCCTTCAAAGATCGATTCCAGCATCGCTTTTTGCTGCCGGACCAGTAACCCTATCTCCCTGGGTTCAAGGGAGAACATCTGTTTTTTTATACTCCTTGTGAAAAACCAGCAATATATAAAAAGACTGACCAGCAGAAGGAAGAGAATAATAAAGGCGTTACATACTTTACTTAATGTAATATTATCAATATCACTTTTCAGATATCCCACAGAAACAATCCCGGCCACGTTCCCCTGGTCATCAAACACCGGCGACTTGCTCCGTAAAGAGATCCCTAAACCGCCCCGACGGCAGGTGGTCACCGTTTTACCCCGTAAGACTTCATCGTTATCGCCTCCCACCAGCGGTGTACCGACTTTTTCCTGGCTCACAGAATGATATAAGTGATTTATTTTATTATCTCCGATAACAATAAAACTGGCATCACTCAACGGAACGATATTATCCATAAAGCGTTTTATTTTCTGAAGATCCCGATGAATTACTGCAGAACGTAATTCCGGCATGACGGAGATCAAATCAGATTGCACCCGTGTCCGTACGACCATTTCCTGATAAACCCGTCGCCCCGCCTCCAGATAGTAATACGATGCAAACACAGAGAATAATGATAAGAACATAATAATCAGTGAGATAAATAACTTTATCTGAAAAGAGAGTTTCATATCCCGTCCGCCAGAGTATGCTGATACCCCGGGTAATATATCATTATTGATTTCATCAAATTTTATTTTCAAAAGAACTTGTGATCTTTTGCACAGCTTATCTATATGAGAATTATTCATTTTCACTGATCATAATCAACCAGAGGGCTATAAACATAAAATCGAAAAAATTAAAACAAAAAAAGAACATATCAACAGAGATAAATTAATAAAAAAACCGATTATTTATCCTTTTTAAATCCATTAACTCCTTAAAATCCATAAAAACCATAACTGCCATAAAATCTCCGGACTAATTAAAATCTTTATCACAATATAGATACCCCGGCACCGGCAAACTTTACTGTAAAAATAAGGAGAGCAATGATGATGATAAAAAATGTCTCAGTATCTACGCCGGAGAAACAGTCTTTAAAGGAAAAGTGGTGGCATATCCTCGATACGTGGAAAATAGGTATTATTCCGCTGCCTTTATTTATACTTTGCGGTGTTCTTATCACTATTGATTGTCTGGGAGGTAAACTTTCCAGTGAGATTGTCGTGATGATCGCTACCCTTGCCTTTTTCGGTTTCGCCTGTGGTGAGTTCGGTAAACGGCTGCCTGTTGTCGGTAAAATTGGCGCCGCGGCCATTTGTGCTACCTTTATTCCTTCGGCACTGGTTTATTATGGTTTACTGCCGGACGTTGTCATTCAGTCCACGAAAACCTTCTATAAATCCACCAACATTCTTTATCTTTATATCTGCTGTATTATCGTCGGCAGTATTATGAGTATGAACCGGACCACGTTAATCCAGGGGTTTCTGCGTATCTTTTTCCCGATGTTGTGCGGTGAAATCGTGGGGATGCTGGTCGGCATGGGAGTCGGGATCGCACTCGGGCTGGAACCCTTTCAGATTTTCTTCTTTATTATCTTACCCATTATGGCCGGCGGTGTCGGTGAAGGGGCTATCCCTCTGTCGATAGGCTATGCCACGTTACTGAATATGGAACAGGGTGTAGCACTGGGCCGGGTGCTGCCGATGGTCATGCTCGGTAGTCTGACCGCCATTGTGGTGTCCGGCTGCTTAAATCAGCTGGGTAAACGCTACCCGCATCTGACCGGCGAAGGTCAGCTGATGCCCGCGTCTTCGGCTAACTCCGATCTTTCCGGTAAACCCGAAGAGACGGCTCAGCCGGTCAGTATCACGCCGGATGTCACCACTTTTGCCTCCGGCGTGTTGCTGGCGGTACTGCTCTATATGGTCGGTATGCTGGGCCACAAATACATCGGCTTACCTGCCCCGGTGGGTATGCTTTTCGTCGCAGTGTTTATCAAACTCATCAACGGGGTCTCTCCCCGTCTGCTGGCAGGCTCTCAGGTGGTGTACAAGTTTTTTCAGACCGCGGTCACCTACCCGATTCTGTTTGCCGTCGGCGTCGCCATCACACCGTGGCAGGAACTGGTGAATGCCTTCACGCTGAGTAATCTGCTGATCATTATCAGTACTGTCCTCTCACTGGTCGCTACCGGGTTCTTCGTCGGAAAAAAACTGGGGATGCATCCCATTGATGTCGCCATTATTTCCTGCTGTCAGAGCGGGCAAGGCGGCACCGGAGATGTCGCCATTCTGACCGCAGGCAACCGGATGGTGTTAATGCCATTCGCGCAGATAGCCACCCGTATCGGGGGGGCCATTAACGTTTCAGTGTCGTTACTGATTCTGGGTAACTTCCTTATTTAACCGCGTATTGCAGGACGTAAAATGAAAATTGCCAGTTATCTGCACCAGGGAACCCGCAGTTACGGGATAGTGAAACCGGAAGGGATTATTGATTTAGGCAGTCGCCTGAGTCTCCGGTTTCCGGACCTGAAATCATTGCTGGAGGCGGGGCAACTCGCTTCCGTCCAGCAATATTACGGGGAGAAGGTCGATTTTACCGGGCAGGAAATCCATTACTTACCGGTCATTGAGCATCCGAATAAAATACTGTGTGTCGGGATGAATTACGCTGAAAAACGTCAGGAGTTCGGGCAAACGGATCCTGCCCCCACCTTATTCATTCGTTTTCCGGATTCACAGACCGGCCATAATACACCGCTGCTTAAACCGTATTATTCCAGTGAATTTGACTATGAAGGTGAGCTGGCAGTGATTATCGGCGTCGGGGGCAGCCATATTCCCCGCAGCCAGGCACTCAGCCACATTGCCGGCTACAGCTGCTATATGGACGGTTCAGCGAGAGACTGGCAACACAGCTGGTTTACCGCCGGCAAAAACTGGCGTAATACCGGTAGCTTCGGACCCTGCCTGACGACCCGCGACGAAATAGATGATCCCCATAATCTGATGATCAGAACCTGGCTGAACGGCAACGTCGTTCAGCAGGATAATACCTGCCACATGATCCATAAGATCCCCGGGCTGATTGAATATATCAGTACATTCACCCGGCTCAGTCCCGGCGATGTCATTATTACCGGCTCTCCCGGCGGGGTGGGTAAAAAACGTCATCCCCCGCTTTTTATGTCTGCGGGGGATCGGGTAGAAGTGGAAATAGAACAGATCGGCCATCTGATCAACACCGTCGCCGATGATCCCGTGGGGGCAGCGTTCTCCACGGAAAAAAGGAGTGCCTGAATGCCATGGACCTACAGCCTGCACTTTCTCTGCGTCTCACCCGCGTCGCCGGACACACTCAGCGCGTTGAACGGATCACCGAATTTCTTCAGAACTTCCATATTCAACCCGACGCCGATATCGAATACTTTGCCGAGGCCTTTGTCGGCAACCGGCTGGCGGGCTGTGCCGGGCTCGCCGGCAATATTATCAAATGTGTAGTGACCGACCTCCCCTGGCGCGGCATTAATCTGACCGCCCGGTTACTGTCCGTACTGGAAGGCTTCGCACTGCGGAACCGAATCTCACCACTGTTTCTCTGCACCCGTCCGGAGAACATCGGGCAGTTCCGCCAGTGTGGCTTCTGGCCCCTCGCCCGTGACGGGGATCGTGCCGTACTGATGGAGAATAATCCTGTGGGTCTGCAACATTACTGTCGGCAGTTATCACAATACCGTCAACCCGGGGAAAAAATTGCCGCGATAGTGATGAATGCGAATCCGTTCACCCTTGGCCACCAGTTCCTCGCCGGACTGGCTGCACGTCAGTGTGACTGGTTACACCTGTTTTTGGTCGGTGAAGAAGGGTCATTCTTTTCTTATGCCGACAGGCTCACCATGGTCAGCCGGGGGATGGCTCATCTGCCCAATGTCACGGTCCATGGCGGGTCTCCCTACATTATTTCACGGGCCACCTTCCCTGCCTATTTCCTGAAAGAAACCCCCGTCGTCGATCAGGCCTGGTGCGCTATCGATCTGATCCTTTTTCGCGATGACATCGCACCGGCACTGGGGATCACCCACCGCTACATCGGTTCTGAGCCTTTTTGTCCGACGACTCGTCGTTATAACGAAACGATGCATACCCTGCTGGCCGGAAAGGTCACGGTGAAAGAAATATCCCGCATCGCCAGCCATGACGGCACAGCAGTTTCAGCGTCAGAAGTGCGCCGGTTACTGGCCGGCCGGCATTATGACCAGCTTCGTGACAAGGTCCCCCCGACCACCTTTTCATATCTGGAGGCGCAGCATATCGCGCAGCCGGTATCACCCTGAATAAAAAAGGAAAAAAATAATGAACATTCTCAGAGAGGCGTTAGCAGGCACTCTGGAATCCGGAGATGCAAAGATCAAAGTGATCCCGGCCGACGGCGCCACAGAGATAGTGATCCGCAGTGAGGTCATGCAGCAGTTCGGACAGCAAATCCATGCGGTCGCCGTACAAACGCTGACGACTCTTGGCGTAAACAGCGGATTAGTCATTATCGAGGATAAAGGCGCTCTCGATTGTGTGCTACGCGCACGGATACAGTGCGCCATATTACGTGCCGCAGAAGTCACTGCACTGGACCCGGAGAAACTGTTATGAAAAAACTTCGTCGCAGTATGCTGTTTGTGCCTGGCACCAGTGCTGCCATGCTTTCCACCGCATTTATCTATCGTCCGGATTCCATCATGTTTGATCTGGAAGATGCCGTATCGGTTCATGAAAAAGATGCGGGACGTCTGCTGGTCTTTCACGCATTACAGCATCCGATGTATCGGGATATAGAGAAAGTTGTCCGCATTAATGCATTAACGACCCCTTTCGGACTTAAGGATCTTCATGCTGCCGTACACGCCGGAGCGGATGTGATCCGGCTACCCAAAACAGATTCGCCGGAAGATATTTACGCGCTGGAGACTCATCTCGAAGCCATCGAAAAGGCCTGCGGGCGCCAGGTTGGGTCGACACGCCTGATGGCCGCGATAGAGTCCGCGACCGGAGTGATTAATTCCGTGGCCATCGCCCGCAGTTCACCACGACTGATAGGGATTGCGCTTGCAGCTTTCGATTATGTCATGGATATGCAGACCGAACGGGGCGACGGTACCGAATTGTTCTATGCGCGTTGTGCAGTACTTCACGCTGCCCGGGCCGCCGGCATTGATGCTTTTGATGTGGTCTGGTCCGATATCAACGATGAACAAGGTTTCCTGAAAGAAACCGACCTGATCCGCCGGATGGGATTCAACGGGAAATCACTGATCAATCCCCGTCAGATAGCCCTGCTACATCAGGCATTTACCCCAACCCCGCAGGAAGTGGAACAGGCGAAACAGGTGCTTGAAGCGGCCAGTGAAGGGGAAAAACAGGGCCTGGGCGTGGTCTCCCTGAACGGGAAAATGATCGATGCCCCTATCATCAACCATGCACAGACCGTCCTTGAACGTGCTGCTGCCTCCGGTTTATATCACTAAGGATGAGAGAATGAATGCTATCGATAGCCTTTCCGGCACTGACCACTCTGCCCCTTTCAGCGGTGCCAATACTTCCACGCCCTGGCTTGCTGACGCCCGGGAAAAAAGAACCCGAAAACTCTGCAGCTCACTGGAGGAGGCAATACGCCGAAGCGGATTGAAGGACGGGATGACCATCTCTTTTCATCATGCCTTCCGCGAAGGGGATAAAGTCATTAATGATGTGGTGGCCACACTGGCTTCTCTGGGCTTCAGGGAGTTAACCTTAGCATCCAGTTCATTGATGAGCTGCAATGCACCGCTGATTGAACCGATCCGTCAGCGGGTCATCACCTCTGTTTATACCTCAGGAATGCGCGGTAAGCTGGCAGAAGCCATTTCCAACGGATTGATGGAGAACCCGGTTCATATCCATTCACATGGCGGGCGGGTCAAACTGCTGCAGGACGGTGAGATCACGATTGATGTCGCATTTCTGGCGGTTCCCGGTTGTGATGAATTTGGAAATGCCCGTGGCACAGGCAGCCATTCCGCCTGCGGCTCACTTGGCTATGCAATGACGGATGCCCGTTATGCACGTAAAGTGATACTGCTGACCGAAGAGTTGCTGCCCTACCCGAATTTACCGGCCAGTATTTTACAGGATCAGGTGGATTATGTTGTCCGTACCGCCTGTGTCGGCGATCCTGCAAAGATCGGTGTCGGCGCGGCAAGGATGACGGGAAATCCCCGTGAATTACTGATCGCCCGTCGTGCCGCCGATGTCATTGAACATTCAGGCTATTTTACGCCCGGATTTTCTATGCAGACCGGTTCCGGGGCTGCGGCGACCGCCTGTACCCGGTTCCTGGGGGATAAAATGGCCGCACAGGGGATCCATGCCCGGTTTGCTCTCGGCGGGATCACCGGCAGCCTGGTGGATCTTCATGAAAAAGGATTGATCGAAAAGCTGCTCGACACTCAGTGCTTTGATAGTCAGGCCGCCGGATCGCTGGCCCGTAATCCTCAGCACATCGAAATATCCACCAATGTCTACGCCAATCCGGCCAGTAAAGGTGCCAGCTGTGACCAGCTGGATGTAGTGATCCTCAGCGCACTGGAGATCGACCTCGATTTTAACGTCAACGTGATCACCGGGTCTGATGGTGTGATGCGCGGAGCCTCCGGAGGGCATTGTGACGTTGCTGCAGCCGCGAACCTGACCATTGTTGTCGCCCCTTTAATCCGCACCCGTATCCCGACAGTGGTCAGACAGGTCACCACGCGGGTCACCCCCGGTGAAAGCATCGATATTCTGGTCACTGACCATGGGATAGCCGTCAACCCTGCCCGCCCGGACCTCCGCCGTCGTCTTATTGATGCGGGGATGGATATCCTGTCCATTGAAGATCTGTGGCAGCGTGCATTACTGATTTGCGGCGAGCCACAGCCGATAAAATTTACCGATAAGGTGGTCGGCATCATCCACTACCGTGATGGTAGTGTCATCGATGTGGTCCGTCAGATACTGCGGGAGGAGTAATTATGGTGACCCGGGGAACTATCCGGACGGCTGTCAGCCTGGAAGCCATGTTACTGGCTAAAGAAAAGCGCGCGCAACGTCAGACAGAATGGTCAGACCGTTATTCCCGGCCGCTCATTTCTCTGACTCTGGTCACGCCGGGCCCGCTGAAAACCAGTGCCCGCTATGAAAATATCATGGGAGTGGCACTTCAGGTGTGTGACCAGTGGCTGCGGAGTCATGGCTGGCCGGTTATCGCCAGAGAAGTGAACTGGCTGCCGACCGGACCGGAAGCCTTATGGTGCGTCGATCATCCGGCACCGGAGCTGAAAGCACAGCTGATTGAGACTGAACAGACTCATCCGCTGGGCAGGCTCTGGGACTTTGATGTTATCTGTCCGGTCGCCGGTCCTCTCGGCAGGCAATCACTAAACCGGCATAGCCGAAGATGCCTCGTATGCAATGAACCTGCAGCCTGTTGCTCCCGTTCACAATGCCATTCCCGGGCAGAAGTTCTGGCCAGTGTAGAGAAGATCATTAATGACTGGTTTACCCGCAATTAGTTCTCCGGTCACCGCGCTGCCGGAAAAAGTGATCGCCGCACTCCGGTGCGAGCTGGACCTGACACCCAAGCCCGGACTGGTTGACCGTAATAATAACGGTGCCCACCATGATATGGACCACGCTCTGTTCATGAAGAGTATCCGTGCGATTACCCCGTGGTTAACGGTATTTGAGCAACTGGGATACAGACAGGCTTTCCTGCCGGCGGAAAGTCAGTTGTCCTTGCTACGGCCCGCTGGACTGGCGTGTGAAGAAGCGATGTTTTCTGCTACCGGACAGGTCAATACCCATCAGGGAGGGATATTTTCTCTGGGACTGCTCTGTTGTGCGGCCGGCCGCTTAGCCGGGCGGAAAGAGCCCCTCAGCACCACAGCATTGTGCCAGGAAACCAGCGCTATCTGCCAGGGCATTGTCGCTCGTGAACTGGCCACCGGCCAGGCAACGCCATCTGCGGGGGCCAGGCTCTATCAACGGTATTCCCTGACCGGTGCCAGAGGAGAAGCAGAAAGCGGGTTTCTTACCGTCCGCCGGTATGTGCTGCCTTACTGGCACCAGGAAAGCGGCGACCGGCAACACCATAATGCTTTGTTAAGGCTGATGGCCGTCAATGCAGACAGTAATCTGGTTTCCCGGGGAGGGATAGAGGGGTTGCAGTACGTACGCCACTCTGCGCAGCAGACACTGATGACCCCCTGGGGAGTCGCTGAACTGGAGGAAATGGACCGTCACTTTACTCTGCGGCGGCTAAGCCCCGGCGGCAGTGCAGATTTACTGGCGGTCGCTATGGTACTGGCAGACTTCTTACCGTCACCCCGGGATTCTGCATTCGGTAAAATACCGTGGTAAACGGTGAATTTGGCGGTGAAGAGGTCACAAGCCAGGCAGCAACTCACCGCAAGGCTGACACGGCCGGGTTAAGCAAGACGGCGGCACACCGCCACAGCGATCCTGACGGATGCCGGTTAACCCGGTCCATGGACTCAGGATGTATAATGAACAGCTGAGGCTGAGACACATTACCGGACGCCCCGGCGGGACTCCGCTGGCCGAAGAAGATCAGGAGACCCTGCTGGTCGCCGGCAAATATTTTAGCGGCGCAAATATTCCCTAAGGCTCATCTGCGCCTGACTTCGCTTATTAAGGAGGGATTAATCCAGGGTGGGTGTCATATGTTTCAGATCATACGGAGTTATCTGGTAAACATAATAATTCAGCCAGTTTGAAAACAGCAGATGCCCATGACTGCGCCAGCTGGCTTGCGGTGTCAGGCGACAATTATTGCCCGGAAAATAATTATAAGGCAGCGGCGAATCAATCCCGGCACCGATGTCCCGCAAATATTCGTCGGCCAGGGTATGTGAATCATACTCCGGATGGCCGGTCACAAAGACCAGACGCTTATCCCGGCTTGCCATCAGATAGGCTCCGGTCTCTTCGGAGACAGCAAACAGATCCAGATCCGTATGTTCGCGGATAATTTCCGTCGGAAAATCGGCATAGCGTGAATGAGGGGCCAGAAACTGGTCATCAAATCCCCGGGTCAGTAATGCATGCGGCTGTACCAGGCTGTGCTGATAGACACCCGATAACTTTTGCTGACGGGTTATTTTAGGTAAACCATAAAGAATATTCAGTGCCGCCTGAACCGCCCAGCAGACAAACAGCGTGGAAGTAACGTGATCTTTCGCCCAGTGTAATACCTGCTGGATCTGTGGCCAGTAAGCCACATCATCAAAGTCGACCAGCCCCAGCGGCGCGCCGGTGACAATCAGACCGTCATAGTTTTCATCACGAATATCGGCGAAATTACGGTAAAACGTGTCCAGATGCTCTGTTGGCGTGTTTCTGGATTCACGGTTATCAATCCGCAGTAACTGAATATCTAACTGCAGTGGTGAGTTAGAAAGCAGGCGCAGAAACTGGTTTTCAGTTTCTATCTTTTTGGGCATCAGGTTAAGGATCAGAATTTTTAGCGGCCGGATATTTTGCACCAGCGCACGGGATGAGGTCATGACAAAGACATTTTCATTACGTAAAAAATTTACTGCAGGGAGTTCATCCGGCACTCTGATTGGCATTACCTGACACCTTTTTTTAACCATATAAACGTTTAGACATCCAGACAGCCAAGACTAACGTGGGTCTGCAGAAAAGTCGAGAATGATTAGCCAATGATGAAAATGTTTCAGCTTAGTTTAGCAACGCTTCGCAAAAGACGATGGATTGCGCGATAAAAAGGGCAGAAAACAGCTTCCGGCCGGTTTTAGTCGCCGTTTTACTGAGGATTAAACGCAAAAAGGCCACCCTTCCGGGTGGCCTTCTGACGTTCAGCAGAGAAAATCCGGCCTTTTCAGCCATTTTCTGCTTATATTACACGCAAAATAAAAGGCCCTGTCATCAGACAGGGCCTTCTACTTGATTTGGTGCCTGGCAGTTCCCTACTCTCGCATGGGGAGACCCCACACTACCATCGGCGCTACAACGTTTCACTTCTGAGTTCGGCATGGGTTCAGGTGGGACCATTGCGCTCTTGCCGCCAGGCAAATTCTTTTTACTTAATTGTATAACTGGTGCTGATACCCAGAGTCGAACTGGGGACCTCACCCTTACCAAGGGTGCGCTCTACCAACTGAGCCATATCAGCACTTTAAATTGGATGCCTGGCAGTTCCCTACTCTCGCATGGGGAGACCCCACACTACCATCGGCGCTACGGCGTTTCACTTCTGAGTTCGGCATGGGGTCAGGTGGGACCACCGCGCTCTTGCCGCCAGGCAAATCTTGGTGCGGAAATGAATCTTTTACGTTCATACGGCGTTGGTTTCCCTTGCGCTGTTCAGTCACATACTCATGTATGCTCCTTCTCATCGCGCGGTTACCGCCTTGTCTGAACGTAAAATCTTTCATTCCCACTAAATTGTTAAATTAGCAATCCGGAACTTCGCTGAAAATTCTTTGCGTCTCTCGCAAAACGCCTCTGGCGTTGTAAGGTTAAGCCTCACGGGTCATTAGTACCGGTTAGCTCAATGCATCGCTGCACTTACACATCCGGCCTATCAACGTCGTCGTCTTCAACGTCCCTTCAGGACTCTCCAGGAGTCAGGGAGAACTCATCTCGGGGCAAGTTTCGTGCTTAGATGCTTTCAGCACTTATCTTTTCCG
>NZ_BAAAFX010000001.1:0-1927 GCF_039523755.1 Tatumella terrea | reverse complement strand
GACAACGGCAAAGCCATCGGTACCGCCACGGCAGGCAGTGACGGCAGCTGGAGCAGCACCCTGCCGGCCCTGGCCGACGGCAGCCACAGTATTACCACCACGGTCACCGATGCGGCCGGCAACACCAGCCAGCCTTCGGCCGCCATTCCTGTCACGGTCGAGACCACACCGCCGGCAGCAGCCGGTGATGTCGAACTGACCGACGGTAACGGTAATAACCTGTCCGGGGCGGAGACAAATGACACCACCCCGGTCCTGAAAGGCACCGCGGCAGCCGGCGACACCGTCACTATCCTCGACAACGGTAAAGCCATCAGCACCGCCACGGCAGGCAGTGACGGCAGCTGGAGCAGCACCCTGCCGGCCCTGGCCGACGGCAGCCACAGCATCACCACCACCGTCACCGATGCCGCCGGCAATACCAGCCAGCCTTCGGCACCAGTGAACACGGTGATCACTACTTTGGCACCTGCTCCTGGAACCGATACCATTTTAACCGATTCCGCCGGAGGCGATCTCAGCGGGAAGACCAGTAACGATGCCACCCCGATCCTCAAAGGCACCGCAGCAGCCGGCGACACCGTCACTATCCTCGACAACGGTAAAGCCATCGGTACCGCCACGGCAGGCAGCGACGGCAGCTGGAGCAGCACCCTGCCGGCCCTGACTGACGGCAGCCACAGTATCACCACCACCGTCACTGATGCCGCCGGTAACACCAGCCAGCCTTCGGCCGCGATCCCTGTCACGGTCGAGACCACGGTGCCGGCAGCAGCAGCCAACGTGACGCTGACCGATTCCGCCGGGGACGATCTGAGCGGGAAAGCCAGTAACGATGCCACCCCGATCCTCAAAGGGACCGCGGCAGCCGGCGACACCGTCACTATTCTGGACAACGGTAAAGTCATCGGCACCGCCACGGCAGGCAGCGACGGCAGCTGGAGCAGCACCCTGCCGGCCCTGGCCGACGGCAGCCACAGCATCACCACCACCGTCACCGATGCCGCCGGCAATACCAGCCAGCCTTCGGCCGCCATTCCTGTGACGGTCGATACCACGGCGCCGGCAGCAGCAGCCAACGTGACGCTGACCGATTCCGCCGGGGACGATCTGAGCGGGAAAGCCAGTAACGATGCCACCCCGGTTCTCAAAGGCACCGCGGCAGCCGGCGACACCGTCACTATCCTCGACAACGGTAAAGCCATCGGCACCGCCACCGCGGGCAGCGACGGCAGCTGGAGCAGCACCCTGCCGGCTCTGGCCGACGGCAGCCACAGTATTACCACCACGGTCACCGATGCCGCCGGTAACACCAGTCAGCCTTCGGCCGCGATCCCTGTCACGGTCGAGACCACGGCGCCGGCAGCAGCCGGTGATGTCGAACTGACCGACGGTAACGGTAAGAATCTGGCCGGAGCAGATACTAACGACACCACCCCGGTCCTGAAAGGGACTGCGGCAGCCGGCGACACCGTCACTATCCTCGACAACGGCAAAGCCATCGGTACCGCCACGGCAGGCAGTGACGGCAGCTGGAGCAGCACCCTGCCGGCTCTGGCCGACGGCAGCCACAGTATCACCACCACGGTCACCGATGCCGCCGGTAACACCAGTCAGCCTTCGGCCGCGATCCCTGTCACGGTCGAGACCACGGCGCCGGCAGCAGCCGGTGATGTCGAACTGACCGACGGTAACGGTAAGAATCTGGCCGGAGCAGATACTAACGACACCACCCCGGTCCTGAAAGGGACCGCGGCAGCCGGCGACACCGTCACTATCCTCGACAACGGTAAAGCCATCGGCACCGCCACCGCGGGCAGCGACGGCAGCTGGAGCAGCACCCTGCCGGTACTGGCCGACGGCAGCCACAGCATCACCACCACGGTCACTGATGCCGCCGGTAACACCAGTCAGCCTTCAGCGGCTA